>PMCK01000128.1 GCA_003154095.1 Myxococcales bacterium | reverse complement strand
GGTAAGATCGATAGTCTTACCTTTCCCGATGAGCCCGGCTGGGTCATGCTGGCCGGCATGATGAATAGAAAGATCCGCCCCTCCAGAACTAGAGGGAGAGCGCATGTCCTCTGATTCCTGCGGCATCTGCGGTGGCGACGGCCGTATCGGCAATTCGTTTGGACTTACGACCAAGTGCCCATCTTGTCACGGCACAGGGCGCCGCAATAGCGAAGAGTCGCTGTTTCGAGATGTGACCAAGACTAAGCCTTCGCATCACCGTCAGGCGAATAAGGAAGTCGTGGCCCCCAAACAAACCTGGCCCGCATCCCATGCGGGGGCACAGCTTGCCAATGAGGTCCAGAGTTGCCCCAGCTGTTCCAAGGAAATAATGGCGAGACTAATTCGCGAAATTATCGACCACGAGATTCAACACGGTACCTGCACGCAGACATTCGTGAAGAAAATTCGTAAGCAAATTAGGCCTCTGGTTTAGACATACGCGGACCCCTAAATTGCAAAATTGTAGGTTGTCCCCTAGGGTCGCCTGGCCATGATTGTCTTGAAAGTTTCTTCGGGCAATTGGAATTCGGGTTTGGACTATTCCCCATAGTCCGGCGGGCTGCGACCAAACTGCTGACGCGACCGTCCGTGCAGCAACCCTGAAGATTCAAATATCGTTGCCGTATTGCAGTGGGTTGTGTACTGATTGCAGTAATTGGAGGGAGTTTTGGCCAAAGGGAACCGCAACGGCGTGAAGCGAGAGTACGCCGGCACAGTCCTCAATGTGGGTTCAGCTCTGGCCGCGATTGCCAATCACGTCGTAATCGAAATTACGGAACGCGCCTCGCTGATGAGCGTTGTCGAGACATCGAGCTCAGTTCGGTTGGGAGACGCCAAATTATGCGACGAAAAGCCCATCACAGACTCGAATAAATCGAGCTGAGTTTCGCCGTCAGGGCTTGCAGATGCCAAGATAGATGATGAGCTTGTCTTTTCCCTCGTCGACGCGCATTTGGATGTCCCCCTCGGACATTGGCACGGGCGAGCCGAGCTTCAGTTTTTGAATGGGTGCGCCGGTGGCGCGGCTCACCGCCTCTTGCCAGGGTATTTGAGCTTCGGGGTAAAGAGTTAGGCAACGGGGCGGCCCCGTATCCTCGACCTTTGTGTAGGTGAATATGAATAGTTCGGAGCCATGCTCGGCCCGCAATGTGGGCGGGCTTTCAGCAGTAGCAACATGGTATCCGAGGCTCGAATAGTAATCGCGAGCCTTTGCCCAATTCATACGGACCGGCTGTAGTCCGATGCACCTAATCTGGCGATCACTTCCTTCGGCCTTGTAAGCCATACCCTTGGGGCAATTGGGATCACCATGTTTTACCAGTTCATCAAGCTGGGCCGCATTGGGTTTGACGCGCTTCTGGTGACTTGCGCGGTCCTTGACGAGTTCGACATGCATTGCAAGCGAGCTGCGAGCGAGGCTAAGCTGCTCTACTTCCTTTTGTCGATCCGCGGCCCGACAGGCTGCCAAGGCCTTATCAACCGCTGCGAGGCTCACATCCAAGCCTGCGGGAGAGCCGGACTCCTTTTGCACGACAATCTGCGCGTTTTGAAACTGAGCTTCACATTCCGCGGTCGCTTTGGATTTGCAGCCGTAAATTGAACTCATTAAAATTAGCATGCCGCAGCTGCGCTGGAAGTGTGGGGCGGCTCTTGCCCAACCTGGCAATTTGCCTGGACATTCTGGGCTCGTCCGGCAGGGAGGCTGCATACGAACAACGTCTTATCACTAGCATAGGGCAGCCGACAAGCCTAAGCCGGCCAATGTCCTCGCATGTCATAGGGGTTGCCGAATCAATCCCTGTTGAATTACAGATCGCCCCCCGTGGGCAGACGAGAAATTCGATAATGAGCCAAGATCAGATGAATTGTTCGGCTCTCGCCGTGCTTGGAAGTGCGTCTGACGTGGGAAAGAGCTTGATTGCGGCGGGGCTATGTCGATTGCTAACTGACGCTGGCATCGACACAGTGCCGTTCAAGGCCCAAAACATGGCGAACCAAGCTGGGTCGACTGCCGATGGGTTGGAGATGCCCCGGGCGCAAATACTTCAAGCGCTCGCCTGTCGTAAGACGGCAAGGGTTGACATGGGGCCCGTGCTCATGAAGCCCGTTAGTCCGACGGGAGCGCAAATTGTCGTTTTGGGCAAGGCAATTGGGCAAAAGGATGCGCGGGACTATTTTGCCGATACGACGAGTCTTGCGGCGATTGCCGAGCAAGCACTTGACCGTCTGCGCGCGGCGCATCGCGCAGTAGTGATCGAAGGCGCCGGTAGTCCGGTTGAACTCAATCTTTGGTCTCGCGATTTTGTCAATCTTCGACCCGCGCGTCACGCCGATGCATCGATTATTCTCGTAGTCGACATCGATCGGGGTGGCGTATTTGCGCAAGCTAAGGGAACCCTCGACCTGCTACCGCGTGCAGACAGAGACCGCGTTCTAGGTGTCATCGTCAATCGCTTCCGCGGTGATATGAGCCTATTCGAGGACGGCATTCCCATCCTCGAGCAGATCTGCGGCGTGCCTGTGTTGGCGGTCGTGCCTTACCTCGAGCATGGCCTCGACGAAGAGGACCGCCCAATCCGTGTTCCCACTAACGCTGCCCCGGAGCCCGATAAATTGCACATTGGTGCAATACTTTATCCGCGTGTAGCCAACACTGAGGACCTGGCCCCGTTGCTTTCAGAACCCGATGTTCAATTAACTTGGATCACGGATACCCGCCTTATTGGCAGTCAGGATTTGTTGGTGCTGCCAGGCTCGAAGGCCACAATTGGAGATCTGACTCACATTACCGCGACCGGTTTGGTGGATGCCGTTAGGCATGCCTACGCGACGGGTGCCTGGGTTCTGGGGCTCTGCGGCGGCTACCAAATGTTGGGTGCACAACTGACAGACAATGCGGGAACCGAAGCCGGTCCAGCGCAATGGGTGGGCCTCGAATGTATGCCGTTGCGAACGACGTTTGGGCTCGACAAGATCGTGCGCCAATGTGCACTGCAAAGCGCCTGGCCGACTGTTGGCATTCCGCTTCACGGCTACGAAATACACCACGGTCAAACCGAGCTCTGTGGCGTCGAAGGGGAGCCATTGATTCGCGACTTTGGTGCGGATCTAGGTTGGCGCTTCAATCGGGCTGTAGGTGCGTACGTTCATGGTCTGTTGGCTTCGGATCAATGGCGCTGCTCATTCTTGAATGAGGTGCGACGCAGCCGAAATTTGCCGGAGCGCCCGCTGCAACTTGCTGCTGCTCTCGAATATCGGATCACCCGATGGGCATCGCACCTCAAAGCCCACCTTCGAGAAGGGGCGCTTGCTCGAATTCTCGACGCCGTTCGGGGGTAGTCCGCGTGCAGCTATCAGCCATTTGGATTTCGAAGTTCCGGCTGGCAGCTGATATCATGACTTCTTGAATATTCGCCCAAACAGCCCGGGTGGCGGCGGACGCTCGCTCGCGCGATTGCCGAGCGGTCTCGTAAATTCGCCCGACAAGGAACGTTTGCTGCCGTTTCGCAGTTCCCATAGTCGAATTTCCCGTTGCGCATCGATGTGTCGCGGATTCAGTTCGGCAATTAACCGAAAATCGCGCATCGCCTCGTCGACATTTCCAAGCCGGGTTAGTAGTCGCGCTCTGCGAAAACGCAAGGTTTCTTCAACTGGATTCTGTTCCAACGCTTCTGTCATGATATCTAGAATCTTCGGCAGATCGGCACCTTCCCCAAGTCTACAGGCTTGAATCCAGGCGTACAGGGCGCGACATTCGGGCTGAGTTGGATCGTGTTCTAGGGCGACTTTGGCCTCGGCTTCGGCTTCGAGCATCTTATGCCGCTCCAAAAAGTACTCTGCCCGCTGCATTGCATGTAACGCTTGGAGGGTATGGTAGGCCTTGTTCTGTTCCTGCGGTTGGGGTGGTATCGTGGCAGGTGCCCCAGCAACAATGGGGCTTTCGTCCTTGCCTTGAGAAGCTCGGACGACAGAAGGTGTCCATGATACGTCGACTCGCCGACGCTGGCCGCTGCCGCTGAGCGAAAATCCAATTGGAGGCTTACGTTGCCCCAGGTCGAGATGTCGCGCGATAGTCAACACATATAGCATTATTTGAACAACACGGACGGGTACAGGCACTTGTTGAATCAACGCTTGCATATCAACGGAACCGTCCAATAGACACTCGATTACACGGTACTCGCTGGTGTTGAACCCAAACCACTTGGGCTGCGAAAGCGGGTGCAGGCGCAAGGGTCGATTGACCAATTGTCGCAACACTGACGCCACACTCTTGAGGTCAACGTGATTACGCGCCATGGCCCAAATGGCCTCGAGTGGCGAATCGAAGTTGGGCCCTTTGGGCCAGTTTGAAAGGAAATCTACATTTTCGTAGAGGTCGATTGCCGTATCCGGCGATAGCGCCGCGGCCCACCCAAGTTTCAAGGCCAGCTGCGCACGAAGGGTCTGCAGCAACGTCTCTTCATCGACTAGTTGCCTTTCGACCAAATGCCTTCCATGTAGCCCTTGATTGAACCGGGCTTCGTCGTAAGTCTCCACGGCGGTGCGCGAGTCGAGTTGCCCGTAGCTGACGAGAAGTTCGGAGAGCCTGCCCACAGGCTCGGAGGTGCGGATTTTCGTCGGTATGCCGCCGTCAATGTAAAGCGCGCTTCGCTCGCCGGCGGGGGGCTCGATTACCAACGTTCCAGTAGCCTCCCGTGCTAAAAGCGAGACCAGCACGTGCAAAAGCGGAGTCGCTCCAAGCGTGCTTCTAGCCACCGGTTCAGCTTCGGAATTCATCTGTGAATTGGAGTCTATTGCATCGACTGGCTCGCGTCTAGCACTAGACGGGGGTTTCTCGGCACCACCACGAAAATTACTTGCTGATGCCGTGGGAACTCCCCAATCGTGGCACCTGAAACGAGTGCGTAACGAATTCATTATGGAAACCTTGGGGTCTGTCGTCCGCAGTCATGGCTAGCGGGCTTCTCCAATTACACTGTGTTAACATGAACCGCGTCCGACCCCGGTTGAGATATCNNAGCTATTAGCAATCAGGTGTCGGCTAGCAGGATCCTTCGAGTTCTAGCTGAGCGGGGCGCGGGCGGCATTTTCTTACGCTGATTGCGATGCTGGGCGGAGCCGTGGGCAATTTCGTGTTGATGCTGCACTGTGCCAGTGAAGATCCGGCGCACCAATTGCTGGGGCATGTAGCAGTGGGCTTGTTGCTATTTATCGTAATTGGAGCCTATTACCAAGCGAACAAGCCCACGATAAATGCGCGACATGGCCCCCTAACACAAGGCTTTTTGGGGCAATTGCGGCACGGAGCAACGATTGCCGTCACTATACGCTAGGCGCCGTTTGGTTCAGGACTTATCCTGTCTGCGTGACGGAACAGTCTTGCTGGCTACGGGCTATTGAAGGAATTGTTGCGGCAGCGATCTTGGCCTATCTCGCTTGCGGCTGCGTCACGACGATTGGCTATAGGCCCACTGTTGCACACGAGGCAAAGTCTCGCGATGCGGCTTTCGAGGTCAACCGCATTACCGCAACTCCAGGCCCGTCAGTGATTATCTCTGGCCAGTATCGCCTCGATCAGAATGTTAGTCCCGGGTTTCCTTCGTTGGCGCTACGCGCGGCTCCACCTTGTAGTGGAGGTATAGCCGCATCGGCACTTGGACTCGGGACCCGCAGACTCGGCGAGAGCGTCGCGACATCGGGCGGATATTTCTATCATTTTCCACAAGACTCAACGTTGCTGCGCGAACCGACGGTATTGGATATCCCAATCCTACACAGTAACGGCGAGGCGCCGACTTGCCTGCGTGTTCCCATCGTCGAGCTGCGTACCACACCGGAATGGACGCGTCTGCCCAACTACTCGCTCGGCATGGGGTTTCAACTGCTGGTCCCCTTTCGCCGTATCTACGACGTCTCCGCGGTGCCAATGTTGGCATTTAGGGGAGGTCCTTGGATAGGTCCCCTGCGTCTGCGATTGGCCCTTGCGTGGGGAGGAGCGGCTGCCAAGACGAGCAACCCCAATCTAATTGGATACGCTTATGGTGCTGGGCTGCTCGCCGATACGCTGTTTTACTCCAAAGGTGTGTGGGGGCTCGGGGTTGTCGCTGGTTACGATGTAACTGCGATAAGCTTTGACGCAAATGTGGAAAAGCTTTCCCACCAGGGTGCTGGTTATCGTGGGTTGATACATGGGCCGCGTTGGGGGCTGCTCTTCGAATTACTCGGTGATCCTGCAGTGTCTCCCGCGTTCAAACGTCGGCGGGACAGCGAATCAATTACCCTAGAAGTATTCGGTGCGGCCGAGTGGAGCAGTGATCACGCTGTCGCAACGCCTGGGCTTTGGTTCGCGCTCAGCGGCGATTTAGGTAACATGTGATCCACGCTGCGCAAGGCCCTGAACTAAGCCGTTGGCGCAGCGCGGCACTCTTTGCGGCGCTGGGCGCAAGTGCTCTCGGTACACAGGTCTACCTGCTTCGCGAATACATGGTGGCGCTCGGTGGAGACGAGGCCGCTGTTGGTCTCGGGCTCTTTGCTTGGCTTTCGGGAATTGCCACTGGGGCGGCCCTAGCCCGCGCGGTCACTGCCTTGCGCTCGTCGAACATGGCGGCAGCGTCAATTGGGCTGCTTGCTGCATGCAGCTTCCTTGAAATGCTGGTGGCGCGCGTCGGCCGCCAATTGCTGGGCGTGCCAATGGGCGAGTTAGTATCGCTGGGGCCGTCGTTGATCTTGGCGCTCGAAGTGTTCGTGCTCCCCGGCGCGCTAGTGGGAGCAGGATTTGTAGCAATTACAGCTTGTATTACCCAAGTTCAACGGCATGCCGGCGAGACAATAGGAAGGCTTTACGTATTCGAGGCAATTGGATCGCTGATTGCCGGTACGCTGGTGTCTTTGGTTTTGGTCCCGTTGCTCACTCCCTGCGTGGCCCTTCCGTTGTTACTCGGTCTGGGACTCACTGCAGCGCTGCCGGCGGCAAGAGTTGGGCTAATTGGAGGATACCGCAGCCTTACGGCTCTAACCGCGGCCTTGCTGCTCTTGGCGCTCACTCCAGGCTCGACTCGAATCGAGAACATCTCCGAGCGGGTGCGATTTCGCGCACTTGCGCCGGGCGTCCCACTGCTCGCTTGGGAGGAGACACCCTATGAACTCGTGGCAATTGGCGGCCGCGATGTGAAAAATCTGTATACGAGCGGCACATACGACCGAAGCTTTCCCGATGCCATTGACGACGAATCCAGAGCGCACGCACTCATGCTGCTCAATCCCAAACCGGCGCGCGTTCTTGCCTTCGGCGGTATCGAGACGGGCCTTTTGCGCTTTTGTCTGAAGCACCCGGTGCAACAGCTCGATTTGGTGGTTCTCGACCGGCGCGCCTTCGAGTTGGTGGCGCGTCACCTCGACAAGGTAGATCGCGACGCCCTGGCCGACCGGCGCGTGCACGTCCATTTTCAGGACCCGCGCCGCTTTCTTGCGAATAGCGCGGAAAAATACGACTTAATACTGCTCCTGGAGCGTGACCCCGCAACATTGTACCTGGCGCGCGAAACAACCCTACAATTCATGCGATTGATTGGGGCCCATCTTGCGCGAAGCGGGACGTACGCGATGCGCTTCTCGGCGGGGCCGACCGTGCAGATAGGTGAAACGGGCTTACTAGGGGCGTCTCTTTTTCGCACGCTGCATGCGGTATTTCCCGTGGTGCGCGCCGCCCCGGGCCCAGCGGGGCTGTTAATTGCCGGGAGTTCGAGCGAAGCTGTCACTCTTGACCCAGTCCGACTCGGCTTGAGGTGGAGTGAGCGAGATATCGCCTCGGACGTCTTTGCTGCCGAATTGTTGCCTGAATTGTATCCTGCAGAACGCGTCGCAACGCTCGAGTCGGAGCTCGAACGTGCCGCGTCGCGGGTCCCTGTATCCAGAGATAATCGTCCCCTGTCATTTCTATACGCCCTGAGCGTGCGCCAGCAATTTGCTCACAACTCCTGGTCAACGATCCTCAAATGGGGAGTCAACCATCCGCTGCAATTGCGCATTTTGGGTATGACACCAAGCCTTCTCTTGCTCGTGTGGATTGTCGTACAGAGTGCTCGGCGACGCTCACGCCGCACTGCCATTGCGGCGACAATTCACGGTACCGCCATTACCGGCGCAACCGGCATGGCATTGAGTTTGATGCTTTTTTACTCGTTCCAAACGCGTGTCGGTGCCCTTTATTCCGAACTTGGTTCGTTGACTGCACTTTTCATGCTTGGACTTGCAGCGGGCGGCGCGTTTGCCATGCGTCGGTTGTCTTTGACAGTCGCGATGACGGTATCCGTTTCTTCTTTGGCATTGTTAGCACTTTCATTCACTTTGTTGGATAATCTTTCGCTGCCTCAGTTGTGGGTAGCGGCAATCCATGGCCTGCTTCTGATGCTCGTAGGTTCAGCCACAGGAGCCGTTTTCCCCACGTCAGTCAAAGCGTTTCTCGACTTGGGAGCCACGGCGCGCGGTGCTGCCAGTGCAACGCAGTTTGCCGATCACTTCGGGGCCGCGCTTGCGGCCCTGGTCGCCTCCGTCGTATTCGTGCCTATTCTCGGCTTGAGCGGTTCGGCAGTTTTGATGTGTTTGCTGCAGGCGATTGGGCTCGCCGCGATTGTCGTTGCTCGTCGCGGGCAGCCTGAGAGTGCTTGCGGGCGGGGGTTTTAGCTCCAAATCCCAGGAATCGAGCGCTTGCAGTCGGGGCAGTGGTCCGATTTGATTCGATTTTCGAGCGTCGTCATGCTGATTCGCCGAATCAACATCTTCTTACAACCGGGACAATAGGTGTTATTGCCTGGATGTCCTGGCACATTTCCGACGTAGACGTAGTGTAGCCCCTCGGCGATTGCAACGTCGCGCGCTCGCGTTAACGTTGACACCGGAGTGCTCGGCACGTTTTGCAGTCGGTAGCTCGGGTGAAAGCGCGTGAAATGAACGGGCACGTCGGGGCCTAAGTCCTTTTTTACGAAGCGAGCCAGCTCGCGTGCTTCCTGCTCGCTATCATTGAGACCCGGAATTACCAACGTCACGATTTCAGTCCAGATCTGCCGCTTGACGAGCAACCGCAGCGTGTCTAGCACCGGTGCAAGCTTTCCTACGCACTGTTCCTTGTAGAATTTCTCGGTCATGCCTTTCAAATCGATCTTGACGGCGCCGAGCACGCCGCAAAGGTCATTCATGGCTCCGGGTTCGATGAAGCCATTGGACACCATCAACGTGCGCAGCCCGGCTTTCTTGGTCGCAGCGGCAATATCAAAGACATATTCCGACCAAACAACGGGCTCACTGTACGTGCACGCGACAGTCGGGGAACCGAAGCGGCGCGCCGCTTCCACGATGGACTCGGGGGACTTGGCATAGGTCTGCACCTGTTCGGGCCGCACCTGAGATATCTCCCAATTTTGGCAGAATTTGCATTGAATGTTGCAGCCGGGCGCCGCGAGCGAAACCGCTGTGGTCCCGGGAAGCACGTGGAAGAACGGCTTTTTCTCGACCGGGTCGATATGCATTGCACAGGGACGCCCGTACACCAATGTGTAGTACTTGCCGTCGCGGTTCTCGCGCACGCCGCAGGTACCGCGTTCGCGATCCGCAACGCGACACTTGTTGGGGCAGAGCTCGCATTCGATGCGCAGCTCGCCGGCGCTCTTCCACCAGCGAGCGGGGTGCGCCGAGAGCCCAGTAGCAGGACCCGATTCTAGCGAAGCCCCGAGCGATTCGTCCTGTGCAAACGCAAGCCGGGGGCAACAAATCGCCACTGCGCCGCTGGCAAGCGCGACCAGCAATTGGCGTCGATGCAGCTCGGGTTCAGTCATACGTCCACCAACTCGATTCGGTCGATTCGATTCTCGCCGAGGCCTGCCTTGGCTGCCGAGGCTATCCACTTGGGTTCACGCTCTTCAGCCGTTAGAGATTTGAGACCAAGCTTCTGTCGTTGGTCTTCGATCATCTTCCAGGCGACACTGTCGAGAGCTACCGGATCGGTAGAAACCATCACGGAGTTCAACGGCCAGGCCCAGCGCGGGCTTCGCGCGGGCCCGCCGTGACATTGCGCTACTAGCCCGTCGATTATGGTTAGTCTGAGCTTGTCCTTGATCATTGGATATGCCGCGAGGTGGGCCACATACGGATCACAGCCGCTGTCGTGGTACTTGTTGGGATTGTGGATGACGCCGTACCAGTTCTTCAGACCCGCAGAAATTCCTGCTAAATCGTGATCCTTGAGCACCGCCACATTGATGAGCGCGGTTAATTCATTTACTAGAATGCTGGCGAAACAGGACCCCCCCGCTCCCCACTCAACCGGAGTCCAGTCATAGTCTTGGTTCGTTCCNNGCGATCAACCAGCGTACGAGTTGTTGAACGAGTTCTGGGTGCGGGGACAAACCCGGCCCAGCCAACGTACCGACCTTGATCCCAACGACATCCGAAGGGCGAAACAAGCGATGAAATGAGCCGAGCGGCGTAGATTCACCGGTAGCGCGAACGATGGCCGCGCCCAGCATCGATTCAAGCTTGACGGTGTCGAGCGCGCCGGTCTTTGCATCCTTTACGTCGTCGCGCTTTGCCCTCGCAACAATGGACTTAGTCGAATTCTTGAGGCGCTTGGCGCTGCCCCCCGGCGAGGCGGACGCAGCACCCTTGGCGCAGCCGGTCACTGCCATTGTCGCCGCGGCGAGCATGCCTTCAAGCAACCGGCGGCGGACTCGATCGATTGTCATATCATGGCCCAGGGAGCGCTAGTGTACCACACGGCGCCTTCGAAAGCGGCCGAAGCATGCTCCGCCTAGCAAAGCAACTAGGGGTGAATCTCACCGGATACTAGAGCCTTGTCGACCCGAATTGCCTGTTGCGAAAGTCCAGCGACGGGTCCTGGCTGATCCGCGATCAACCGACAATAGGCCGTACCGCGCCGAAAATACACGACTTGTTGATTGGTCCAACCTTCGTTTCCGGGTATGCCTTTGCTTCGCGCGGCACCCGAATCTTTGTCGAGCGCAGATCTTGCGCCGCTCTCCGTATTAAATACGAAAATCTCTAGCTCGACGGACGGATTGGAGAGATGCCAAAACAATAACCTGTGACAGCCCAGGGCGAGCAGCGCCGGCTCCGCGCCGTCCACATGCTCGTGCAAGCGGTCTGCAGGCAAATCCAACTCGGGTGGCGGAAATTCGAGTGAGTCGGATTGCGCAATTGAACTCGCCGAGCTGGCGACAGCGGAAGATTCGCCGCGCGATGCAGCTGGCGATGTCGATGGAGTGGGTTGAGGTTTGGTGGGTGCGCGGCATCCCCACAAAAAAAAGATCCCGAATAGTGCTGCCTGAGCGACAACTGAAACTGAAACGGGCCGGAGTTCCATAGTTGATCGAACGTAGGATAGCTTAACTGGGACGTGTCCCGATTGGTATAATTTTGCCTAGTGCCAATACCAACATGAGCAACTTCAACAAAACCCGCACGAACTGAAAGAAATTGGGCGCGATTCGGCAAGCTACATTGCACAGAATTTCGGATTTTGGGTACGCAATGATAGCGCAATGAGTTAGGACAATGGGTATGCGGAACGTGATCCTCGGGCTGTCGATTTGTGTGAGCCTATTCGGAGCAGCTTACGCCTGCGATAGTCCTCCTCCCAAAGCACAATCCGACTCCACAGGAGGGCGCGGCAACGGCGGTGCCAGCGGTACGGGTGGCGCGGCCGGTGGTAATTGCGCCGTAGATGGCGGCGTGGACGCAAATACGCCCTGGCCCAATGGCACGGCGGCCTTCCCCTTCCCGCAGAACGTAAAGTCGACATATTGCACGTACCCGACGAATGCCAAGAATGATGATGTCATCGCAGCATACAATAAGTGGAAAGTAGCAGTCGTCACTGCAGACGGCGCGGGCTGTTACTTGCGCATCAAGAAGCCCGATTCTGGCAGTGTCCTCGGTGTAACGGTGTCCGAGGGGATCGGTTACGGAATGATTCTGGCTGTCTTCATGGGTGACCAGTTGCTGTTCGATAATCTGTGGAAGTACGAACAGGATCACCTGGATGGACAAGGGCTCATGAATTGGGAGATTGGACCTGACGGTAAAGTCACTTCGGGCGGTGGCGGGGCAGCGCTTGACGGAGACGAGGATATGGCTTTTGCGTTGGTAATGGCGGACCGTCAATGGGGCGGCAAGGGAAGCCTGGATGACACCTATTTGAACACGGCAAAGACTCTCATCGATCTGATCTGGAATTATGAAGTAGATCACAAGCGCGGCGAGATGCCCAAGGCGGGTGATCAATGGGGCGACGTAGATGTCACGAATCCTTCATATTTTGCCCCGGCCTTTTACCGCATATTCGGCCAAGTCACTGGCAAGACCGCTGACTGGGGTAAGGTTGTCGATGCTAGTTACGCGATTATCGATAAGAGCCTAAACGCAGCCAGCGGCAACCAGAATAATGGCCTGGTGCCTGCATGGTGCAATTCAAGCGGTACACCGGTTGAGGCTTACGCCGGGGCGCCCCTCTATTTTCAGAATGACTCCACGCGGACGCCGTTTCGGATCGGTCAGGATTATTGCTTCTTTGGCGAAGCGCGAGCCAAGACCTACCTGAGCAAAATCAGCGATTTCTACGTGTCCGTTGGGGCTTCCAATATCGTCGATGGTTACAACTTGGATGGAACGCCGCACCCGAGTACCACTTCGACGGGAATTCAGTCGGCGTCTTTTGTGGGCCCCGCGGGTGTGGGCGCCATGAGTGACGCGAAGTACCAACAGTTTATCGACGATGCTTACGCCGAAGTAGCAACGCTTCAGTTGGCAGCCGGGACAATCTACTATCAGAGTAGTTGGACTGCCTTGTCGTTGTTAGTGATGACGGGGAATCTCGTCGACTTGACGGCCCTGTGATTTGCCACGGTGCGGTGCCCATTGGTCTGTGTACTTCAGGTAGGTCGCTAGTGAGCGCGGTGCCCGCGCCAAGTTTTCAGAAGGCCGCGTTTGGGGCCGCGTTGCCGGCTGGGAGGAATCCTAGAAATATGTTCGAAAACAATTCCGGGGCGAGCTGGGCTTGTCAAAAATGAATCCCGAGCCTAGAAGGCTTTTGACGCCATCGAATAGGCGTCGAAAGCCTGATTCATGCCATTGCTTCACGAACCCGAACGCGCCTTCGACGAACAAGTAGCCACACGATATCGGCTCTACTCCGGTCTGTTTCTCGGTCTGCCTTACGACCTGCTGCAACGCGTGGGGCGGCTATTGCCGGTGTTTACAGAGCATTGCAGGAGAAATCTCAACGAAAAAGTCGCTCCGAGGACCATCGTCGAGCGATTCTTTTCAGAGAACCCACTTCTCACCGGCATCACGAAAAACGAAGCCCTGTTTCTGTTCTTGCAGCTCGTAGAGCGCCAGGTCGTTCTATTTGACGCCTTGGAAGACGCGTCATTCGTGCGCACGCATGACTTGGCTGCGGCCGGCAGCGTCTCTCATTTGTTGGAGGCAGTCTTGCGCGACGACCGCGGCGCTGACTTGAGCCAATTGCTCGAGCAGACAGCCACGCGCGTCGTTCTGACGGCTCATCCTACCCAGTTTTACCCGGATGCCGTTCAGGGAATCATCCAAGATTTGCGATTGGCACTCACGGGCAACGACCCGGCTCAAGTAGAGCGGCTGCTCCTGCAATTGGGCAAGACCCGATTTTCGAATCGCGACCGTCCCTCGCCGGTGGACGAAGCGCGCGGTGTCCTGGGCACGCTCGAAGCGGTCTTCTACGACGTTTTGCCTCAGATTATTGCGCGCATGCTGGTAGTCGCTCATGGCAGGGAGCATCTAGCAGAGCACTTGCCGCTGCGTCCCAATCTTCAAGTCGGATTTTGGCCAGGCGGAGATCGAGATGGTAATCCCTTCGTCACGGCCCAAGTGACTAGTGAGGTGGCACAGCTGCTCAAGGAGCGCGTCCTCGAACGACACCATGCGGCAGCCGGAGCGCTCGCCCGGCGCCTCACTTTCGACGGCGTCCACGAGAAGATTCTTGGCATTTTGGAGCGTGTGCGCATCACCTGGCTACAGGCTACCGACCGTGCCCATCAGCGAGCATCCCAAGATGTGAATTCTCGAATCAAGGCATATGCCGCGGCTGACGAGCTCCAGCAAGATCTCGCGGTTTTGCGCGAGCTCGTCGTGCGCGAACATCAAAGCTTGTTCTTGGATGAGATTGATGACTTTATCATCAAAGTACACCTTTTCGGCTTTCACTTTGCGTCGCTCGATCTGCGTCAAAGCAGCGATATTTTCTTTGCCAGCTTGCGTGAGCTCGTCGAGGTCATGGGCGTCAAGCTCGATCTGACTGACGCCGAGCGAAACATCTTGCAAAATGCGGAGACAGCCCAAGAGGTTCCGATTGAACTTCTTGAACGGATATTAGGTAGCGGCAAAGTCTTACCCACCGAGGCGGTGGCGTTGTTCTCGCCATTCGTTCGAGACACATTAGAGGTGTTGCACCTGGTGCCCGAAATTCAACGGAGCAACGGCGAACTCGGTCTGCATCGCGTCATCATCAGCCACACCCGTGGCTCCGAGGACCTTTTGGTTGTGCTCATCCTTGCTCAGTTTGCTGGACTTTTTCCCAAGGACGGACGTCTGGACATCGTGCCGCTCTTCGAATCCATCGAGGACCTAGAGAATGCGGAAGCCATCCTCGCCCGTCTGCTCGCATCCCCTGCATATCGCGCGGTTCTTTCGGAGCGCGGGCAGCGACAAGTAATCATGGTGGGCTTCTCCGATGGCACCAAGGACGGGGGCTACCTGACAGCCAATTGGAGCATTAGACAAGCCAAGCGGCGGCTTACGGACCTTGGGCGTCGCCACGGTATTCGCATGGTGTTCTTCGATGGCCGGGGTGGTCCGCCAGCGCGCGGTGGCGGCAACACCCATCGTTTCTATCGATCGCGCGACGCCAATATCGAGCAGCTGGAAACGCAACTCACGATTCAGGGGCAGACCATCAGCAGCAATTTCGGTAGTCCGGAGATGGCCCGCTATCACGTCGAACAATTGTTCACCGCCAATCTGGAGAATCTCCTTTACCCAACCGGTGGGGAAGATCCATCTGCCGAATTCGTGCCATTGATCAATGAGCTTTCGTCGTTGTCTTTGGAGGCCTATCGAGAGCTGCGCGATGATCCGAATCTCATTGCGTTTCTCGATCAGAGTAGCCCTTTGCCGCTGTTTGACCATTTGACAATAGGCAGCCGTCCTGTAAGCCGCCATGCCACTCAGAATCTCGAACTCGCCAATCTGAGGGCGATTCCCTTCGTCGCCACCTGGAGCGTCTTGAAGATTCAGATACCTGGTTTTTATGGGCTTGGTGCGGCACTCCAAAGTCTCATCGACGCAGGGCGCGAATCCGAGCTGCAGCGTCTGTACCGCGATTCACGATTCTTCCGGGCCCTGCTCGACAATGCCGCCATGAGTTTACTCAAGTCACGTTTCGACGTCAGCGCGCACCTCGAACAAGACGAACGAGTAGGGCCGCTTTGGCGGCTCCTCCGCGACGAAGCGGCAGTGGTCGAGCAATGCATACTGCGCGTATCGCGACAGCCTTGGCTTCTGTCAAACGACCCTTTGGTACGGGCCAGTGTTCGCTTTCGCGAAGAGATCGTTTTGCCTCTGCTGGTCATCGTTCACGACGCTTTTGCGCGCTACAATGAACATCGGCGGAATGGCACCCTGGATTCGAAACCAGCTGCCGAAGCTCGCAGAATGGCCTTGAAGGGCATCGCCGCAGTCATCAATGCGACCCGTAATGCGGCGTAGTCCGTCACTGGCTAAAGCACGGCGATTCCTCAGTGTGTAATTTTTCGAGTGTTCGCTCGCCAAATTGGCATTCGGTCGTTCACTAACAGGGTTAAGTGATGAGGCGCTTTTCACGGAAATCCCTTTCGCGCGAATGTAGAGGCCAAATTACGTGGCCATTTTGGGGGCACAAGTTGCTCTAAATTGCGAAGGTCGTCGAAATACTGGAGAAGGAGCCTCGACTCCGTTGGCTTTCAGTACTAATAACCGCCCCACAAGAACCTATATGCGTTTTACTGAATTGAATTTAGACGGTCCGCTACTACGGGCCGTGCAAACCGAAGGCTATCTCGAAGCAACCCCAGTCCAAGAAGAAGCCATCCCGCTAGTGCTGGCCGGTCGCGATCTGCTTGCCTGCGCCCAAACCGGTACGGGTAAAACTGCCGCATTCGCCTTGCCAATTCTGCAACTACTGTCCACTCGCGGTAATTCCGGTAGTGTCGCGGGGCGCCCTCGCGTACTCGTGCTCACGCCCACTCGAGAATTGGCATCCCAGATAGGCGAAAGCTTTGCAACTTACGGGCAAAATCTGTCCGTGCACGGCACCGTGATATTCGGTGGCGTCAACATCAACAACCAGATCGCCGCTCTTCGACGTACTCTCGATGTCGTAGTGGCAACGCCCGGGCGACTACTAGACCTACTCCGCCAGGGCCAGATGTCGCTTGCAGCCGTCGAAATATTGGTGCTGGATGAAGCAGACCGCATGCTTGACATGGGGTTTCTGCCGGATGTCAGCAAAGTGATAGCAGCCTGCCCGAGGCAGCGCCAAACATTACTATTTTCGGCGACCATGCCCACGGCGATTCGTAGCTTATCCCACGAGATACTGCGCAATCCCGCGCGCATTCAAATTGCTTCGGAGGCGGCCCCTGCGGACCGTATCGATCAATCCGTCTTTTACGTGGCCAAGGCTCAAAAGCGCGCGCTGCTAGAGCATTTGCTGCAGGGCGACGCAGTGAAACGCGCCATCGTTTTTACTCGGACCAAGCATGGCGCCAACCGTGTTGCGCAGCAGCTACAGTCGGCCCAAATCGATGCCGACGCAATTCACGGCAATAAGTCTCAATCTGCCCGAGAGCGAGCCCTCGAAGCCTTTCGCAGTGGGCGAATGCGTGTGCTAGTGGCAACCGACATTGCCGCGCGCGGAATCGATATCGACGGAATATCCCATATCATCAATTATGATTTGCCGAATATTCCCGAAAGCTATGTGCACCGGATCGGTCGCACTGCTCGTGCCGGCGCCGCCGGGGTTGCCTGGGCTTTTTGTGACGATGAAGAATCGGCCTTTCTGGCCGACATTCAACGACTCATTCAGCAGCGCATTCCTGTGAATGACACTCACCCGTTTCACAATTCGCGGGCACTAGATTCGAGTCTACACAAGGCGCTTGCCGACTCGCCCAGGCCCGTTGGTGTTCGAGCCTCGAACAAAAAGGGAACGGCGCCGTTCAAATCGCGTAGGCCTTTGCCCGCGCGGCCTCAAGAGCGGAGCAACCGGTTTCCGGTCTCGAGTCGGTATTCGTAAGGGCAGCTTGACGTTCATCCGAGTCGTGTGAGTGGGACACGGCAACGGTTCCGTGCCGTCACGAACCAAGAATTGCCCAATACCGCCATTTCACGCGAACAAGGCGCATTTTTCACCAAGGCCGAAAGCTGGCACGGCAATTTGATGTGTTCGGCTCTGATCTTTTGACGTTTTGCTGGCCTATCTCAGGCGAGCGCAACGCGGCGTCAATTGCACTTCAGCGTGACAAGGCCCTTGCCCGCACCTGCGGCCTTGCGCAGGCCATCTTTGAGGCACTGCGGCTTGTCGGCGGTGTAACTGTAGCCAAGCGCGACCGGGTACGCAGCGGTTGTTACCCAGTCCGTCGCATCTTTGGTGGGTGTCGAGTCACTTGCGGACCAGGTGATGTTGAACTTCGTGAAATCCGACGGGCTGGTGATGTTGTTGTTCCGCAAGTCCCAATAGCCGAGCTCGGTGCTATCACGTGAGGTGATCGGGTTCTTCGAATTCTCGAAGTAGTTACTTTCGACCAGCGAATAGCCACTCATGCGAATATTGATGCCCGAGACCGTGATTTGGTTGAAGTAGTTATTGAGCACGTGGCTGTACCCGTGGCGCTGCAGCGGCGTCCGCGAACCTACATTCTCGAAGATGTTGTGATGGAACGTAATGTGACGGATCACGTCATCGTCATCGGTGTAGCCGTTCAGGCTCACTTTGTGGTGGTCGTGAAGGTAGTTGTAGGAAACGGTAATGTTATCGGCACCCTTCTTGGCGTCAATCAGGCCGTCAAAGGAGGTGTCACCGGCCCCGGCGCATTCGACCATGGAGCTGAACAATTCGTTGTGATCGATCCAAATATTGGTTGGCACGCCGCCACTCATACCTTCAATCGAAATGGCGTCGGAGTCGCCGCCGCCCGGCAGCAAACCGAAAGTCATATTGCGAATGATGATGTTGCTCGAAGACGACGCGATGTGAATGCCGAAATTGGCCGCGGTCCCATCGACTCCCATTATTGTGATGTTGCTTTTCTTCTTGATTTCAAGCGTCTGAGCGGCGAGCGTGTGCTGGGTACACGGGTCGGTGATCGAGGCGAGATTGAACTTCCCCGTGTAACTGATTACGAGGCCCCCGGTGCCCGAATAGGCGTCAATTAGAGCCTGAATAGCAGCCAATGTACTAGCTTGCTGGGCCGCCACCGAGCCGCCACCCGTGGTTGCTTGGCCATAACCGAGTGGCTTCGTTTCGGGTGCACCGGTCGTTGCGGTGCCGCTGCCCGAACTGGTGCCACCCGTGGCGGCAACGCCCCCGGTCGATGGCTTGCCTCCAGTTGCGGTGCCACCTGACGCGGCACCGCCGGTTGCAGGCTTTCCGCCGGTTGCGGCGCCGCCCACTCCGGCACCACCCGTTGAACTTGAACCTGCCTTCGCAGTCGTGCCTCCGGTTGCGGTCGTTGCACCTGCGCTCGTCGTGCCGCCCGTTGAGGGTTTGCCTCCGGTGCCGATGCTGCCGCCCGGTGAAGTAGATTGCGGCTGAGACGTCGTCCCTCCGGTGTTCGCAATTCCGCCGGTGGCTGCTCCGCCGCCTGCGGAAGACTTTCCACCTGTTCCAATGTTTCCTCCGGTCGATACGGAAGTACCGAGAGTCGTTGAACCTCCGATAGTATTGGCCCCACCTACGGAATTGGCACCGCCGCTAACGGGACTCATTGTCGAGGCACCACCCGTCGTTGTTCCCAATCCGCCGCCAGAACTCGAACTCGGCGCTCCGCCAGTTGCATGGGCTCCGCCGGCCGCGGCCCCACCGACGCCCAGTTCGCCACCGGTTGAAACATCGTTGCCGTTGCAAGCTCCGAGCAATGGCAACAGGGCGAGACAACCGTAAGTTACGCTTCCGAATGCACGTCTGGTGGTGGTGAACTTCATGTTGGATTCTCAACCTCGGAGTGGGCTCGACGCTGGCGAGGGCGCTCCTGGCGGTACCTGGGCGGCCTGCGGCAATGGCATCCTTGATTAAGGACGCTTGCCGAGCCGCCGCACGGACCAACAATCGCTGCAAATTGAGGCGATTAATCGCGAAGTCTCATCCGTCACCAGTTCAAACAAACGCGAGTGCGCAAAATTTACATCCCGTGGCGGCCGCGCGAACTCGGCTGCGCAAAATATGCACGAATGCGGCAGGGGCGCTGAATCCCACCTCTGTTTGAATACAATGTAAGGAAGCGACTCGTACGAGAAGGCTTCTCATCTCGCCGATTGTTCATCCGAACTCTCACCCACGAACCGATACAAGCTTCCGTCGCGTTGACCCCCCGCGTAGAGCTCCTCGTTGAACACGGCCAACGGCGCCGCACAAAGCGAATCGCGAAGCTCGAAGGGAGATTTCTTATCAGTGATGCTTGCAATCACGTTTGCGTGCTCGTTGTCGATTCGATACAGACCGTGCTCCGTCAACACGACTAACTGCCCACGAAATCGAATCAGATCAGTGGGTGCACCGGCGTCAGCGGGCAGGTCGATTGATGACCAATGGTCACCATCATTCGTAACTCGAAGGCGCACTCCGTCCCGACCCCAGGCAATCCAATAGAGTCGATTCCGATCGGCATACCAACGCAATGTCTGTGCCGCACCGTGGTTCGTTATCCGAACGGGGTGGAGCTGTTCTTGCTTGAGCTCGAATTGACCTGGAGCTGGGGTTAACATGACGAAATCATCCGGCGCTCGGCCGTCGTAATCCTGAATACCCGCATAGAGTCGATCGCGAAAACGCACCATGTACGTTAGCCGCCACACGCCGTCGCTGTAAGGTTTGGGGTAAGATAGAGCATATTCAAAGTGCGAAAGATCCTCGGTTGCAACGTGGAGCGCGCCCGGCGATGGGCCGTACCAGGCGCGCTGCTTGGGCGGAACTGCGCCGGTAGCGGCAACCAGATGTCCGCGAAAACGAATCACGTCAAAATCGTGATAAGCGCGCGGAATGACCATCGCGCCAGCGCGGCCATCGACGCTAGGGCGCCCGGGAGGGCGATAGTGGGGTCGCGTTGCATAGGCAAACGCGCCCTCCTTGTTTGATACGAAAACGTAACCCTCCGTGCCCCAATCCATCAGTCCAAAGCCGTTATACGGAGGATCGGCGTCCGGCACATAGAGGCGTCCGTCAATGGCTCGCACACGCAAGAAACCTTGTCCCGCTCCTCCTCCCTTTGATGGCTCGCCAGGGCGATTCCAATCGAAAGCAGTGGCAAAGGGTCGCGTCGCCAAACTTGGTCGATAGCGCGAAATCGAGGCACCGTCCGCGCCGAGCGGCATCAGTGAATGAGCCGCGTAAAGTGCATCGCCAAGTGGAGTCAAATCGCAAATCTGTCGCAGCGAAATCGGCGCGCGACCCACCTTTTCGAAATGTCCCGACTTTGGAAACGGCCCACGACCTTCGGGTTCGATATCATCGTTGCCATCCGAATCCATCCGAGCCTGGCCCAGTGGATCAACCATTTCAGCCTTCGCCACCGGCGCCTGCGTAACCTGGGGCGCAGCGCCGTCAGCGCCGGCTTGTAGCGTATTATTTTGTAGTTGCGGCACGCTGCTTTCGGTTTGCGGCGGAGCTGCCGTCACGGCCGAAGGTTTCGGTGAAAGTGAGCAGCCGGCAAGACCAACAGCGAGCGCGATCGAACGCATCCACTTCATCATCGAGCGAATCGCCCGAAACTGCAAGGCTAGCAAATAGTTGGAAATTGTACGCCGATACTCCCACGATTCGTGGCTGGCATTGTCCCGGTGACCGTGCTGTCTGCAACGCCAGTCAAGCTCGCGCCGCTTTTGCGGCTAAGACACAATTCGGGCTACGCCCTGGCTACCCTGGCGCAGTTCGGACCAAATTGCAGAGAGCTTGCCTTCAACGCCGCTCAGATAGAACTGCCCGAGTGCAGTATCTACCTTCACTACGGTTACCAACTTGACTCCACCCGAAGTCTCGACTCGCCCCTGCCAATAGCGACTCTGCCCGGCTAGCAGTGGCGTTAAGGCTGCAATTTCTTCGAGTTCTTCCCCGTTGCCGGCACCGGCGACCATTAGACCTAGCTCTTCGGACAGCACCAATGAGCTGAAATTGGCCCGCATTGCCGAGCAATCGAGCTGGTGTCCCAGCGCCTCGGACAAATCTTCGCTTCGTTTCTGCCGCCGTTCAATTTGCATGATTTCCTCGCAGGACTTCTCAAACGGCATGGTAGAGCGCCGGTCAGAGGAAGGCAGAATTTCTTACGGAAAGCAGCGGCTCGCCGACCTGAGTGCGTGGCCTGACGAGATACCGAGGCGCATTCTCGGTTGTCACTCGAGCCGTCGCCTGTAGCTTGCTGCACCTGCGACATCTAAAGCGAGCAACAACCTGGTATGCAATCTGCAATTACTTCCAACATGGGATTGTTGTCATAGTGAATGGTAGCGCACGTGTTTGGGCACAGCACTATGGTGTCTAGCGAGTTAAATTGGGGGTCGATGTACCAGCCGTCACCGTTCGGACAACTGCTGTCCGCTTCATCAATCAATGCTAAATCCGTGGTTGATCCGTTAACGTGGTAGATGACCGAGATTCTCGCCGGGTCTATCGTCTGGCCCGACATTGCAACCGGAATTGCAATTGTGCAGGAGCCAGAGGTATCGGTTTGCCCCGCACAGGCCGCGTTGTAGATTTGATTTGCTTGGTCGGGAGTAATCACCACCAGGCCACCCGGGTATTGGGTACTCGTGCCGCCCGCGCTAGTCGTACTGCCCGTACCGGAAGCCCCATTACCCCCGGCGCCTCCTGTAGAGTTGCCGTTGTTGCGAGTGCCAGCGGAATCAAGCTCGACGGCTCCGCCGCATGCAATTGTCTCAACCATTGCGAAGAGTAAG
>PMCK01000031.1 GCA_003154095.1 Myxococcales bacterium | reverse complement strand
CACTCAGCGCGAGAAAGTCATCGAAGCCTCTTTCAATCGCTTGGGCAGAAGAAAGCGCCGCCAGCTCCCCGATAATCAACGTATCGACCTTGGCGTGCTGCGATTCTTCTTGCCAGTGATGTTTGAGCAAACTGGCGAATAGCGGATCAATGCTGACGTCCGACTTTACGCTCTCGACGTAGTGATGCTGCGTGAGCCACTCTAGATGCAATACGAGCAGGGCGACTCCCAGCCGTCCGTATGCTAGTACTTTGTCCGAAACGACCTTGGCCGGACCGATTATGCGGGGAACCACCGGAAATACCCGGGCGAACTCCTCACCGAATGCTTGAAACAGTTGCTGGTGTTTGGCTTCCTCTTCAGCGAAAGTCGCCAGCGCACGCACGCGGACTTTGTCGTCGTGAACTCCGTCGCGCGCGTGATCCAGTGCGTAGGGTAGAATAAATTCCTCAACTAACGCAAACAAGTGAAGGTATGAATTACCTCGGATCTGATTGAGCAATAGTCGTTCACGAGCCGTGAGCACTTCAATGCCCGCCGTGTGCGCGAGGGCCTCGGAGAGAAACGGTCTATTGGGTCGAGCCCGTCAATCGGTATATGAACCAACCCAATGCTACTTGCTGAATGAACACTCCGAGCAGTGAGACGGTGTTGGAAAAAAAGAACAGGCGATAGTTGCGGAAACGGAGTGCGCGTAAAATGTGGCGAATTTGGCTATTCAAGGCAGGTCAGCCGCCGTAACCAGCAGTAAGCATGCCACGCCTTTGGAGAACCAAATGCGCCGCAACCGCTTGATGTCTGCGATGTCATACCGTGATATTTGATGGATTTTCGTCGTTCCGCCTTGCTCTTCAATTCGACGGGCACGGGTTGAGAATTTGGGCAAACTTCGTGCTAACTGGCTTGAGCAGAGAAGCAATGGCATCGCGTTATCGACTGGTTTACGCGCTTGGGGATGGGCTTTACGTAAACCTGACCAATACTTGCACTCTTGCGTGCGTCTTCTGTCCCAAAGTGCGCGATGGGGATTGGACAATCGGCGGCTATGATCTCCGATTGGAATCGGAACCGACGCTGGATGCAATTTGGCGTTCCGCACGCGCCGCAGGGATAGCCTCCCCGAGCGAAATCGTATTCACCGGATTCGGGGAGTCCACGCGCCGTTTGAGCATTCTTGTGGAGCTCATTAGTCGCTTCAAAGCTGCGGGCGCGCGTCGGGTGCGTTTGGATACCGATGGGCTCGCCAATCTGCGCGAGGGGCGTAACGTCGTACCCGAGTTGGCCAAAGTGGGCCTTGATGCTGTCAGTGTTTCCGTGAATGCCGCGGATGCAGTGACGTACGCGCGGATATGCCCTAATAGATATGGGCCAGCAGCCTGGAACGCGGCCTGTGAATTCGTTCGCGCGGCGAGCCGAGACCTACCTGAAGTTACAGCTAGCTTCGTGGGCCTGCCGGGTCTTTCGAAAGTCGCGTGTCGTGACTTGGCCAGGTCTCTGGAGGCTCGCTTTCGATGGCGCGTATATGATCGTCGGGATTCGAATCCTGAGGTGATTCAGAAACCGATCGAATCGTGAATTAGAGAGATTCGGCGGACTAGGGCCATCAACGTTGTATGGCCAAAGCTACCCCGCCGAGCAAGAGCGCTCCGCCACCCAGTTGCAGTGTCGAAATACGTTCGCCGAAGAGTGCCACGGCCGCCAACGCCGTGAGCGGCGTTTGCAGCAACATAACGACCGAGGCCCTTGCGGCTGGGATGCGACCAAGAGCATAACTGCCCGCGAGCCATCCCCCGAGGTGCGAAATAACCCCCATGCAGGCCAGTGCGAGCCATGCAAAAGGCGTGAAGCCAAGAAATGGTAGTCGCATGAGTCCGCAGACAATGATGAGAGCAACTGCACCTGTCGTTGTCATACGCGCAACGAACGTGATTGTGTCCATATGCAGCCGTGCGCGCTCGGCACACTGCAAGTACGCGGCATAAAATAGCGATGAAACCGCTGCGAGGGCCGCCCCCCGACCGAGGGCCATCGAGTGTCGAATGTGACCTAACAACAAGGTTGTTCCCGCGAGAGCGAAGACCAGCCCCACCCAGTACTTGCGACCGAGTCGTCGATTCCACACAAGCCATGCCAGAAGCCCCACCCAAATCGGCGCATTGTTGGCTAACAGCGTAGCGTCGGCAGCCGTAATTTCAAGGAGCGCGCTGTTCCAAAAGGCGAGGTCGGCCGCTAGCAGTAGACCGGCAAGAATTGCTAAGTTAGTACCGGCCTGGCTTGCGCCCTTATGCCGACGAAGCGCACCCATAGGAGCGACGGCCACGGACGCGAAGGCCATTCGGTAGAATGCTGATACCGGTCCTGAGGCTCCGCCTTTGCCAGCAAACTTAACGAGCAACGGTGTGGTACTAATGAGGAGTATCGCAATCCCAAGTGAAGCCCAGGCGCGTAACACCGGCCGTACGCGTGGAATTAATTCGGTCGGCGCGCTGCGCTCGAGCTCTCCCATTCGTGCCTGTCTCATTAGACTTGCTTGTCCAATAGTTCCCACGCCAGCGGCGTGAACCAGAGCTCATTCGGCGTCAATTTATTCATGGTTCGAGAGATGCAGTGCATATGCCAGGACCTGTGTTCCCCTCCCGGGAGTGCAACCGGAAGGGATCACGTCCGCAGAAATTTGAGTACTGCGCCGCAGTGAGCGACAAAAGGCTGCAATCACATCGGCAGACCCGTGTTCCTTGCTGGGTCCCGTGATATTGGCGCACTTTGACGGACCCTGCCGTGATCGACCGCGGGCCGAACGAGGAGCTTCGTGCGCGCACCAGGGCACCCTTCTAGGTCAGGCCCGCACGATAACGATGGTCCGATCTTCCGCGGTTACGCAGCTTCGATCAATACTGGCTTCGGAACACTCTCGATTCTCTCTTTCCACTTGCAGAGTTCTCGCTCGAGCGTGACCAGAACATAGTCAATGACTACACCTGCAAGTGCCATTGAGACGCTGAGGCCGGACGTAAACCGTCACGACTTTCTTGCGCCAGAGCGGCCCAATACCGCCCCAACCGATGGTCATTCCGTTGTATTTGCTCAGATGCCCGGCGGTGAGGATGGGCCAGTCCTTCGCGAACAGTGTGAACGGGTTTCCCTCGAGCTCCTCAGGTTGGATTATTTCGAATTCGTTGCTCATGCTGCTCGGTACTGGGCGTTCAATACCCATGCCAGCGGAATCTCGGTTGCACTCTTTGTCGGTCCTTCCTCGCCAAGCTTGGAACTGGGTGGACGTCTGCTATCAAATCCTAAGGTTTCGATGAATTACGTTAGCCTTGGCAGAACACGGATTTTGGTCCCTCAATTGGCTTTTGGTGCGCTGCCGCTTCAGCGCGTGCCGGCACCGGAGGCCATTAAGTTGCTTCGGCGGGCGTTCGATGCCGGGATTCGGTTTTTCGACACGGCCCGGGCGTACTCGGACAGCGAAGAGAAGTTGGGCCTTGCGTTGCACGACGTGCGCGATCAAATCGTCATCGCGACGAAAACCATGGCCACCGACGCGGCTGGCGCTCGCGGAGATCTCGAGACGAGCCTTTCAAAATTGCAAACGAAATACATCGACATTATTCAGCTTCATAACCCTGCGCAGGTTCCAGATCCGAATGACGAGCAGTCGGCTTACGCTGCATTGTCTGCGGCGCGGAGCGAAGGGCTGGTGCGCTTCGTCGGCATTACCAATCACCGGCGGCAAGTGGCTTACGATGCCGTGGCGTCGGGACTCTTCGATACCCTGCAATTCCCGCTGAGCCACATCTCCTCGGCAGACGATCTCTCTCTAGTCGAGCATTGCCAAAATCACGAAGTCGGGTTCATCGCCATGAAGGCCCTGTGCGGCGGTCTATTGACGAACGTGACGGCTGCGTTCGCTTTCTTTCGCACGTTGCCGAGTGTCGTGCCCATCTGGGGCATTCAGCGGGAAAGTGAGCTTGCGGAATTTCTCGCTCTCGACAGGCAGTCGCTTGTGTTCAGCCGTGAGATCGAGCGGGCTATCGAAAAGGATCGCCAAGAGCTTGCGACGAGTTTTTGTCGGGGCTGCGGATATTGCCTCCCGTGCCCAGCCGAGATTCCGATCCCGATGGCCGCTCGCATGTCCTTCTTGCTGCGTCGAGCGCCGCATCAACAATTCTTGACGCCCACTTGGCAGCAGAACATGCAGCGAATCGGCGACTGCACCGAATGCCGCGATTGCGCTTCCCGTTGCCCTTATGGGCTCGATACGCCCGGCTTGTTGAAGTCGATGCTCGTTGACTACGACCAGTTCCTCGGGGAACACGTGGGCTGCGGCCTGACGTGCGTGCCATAAATCGAATTAGCGAACGCCGGCTGTTCACGCCGGTCGGGCCATTGCGACATCCTTATTGGACCCGACACGTGAGTGAGTCGTAGCGCGGACAGCAACAAACGGCTTCCCGTGCCGTCACGACCCCGACAGGCAATCGTGTCAATCAACGACCTTCGGGCTTGAGTACGCGGTGTCGCAGCCGCAGCCGCAACCGGAAGATTCGCCTTGGCCCTTTGCCTCAGTCGGCGCTTGGGGTATCGGGTCATCCAAGGACTTGTCGCGATCTTGCGACGATTCCGTTGCGTGTGACCTTTTGCACCACCCTTCTTTGCGCCCGCGACCACTTCCGTCGCAGGTTGAGGTTCCCGGGCCTCCACACGTTCCTTCACGCACGCCAGGACCATCGCAGGAAGCGTCCCCCTGCGCGTGGGATTGTTGAGCATGAGCATGATTAGGAGAACACACAGGCCACCTTCCCTTCCGTTTCGACTCGCGTTCGAGTGATTCTCAAAATGGTTGCGCTCCATCCAGGAGTAAAGCGAAATCAGCACCGAACAACGACTCCAGGCCTCACATCCTTGGTGACAGCAATGCACAAAAGCCCAGTTAAACGGCTCTGCGGCTACTTCGTTTGAAAGCTGACCGACTGCGTTGATGGGTTTCTCAAGGACACCCGGTACCTCCTCCTTGATCGTGGCCCGCTGTACACGCGCGTGCTTCGCGGGATGCTCAAGGGCCCCCTAATGCAGGTTCCCTTGTCAATATCCAGCAAATATCACGGGTCAAACCGCGACCAGTAACCCAATGCCGGTGCCATCCGGCTACAATCACGGCCAATGATCCATCATCACAGATGAATCGGCGTGTGGGTCATGAGCCGCGAGGGAACGCGCAACAACAGAAAAAACGGCTGATATTCCACTAAAGTCGCAACTTGGAAGCCCCGAATCTCAAGGGCATTGGCTACCTAGCTTAGAAATCGGAGGTTGCATGATCCCTAAGGGGCCGTACCTATAAAGATGCGCGTGGCGATGAGCTCCAACTGACCGCCACGCAGCAAAAAAGAAGGAAAAAGAAAATGAGTCATACACGAAGTACGGGTACTGCGGTTGCGGTCGTATGCCTTGCTGCGTCATTGATTAGCTGCGCACGACCCTCAAATATAGTGATTGCTGACGCGGTTGGACCCTCCCCAGCCACCAAAGCCGGGGAGGAACGGCAAGGGCAGCTCGTTGTTTACACTGACAGCGATGCAAACCCCGATCCAAGCCAGGCAATTCTGGAGCATGGTCAAGGCCGCCTCGGCTACTCGGTGACCGACCTTAAGTCAGGCACGACCGTGATTTCGATCGCTTCGGGACAAACAGAACCACCAGTCATCAGGTTGAATCCAGGACAATATCGAATTCGGGCCGAGTCCTTGGCGGGTTCCGAAGTCGAAGCGATCGTAAGAATTCAATCCGGCAGGATCACCGAGCTTTACCTTGATGGGAGCCGCAGTCTTGGCGATCCGAAATTGCGCAACGACGCACAGATTGCTCCCGACGGTTCATTCGTTGGATGGCGTGATAGTTCGAGCTGAATTCACTGGAAGCCAGCTCACGGGTCCATCTCGGATCAATTCCCATAGTCACCTATTGGACGCTAGACAAGCCTACGTTAGTGGGGCGCCAGTCTAATCAAACGCCGACGCCCCATTGTAACTAGGTCGTCTAAGCTTAGCGACCGTGAAATATCCTCTAATTCCATGACATCTCACGGGTCAGACCATTGCATGCGCTGAGAATCTCGCGTGATCCACTTGCAGGTGTATTGGAGAGTACTAAATTTGTTGGTGAGGCGTGACGGTAGCTGTGAGAACACCGCCGCGCGCATAGGAGGAAATCATGAACAAAACACAAACGAGATTTTTTTCAATCTTGGCAGCCTCGCTGGCCTTACCATTNNCGGAACGTTGTCATCACCGAGCCGATTGGCTCCTCGCCGGCAGTCGCTCCAACGAATGCCAGCCAAGGCTTACTTGTCGTATTCACTGAAACGTATGCAAACCCCGATCCATCGCAGGCCATTCTGGAGCATGGGGATGGCCGGCTTAGCTACGAAGTGCGGGATGCTCAATCCGGCGCCGTCGTCGCTGAAGTGGCTGCAGGGCAGATTGGAACCCCGGCCGTAAAGTTGGCACCGGGGCAGTACCGTGTGAGAGCCGAGAGCTTGTCGGGTTCCCAAGTGGAAGCAACCGTGAGTATCCAGGCAGGCAAGACCACTGAGGTCTACCTCGATCGAAGCCACCAGCTGCCCGACTCGAAACTGAGGAATCTAGCTGTAATAGCGCCTGACGGCTCATTCGTAGGGTGGCGAGGCACCTCGGGCTGAAGCTCGCTACTTTCCGTAACTAGCCAGCAAGTATTGCGGATCCGTCATTGTACGTGGGTGCCTCCAGCCTAACTGACGGGTGCTCTGTCGCAATTCGGACCAACTGGCCTTGCCGGGACACGTAGAGGTGACCCTCGTGGGCAATATTCGAACGACAAGCTATCTCGGAACGCCCGCGGATGTCACTCTGACTGACATCCTGCTTCACTAATGGCTTCTGAGCGGCATCCATTGGCCCTGCAGCTCCAAGACGTGAGCGATCTTCAGATCGCATTCGACGCGTTGCGTTTTGGCGTCCGGATGAACTAACACGGTTCGCCAGCCGCGCGAGCGGGCAGTGGCCAGATTCGCTGGGCGGTCATCGAGCAGAATGAGCTCGTCGGGATGAGCGTCCAACTGACGTTCCAGTTTGGCGTAAACTTGCGGATCCGGTTTCGAATTCCAACCGAAATACTCGACATCGAAGAGCCCGTCGAAGCATTCGGCGATCCCCATGGCACGAAGACCGCGCTCCGCCCAATCGCGGCGCGCATTGGTGAAGACCCACTTAGCTCCGGGTAGCGTCTGCAGGAGGGCATGCTTTTCGGCGGAGCAACGCGGCACAAGCAGGTTTTCCCCGCTGTGAATGAAGTCGAAGTACTCTTCGGGGCGAACACCGTGTAGTGCCCGGAGCCCATTGAGCGTGGTTCTGTATTTCTCCCAAAGTTCGTGGCGCAGCACGTCCGCGGCGGGTTCGGACAATCGGAACCGTGTCATCAGAAACCGGGTGATGTTTCGATCCAACGAGTCTAGAACCTCGAATTCGTCGTGCCCATAGAGGGTCAGATCAAAGTCGAACAGCCAGTGCATATAGATTGCAACATACACCCTTCGTCACTTGGCAGCAAAGCGCTTTGCTTTGGCGAAAACACGCACACAGTCAGTCTCGGGGACCGCTGGAACCGACCACGCCGTGATCCATCACGGGTTCGGCCAGGTTGCGTTTACTGGCGAGGCTTGCCCCAAGACGCAGTTGGAGCAACTCGTTCGCCGCGGTGACGAGCGTCCCGCCGATCAGCAGCCGAACCGTCAAGTGTTCATTCGCATAGGCTCTCCATTCAACAGGCGTCACAAACTCTGGGAGGCCAAGAGGTAATGTGTCCCAGCGCAGTGGCAGCGTGCAATGGCCAGAACGGGTTACGCAGCAGCTCTCGACCCAGCAGAACCACGTCCGCCTGGCCATTGCGAACGATCTGGTCGGCTTGGGTGGGAGCCGTAATTAGCCCCACCGCCCCTGTTGCAATACCTACCTCGCGACGAATCCGCTCAGCGAAGGGTACCTGATATCCTGGGCCCAGTGGAATGTTGGCAGCGGGGAGACTTCCGCCTGAGGACGTGTCGATGAGGTCTACCCCTTCATCGTGCAATACTCGGGACAAGGCCACGGTTTCATCGATGACCCAGCCTCTCGGCAGAGTAGGTACACATGGGCGAAACGGCAGTCCGATTCGGAAGAAGTGTGCTTCGAAGCGCGAGTGGCGAAAAAAGATGGGGCAAAGTGGAGCCAATATTTTCGAGTGGAAGCGTCGGGCTGAGCTTATGCAAACTTCACGCCGCATCAACGCCCCTAGTCCGTGACAATTGACGGTCATTGATGGCCATTGGCTTTCACACCCATGGAGGGCGACGGATCGTCACTCGTCATTCCCTCAGCGAGTGTCCGCCAGTCAAACGGCAGTAAACCAAATCTGCTCCTGACGATCAGGAATAGATCTTGGGTACGCGCTCAGACCATCAATGAGCATCCTAAAGATATACGGGCATCCTCTTTCCCGCACATTTCGAAACCTTTGGCTCGTCGAAGAGCTGGGGATCCCGTACGAGAACATACCCGTAGCACCGGGCCCAACCGGGAGCCGCCTACCGGAATTCCTTGCTATCAACCCGAATGGCCGTGTACCAGCAATCGACGATGATGGCCTAGTGCTTTGGGAGTCCCTGGCGATCAATTTCTACTTGGCGAAAAAGCATGGCGGACCGTTGCAACCTTCAGGTATCGTTGGCGAAGCGTTAGGGTTGAAATGGTCGTATTGGGCCGTCAATGAGGTGGAACGCCCAATTGGCCTTTGGGCAAAGCATGCGTTGGTACTTCCGGAAGCAGAGTGCCAAGCCGACGTTCGTGACTCCGCCTTCGGCGAGTTGAAAGCGCCGCTCGCCGTGCTCGACAAAGCCCTGGAAGCTCAAGTGTGGTTAGCCGAACCTGACCGCTTCACGGTGGCGGATCTCAACGTCGCTGCCATCCTTTATCGGGCATTGTGGGCCGATCTAAAGCAATTCCCGCGCGTTGACAAGTGGCTGCGCAGTGTGTGGGAACGCCCTGCCGCACGCAAGATCCGAGCGCTGCGCGGTGACTTGAAACCGGAAGGGCCCCTCTACGCGGATTCGCCCGCACCACTTTGATTCGAGGGATTGGTCCATCTCCAAGAACCCGCAGCCCGCTCCGGATCGGCCACCCGCCGCACTGACCTTTGGCGTGCGTCTGCAAGCCAGCGGTGGAGCCCTTGCTACCCCGAAATTCTCGTGGAGTCAAACGCTATGTCGTGTGTTGACCGCAACCAAACCGGGCCGGAAACCTCGGCGAGTGATGCTGGAGGTAAACGATGATCGCGCCGACGCTTCGGCAAATCGTAGAGGGCTTGTCACTTGGCTTCGAGCCCCGCACGCACGGCCCTGGCAAGACGCTCGAGTTCGAAGCCGCCGGGGAGCGGCCTCGTTATTGTCACCTCGTGATCGAGAACGACTCGTGTCACTTTGCGCCAGGGCCGGCGGACAAGCCGAGCGTCAGGCTCCGCACGGAAGGGGCTACCTTGCGGGCCATTGGTTCGCGGGAGTTGGAAATTGCAACCGCGATTCGTGAGGGACGCCTGGCCGTCGATGGTGACATTGAATCGTTGCGGTTATTGAAGTCGTTTCGCCAGCTACAAGGGGAGGCTCTACGCGATCCGATTGGCTTTCCGCCGGGGCCCGTTCACTTGTCCCCCACGGTTTGGTTGGCAATTGCGTTCGTGCCCTGGGCGATATTCTGGGGCAGTCTTTGGTTGAATTCGCCGAGTCCTGGAGCTCTAGTGGGCTTTGCCTTGGCTCTGCTGCTCGGTGCCTATCGCCGGATCTTCGGGGGACTAACCTTCTTCGAGGTCGGTACGATGCTGGCGCTAGCGCTGTCAACCGTCCTGCCCATTGAGCAAAGAGGCATTCTTTTCGGAACGTCATTTGCTGAGCTTTCCTTCCTGTGGGCCCTCGGCGCCGCGGTACGCCCCCTCGGGCTCTGCGGTGAATACACGCGTTGGAAATTCGTTCCCATACTTTCGAAAACAGCTCTATTTCGCTATCCAAACGCGGTCATTTCGCTTGCGTGGGCTCTCGGATTTCTGGCAAACGCGCTCGTTACACTCTTCCCTCTGCCTCGGTTGCTCCCGATTCCGTCGAGTGCGGCCCACGTGATCACGTTCACCGCGTGTGCCGTGTACACGACACGCAAGGAACGCGGTGCTCGTGAGGAACGCATTGATGACATCGATCGGCGGCTCATCATGTTCCGTCGCACCGGGTTCTTGTTGAGCGCCATTGCCGCTGCAGTGGTCGTATGGGTGCTCTTGAAGCATCGATAGTCGCGCAGCCGTTTATCACGCAGGCAGCCCGAACAAGACACGCGGAAGGCGGACAGGCACATGGCTGACGGCCACCAGGCGTTGCTCGCTTGCGCGGCAGCAACCGGGTGCACCGAAAGTGCCGTTGACTTCGAGAACTACAACACGCCCCAGAGGCTAACTATAACCCTTGGTGTTGCCTTGGCAACTGCTGCGCCCGTTTGAGCCGAGTCGAGCTGGCTCTCTGCTAAGCATCCAGCCTCTTCTTCCAAAGGCGCTCACCGCCCGCTCAACGGGCCCACTTACCGCCAGTGCGAGAATCTCGTGCGTTCGCAGAAGATCCGTGGCGCCCGGGCCTGCCTGGACAGCTAGAGCGACGTCCACACCGCCGAAGAGGCGCTCCACACTTTCCCAATGGTGGGCTTCCAGCTTGGCGCTGTGATCAAGCGTTCGTGTTTCAATGAACTCACTGTTGCCCGCCCGGTCAACGTCATACACCCAAACAGTCGTTGCCTGTCCGAGGTGTTGGTCAATGGTTTTTCCGTCGCTACTAGCAACGGGAACCGAACCCTCCTCAAGGTTGAGAATTTCCTTCGCCAAGTTTCGGTACACGTCGGCTTGCGCCGATTTGGGGGCCGCTTCGAGTGTGGTTTTTCCGGCGAGCTCCGCCTGAGTCACGGTGACCGAGCGAGGAACGTAGGCCATCACCCGCGTTGAGGTACGCTCGACGAAATCGTCCACGATGCGGCGCGCGTGGGGCGCATTGATGGAATTTGCGATTACGCCACCGAGCAGAGCGCCTCCGGAAAAAAATGGGATCTCCGTATTGGTGATAGTCATTGGGGCACTTCTCCGCTTTCGACCGGGCAGTACACCCGGCTTTCTGCTTTGGCGGGCACCTATCTACTGCAACAACCGTGCGCGCCGCGCGTTGGAGGATCATTGAACTCGCAGCGGCAAAAATTTCCGCGGTTTCCGCGGGTCCAAACGACCACGCGACATCGGGCTTTTGCCATCATGGGTCACGGTTCCGTTATATTGTACAAGTAGGGCCGCCCCTGTTCGAAGAGAGCGGGGGGCCGCGTCAGTGTGGTTAATTTGCCGGATTGTGGCTCGTTCAGTCGTTGCACGGCATCGATTCAGCTAGATGAATCCCCGTACTCCGCACTAACGGACATGGCCTCCAATATGTTGGCATGCGGATTGCGTGTGGGCTCGATGCACCACAAGGTGGTTCTCGAAACAAGGCAGTCCAGTTACCGGCACGCTTGATTGGGACGACGCGAGTATGTGAAGGAGTTCAACTTCGATAGTGACGTGGTTGTCACTAGGTTCGCGGAGCCACTCTCATCGGTTGCACAAACGACGTTTGTGAAGAGGCCACGATTCCATTACCACCCAAGAACGGAGATATAATGCGATTATGGCCCTCTTCAACGCCGGCCTTGCTCTTAGGAGCCGTAACCCTGCTCATCGTGCGAAACGTCGAGGCACAGCAGGCCACCGAAGCCACCCATGAACATCATCAGGAGCAACCATCAAATCCGAATGCCGAAAGCACACCGGCGAGCACACCTTCAACCTCGCCTAACGCCCCGGCAGAGCCGGTAGCCGCCGTGTCTGCAACGGTTCCAGTTTCTGCAGCACCATCGGCGGGTGCAGTCCTGCCGCCGGCCTCGGGCGCGGAAAAGAAGGTCACGGTCGGGCCAACAGCGCCAGCAAGTCCAAGCGAAAAACCCCAGCCCAGTCAGAGCGCGGAGCCAGCCAAACCCGCAGACGCTGCCGTTGTCAACCCAACTGAGCCTTCAACGTTCCTCGAGGGGCAGCAACCTGAGCCCCTCAAGGGCAAGTGGAGCCCCCAGCTTTACGGCTATCTCGAGGCGGACATCGTCCGCGACAGCACACAGGGCCTCAATATCTCGCCGGGTTATTCCCTAGTCGCTCGCCCGGGGACAATCAGGGGCGATCATGGTCAGACGGCACTGGATATTCGCAATACGCGTTTTGGATTCAAGTTGGCTTCGCCCGAGTACAACGGCATCAAAGGATCCGGAATCCTCGAATTTGACCTTTGGGGAAACCAACCGCTGCCCGCGCCGCAATATCCAAGTTCGACCGGCGTTACCGAACAGCAGTACTATATCAACCAACTCGTCCGCATTCGGCACGCTGCCATTAAGATCGAGGATCCCTATGTGGACGTAGTTGCTGGCCTCACTTGGAACCTCTTTCAGTGGGACTTGAAGTTCGTTCCAATCAGCATAAATACCTACCCGTGGATTGGCGGAGCCCTCACCCGTGCGGAGCAAGTGCGATTTTCCCATTTGTTCAAGTCCGATCCGATCAACGTAGAAATTGCTGCGGCAGTCTCGAAACCCCCGCAAAGAGCAGCTGACCTTCCTGAGGGGCAAGCGGGCATTCGACTCGAAATCAACGATTGGAAGGGAGTTGCTTCTTTCCCGGTCTTCAGCTTCCCAATCAAGGCGCAGTTGGCCATATCGGGCGTGGCACGGGCGTTCGAGCTACCTGAACACGTCCCTGTGCCCACGTCCACTCGGAAGACCTCGGGGCAGGGGCTTGCACTCGATGTGCGACTTCCCCTCTTTGGTGGCACACCGAAGGACAGGCGCAATGCCGCAAACATCTATGCGAACTATGTTACAGGCAAGGGAATTGGCGATCTAATTACAGTTAACGGCGGGGCAAACGTCAACCCGGTCACGGCTCCTGCCCCCGTCGGAACCACGGCCACCTATGCTCAGAACATCGATAATGGCCTGGTTGCGTGGGACACGGTCAACCTAAAATACCAACCCATCCAGTGGACAGCATATGTCTTCGGTGCTCAATATCATGACCCGATTTCAGGGAAGTTCTGGGTTTCGGGCAACTACGGAGCTGCAAAATCGAACAACCTCAAGTCCCTGTTCCCAGCTCTAGCAGGCGCTGGCGTGGTTGGACCAGCGGGCATTGTTCCCAAGTATTCGTATTGGGATGTGAATGCCGCTTACGAAATTACCGTACCCGTGCGAGTTGGTGCGAGCTACGCAGTCTACAAGAATACGTATGGTGATGATAAGGTTGCCACTGACAAGCGAGTCCAACTGTCAGCCTATTACACGTTTTACTGACCGGCTCTTGGAACAAATGCGTACATCCTGAACCCATGACACAGGAAAGTGGTGAAACCTCAGAGACCCAATAATTGCAAAACCGTAGCGCGAATGTGTCCCCACGTTCCGGGGTCAACCTCTCCGGAGCGTGGGGACCAGTTAGCTTATCTATGGCATGAGCGTTGTTGCAAATGAGTCAACTTTTCCCGATGCCGTTGTTTGGGCCGGGGCCCAAACAACCAACACAATCGAAACATCGCAAAGCACAGCGCGCTGTACTTCTTTCAGCGAGAAACGCCCGAACGGCGTAGTGAACTAACAGTTAGCGCGGGAAAATCCAAGGCAGCGCTCGACTCCAGTAAGCTCGATTGAGTGCAGACGGTCCTGGTCCTTCGACCACTC
>PMCK01000474.1 GCA_003154095.1 Myxococcales bacterium | reverse complement strand
ACGCGTGATCAGCGATAGGATCAAAAATAGGCCCACGGCAAAAATCAGCGGGTTTGCGAGCGCGGCTCGAGCAACCAGCCCGAGGAGCGTGCCCTCTGATTGAGCCGACGACGGCAGCAGGTACCGCATCATCAAGAGCGTTACAATTGCGGGAATAGCGATCAACCACGTGGCGTTCCACAAGAGACCCAACGAGCCCAGGCGCGAGTGCAACGCGGGCGTCGTGGCAGCCGCGGTTGTTGGTTGTTGGTTTGACTCTAGTGGGCGCATTAACGTCTGCACGCGAACTTGGATGCTCGCGTATAGCCCGGGACCGCTGATGGCAACGGTGACGAATCAGCAACATGTTCAATGACAAACTGTGTAGCGTTTTGACATAAATTCGCCGCATAATCCGGGCATTGCTCCGGTGCCAAAGTGTGAAGCCTCCTAGTTTCGGAGGGATTTTCCGATTATCAGTGGGGTAACGAACAGGCCGATGAGCGGCTCAGAGTGTTAAACTCCACGTTTTTTCGTGTGATTCCGTGAATCAAATGCCAGGCGACAGAGTTGGCGCGCAACTTGATTGTGTAGGCAAACGAACGGGTCTGTGGTCCACAGCCGGACGGCGGCTCGATTTCAGGCAAAGTGAATTCCACGGAGGCATATCTCATGAGATCATATATTACTAAGTCAATAATGCTTGGACTCGCCATGGTTGCGGCGGCCGGCTGCGGCAGCAGCGACAAGACCCAGGGCAGCACGGCTTCGGTCAACGCGGCCATTACAATCGCCACCGGCGGCGAGACGCTCAATACGGTCCACTATGTTCTGTCGTGCACCGGTTCGCCGGCTTTCTCCGCCAGTGGCGACTGGAATGTCACCAACAGCACCGCGACCGACTCAACTGGCAAAGCGCTGGTGGGCGGGGTTATCGGCGGCATGGCACCCGGTTCCGTCTGCGCGCTAACATTGAGTGGCACGGATAGCAAGAATGGCTCTTGCACGGCCGCGGTCGCGAATATTACAGCTTCGGCGAATAATACGGTCCCCCTTTCAGCTAACGTCAGCCTGGTTTGCAACGATGGCAACGGTGGCATTACCCAGCACGGACCAGTGGGCAGCATCACCGGCCTAGCGCAAGTAACGGTTTGTGGCACCTCGAACGTCCACACCTGCGCTGGAATCGCTAGTTGGGTGGCAAATCCGCTTGAGGTCGCCGTTGGCCAAACGATTTCGCTCACGGCCGCTGCCTCTGCGGCTTCGAACAGCGACGGCAGCCCCGCCAGCGAGTCAGTAGCTATCGCCTTCTCTGAGAACGGCACCGCGATCCCCGGTGGAGCCAGTGCAACGTATACCTGCACCACCGCTGGGCCACATACCATCACGATTGCCGTGACGGACAGCTTCACCGCACCTTCCTGCGGCACTGGCGCGGTCTGCGGAACGAATTCGGATACGTTCCAAATCGCTTGTGGCGGCCAACTCTACTCCACCAGCCCAGCTACGGGTGGCGCACCGGGCACTGGCGGCGCAGGAACTGGCGGCGCACCTCCAGCCACTGGCGGCTCCCTGGCAACTGGCGGCTCAGCCGCCATAGTAACTGGCGGCGCACCTCCCGCTACGGGTGGTTCAGCTGCTACGGGCGGCTTAGCTGCAACTGGCGGTAGCTCGACTCCTCCTCTTGGTGCCATGGCGGCGATCATCAACGCCATTCCGACCAATGGTGCGGTAAGTGGCGCGGCCTGCTTGGCCTGTGCACAGACGAGCTGCACGAACAACCTGGACGGTAAGGCCGTCAATGTGAACACCGGCGCGGGCGCCTGTGACACCGTCGTGCCGGTGTACAAGTGCTCGTCTCCGACGGCACTCGGCGAATCCGCCAGTCTCTCGGCATATGACATAACCACCGCTACAGCCACCTTCCCCGGGTTCTGCTGTATCGACCCAGCTCCTATCGACGATACCGGTTCCCCCGTCACTGACTCACTGGGAAACAACGTCGCAATCGATTGCTGCAACAGCCCCACCACCACGCTTGGTGCCAATCCGAAGAATTACGGATACAATCTATGCGACCCGGTCGCAATCCCGTTCGCGAATCCGCCGGCGATCCGTTCAATCAACGCTGAAGTGATAAACACGGCTACTAACTCGTATTCGCCAATTAATGCCACGGCGACGGGTCAGACGTACTACACCAATGAGCCGACGCAAATCACGTTGGCTCATACTACGGGCGGCACCAACGCCAGCAGAGCAGGCGGTACAGACTACTACTCGGGAGTCGCAGGGGCGTTCCAAGTCACTGCCCAGCAATACTGCTTGGACTTGTTGACTTGCCTCGTTGGGTCCTCGTGCGATCAGGGCGCTCTGGCCACATGCTACTGCGGATCCTCGACGACTTGCACGAACGAGAATATCGGAAGCGGTGCCACCCTCTCCGGCGGCGGCAACGGCAAGTGCTGGCGCGAGGAAGAGAATGCGCTGAATACCACTGCGCCCTATATTCCAACAGAGTTTGGAGATGTCACTCAACCGGGTGGCCCCGCCAACGAGCTAGTCAACTGTCTGGCGAACGGTTGCGCTACAGAGTGCGGCATGTAATTGAAAGACTGTCTGCCCCGATGCGATCTTCGCCTGGTCCAAAGTAAAGTAACGAGCCTGGCCGGGACTTCAGTAAGTCCCGCCACGGCGTCTGGTCGCGATAACGCTTCAGATTCGAGTCCGCGAACGCAATCGAACCAACGCATGTCTTCAGGATGGTGAGAATGGAAACGGATGTCATTGGCCGTCCAGTAGAAAAAGCAAACAGCGGTCCGACTTCTTCTTCCAATTTATCGTCGAGAAGAAACGGCAATTGCGCCGGCTCAACCCGCCCGCCAGGTTTCGGAAACGATGTCAAGTCAGCAGGACCGGGCTTGGGTGCTGGGAGCGGAGATCGGCGCAGCGAGCCACCTCGGCGCTATTCCGTTCCGCCATCTATGTCTCAACGACCCGATGTAGAATTGGCTAGTGAGTTTGGTGGCTTATCCGCGCAATCGCCCGGAATGCAAGCAATCTTGGGTCTACTGGGTCGCTATGCCTCGACCGACGTCAGCATGACGTTGATTGGTGAAACCGGCACGGGCAAGGAGGTTTTGGCTCATGCAATTCACCTTCAAAGCCCCCGTGCGCAATGTAATTTCGTAATCTTCGATTGCGGCGCCGTATCCCCCAACCTAGCTGAGAGTGAGCTGCTGGGCCATGAGCGTGGTTCATTTACTGGTGCCCTCAATGCTCACCCAGGCGCGTTTGAGCGCGCCGACGGCGGAACGTTGTTTCTTGATGAGATTGGTGAATTGCCAGTCGACCTACAGCCGAAGTTGTTGCGTGCATTGGAGAACCGTCGCGCGCGTCGTGTGGGCGGAAAAGAAGACAGGCCGTTTGACGTAAGAATCATTGCGGCCACTAATCGGGATTTGAAATCGGAAGTCGCCGCAGGGCGCTTCCGACGTGACTTATACTTTCGGCTTGGCTCCGCGGTGGTTGAGATTCCACCATTACGCGAGCGGCTCGAAGATTTGCCGCTGCTCGTGGGCGCATTGCTCGCTGATTTAGGCCGAGGGGATCTCGGTTTGGCCCCTGACGCGCTCGCCTTGCTAAGACTCCGCAGTTGGCCCGGGAATATTCGCGAGCTTAAGAACACGTTAGCGTGTGCAATTGCTTTCGTCGACGAGACCGAGAATTCAATCGAACCGCGTCATCTGGCTGCCGTGTTTGATTCTGGTTCGGTCGATGATGGCAATATTGAGCGCTTACCGCTTGGCGGCCTACGGTTGGATCGCATCGAGTGTGTTGCCATTCAGCAAACATTGGCCCAGTCCGGTGGCAATAAGGTGCGCGCAGCACAGATTCTCGGGATTGCCGTATCGACTTTATACGAGAAGCTGAAGAAGTATGGGCAGAGCGATGAGTGACTTGATACCGTCACGAGCGACGACGGCGATTCGCTTCATCGTCACTTTGCGAGACCATCTGCAGCTGCAAAGCTACTTGCGCCAGCTCTTTTTGGTCGCGGCCCTGCCAATATATATTCTTCTCTCAGTTGGTACGGCCCGAGCTGCATCGTCCACTGAACAGGAGTGGGATCGCGATGAAGAAGCGCAGCTCCGGAATGCGTCGCCAGCGGCCGCTGACCTCGCAGGCAAAGGAGAACTGCTGTTGAATAGTGGGCGTGCGTCTGACGCCGAGACACTCCTTGCTCAAGCGTCAGCACTCGTGCCCAATAACGCTCTGGTGGCGCGTCGCCAATGCCAGGCCCTGACCGCCCTAGGGCAGTATGAGGCAGCAGCGAAAGCCTGTCGCCGGGCGTTGGTCACGGCGCCTACTAAGAGGGATTGGGCCCGGGACATGGTGGCAATAGTTCGTCCGCTCATGGCGGCAGAACATGGTCCAAGTCCGGAACAGCTACGCGAAGCGATTATGATAACTCAGGCTTTGATGCAAAAAGTACCCAATCAAAAGTGGCCCTATGTTGCACAGTGCGAAATTGCCAAGGGCCTCGGTCAACTAAATGCGCTCACAAGTTGTGATGAACAGGGTCAATTGTCCGCACGCGAACGAGCCAAAATCAGGAGCGCCATAGGTGGAGTGATGGCTCAGCGCCCGAGATGGTACTTGTGGGCGGCATGGCTGGCCGTCATCGCTGCAGGCATTGCCACTTTATTGCACGCCGGGTGGTCCGCTATCCTCAAGTTGCCACGGCGTTCG
>PMCK01000152.1 GCA_003154095.1 Myxococcales bacterium | reverse complement strand
CTGCCTTCTTCTTTGTGAAATGTGACCTTGATGTTGTGCTTCAGCAGTTCAGACAGGACGGTATCGCTGTCGCCGCCTTCGGGGCCTACGGTAACGCCCTTTTCGACTTGACCCTTCTGGTCGCGGAACCGAAAGGTATATTCGCGATCGCGAACATCGACTTCTTCCACCCGTGGCTTGTCGGTCGGCGCACGCACCATTGCCATGAAGTCACTAAACGGCATCGGTTGACGCTGATTCGCCTCAGGATTGAGCACCTGCCAGATGGCGAATATTGCAAGGATGAGGACACCCCACACGATAAAAGTTTTGTGCGGTTGCTTCACGTGCTACCTCGAAATCTCAAGCCAGAATATTGGACCTTACACAATTGATGATGCGGAAGCGCCCGAGACGCGTGAAAAATCACAGTCTCTTTCAATTAAGCACGTCCGTCGGGTTTCGCATCCCCCTCGGACGAGCAAATTTACGGCACGAGCTCACTACGGCCACAAATCTACCGCTTCTTACCCCCACCATGGACATTTCGACCGGAACGGCTCCAATTTGCGCAGGACCTAGTAAACCCTTCGATTGAGTCGAATATTTCGCGGACCGCCAAGGCAACCGGGATTCACGCCCAAACGGCGACGAAACAAAGGAAATTGTCCGCATTAACGGGTCCTCGACAAGAAATTGCTCGGCGTTGCGCGCAATGCCGCTCCGATTACTGGTTAACAACAGCGCGAACGCGAATTTTCTTCCGTTCCAGCTTCAATATCCAGCCACCGCCCAACGCAATTTCCGCTCCGTCTCGCGGAAATTGAATAATTCGCTGCAGAGCCTCTGCTTGGGATCTCGCTAGTCCCAGTGACGAGGCATTTCCGGCCGAGGTCAATTCTAACATTCGGTCGGCCAACGAATTCAGGTGCTTAACTAGGCCGGGGGATTCCTGCAACAAACTGGGCAACAATTGATGTCGGACTCGCGAGCGCAGGTAGCGGGCATCGCAATTGGATGGATCCTGTGCAAACCGAATTTGGTGCCTCGCAAGATACGAGCTGACGTCGCTTTTTCGGGCACGACTCAGCGGGCGGATCAGATCACCAGCGCGAGGAGCCAACACGGCGAGGCCAACTGGCCCCGATCCCCGCATGAGCCGCATCAGGACCGTTTCAGCTCGGTCGTCCGCATGATGCGCCGTCGCGATGCATTCTGCACTGAGCATCTGTGCAACCTTTCGTAACTCCGCATATCGATGAGCGCGGGCCCTAGCTTGTAGGTTCGATCCCGGTTCGACTGCGAGCTTCGACCTAGAAAAGGGAATGCCAAGCTCTCGAGCTAAGCATTCGGCCTCGTCCAACTCGTATGAAGCTTCGGGGCGCAATCCATGATCGACACCATGTGCGTGCAGTTCAATACCCAGTGACGGCGCAACGGGCGCCGTTGCATGTAGCATCGCCATCGAGTCGCCACCGCCTGAGACAGCCAATAGGATTCGGGAACCTCTGAGCACGTGACATTCTTCCCGCAGTGTCCGTTCGACCAACACCGGAAGTGCAGGTGGATGAGACCTGGGCATTAGGTCAACTCGAACGCTTTGCAGAAGACGATTGTGCCACCGACTTGTAGAGCTCGAGCACGATGTGGGCTGCTGCTAAACCCCAAGGAACATTCGAAATCCGTAGCATCGTAGTGAACGCAGTCTTCGCAGCAGAACTTGAAGTCGTAGCTCACGACGTCACTACAGAATCGCGAATCCACTTCGGTTATCATGGAAATGGTTGAGCAGGCTGTCCACGCTGGAAGTAGAATTTGAACCATCCCTTAACGTGACTCGTTACCTCTGCCTTGAAGGTATAGTCAGGCGACATGTCGCGGGGATCCGCAAATACGATATCGTCGAAATGAGCATAAGTCAGCCGATTATCGCTATTGGTTTCGTTGGGATCACCACTAAATAAGTTATCGAACGTGATGGTGTTTCCAGCGCCGGTGCCGGTGCCAGCATCGTCGGTTGTGGTGCCACCCGATATGTTGCCGCCTATCGAGTAAATAGCTCCGTTTTGAATGTGACACGAGTCGTGCAGGTAAAGCGCCAGACTGATCGATGGCGGGTTTGGATTGAGCCGGAGCGGCATTCCAGGGGGTGATACACCAGGAGGCAGACCGACGGCCAGCGGCGTACCCAATTTAGAACCACGGATCGCCTGAACGTCGTTGACCATCACACTAAGTCCATCGGACACTTCTTGGTTGTCGTCACCGCGTTGAACGCGAATTGCCATAACGTCTCGAGACAAGGGGTTTGCCCCGAAGAACGATGGCTGCAAGTTGAATTCGCCATCCCAGCAATCGTGCACGAACAGTTTGTTGCTGCTGACGCTGCCTTCGCCTGCACCTTGAGTGCAAGCCGATGCGATTGTCCCAGTGAGTGCAAGACAAACCAATAAGACCTCGATTGGAATTTCACTGGGTCGCAACCCATTAAGCGAATGATGCTTCGCGTGCTTCACGGGGACTCCATGGATTGGCTGGGGCTAGTATTTCGGCCAGCAGCGACTATTTTGCCACCTCCCACGACCCTGTCCCCGTTAAAAAACACGGCGAACTGGCCCGGTACTACGGGCACCGCGGGCCGCTCGAATTGGACCCGGAATTCCCCATTTTCACGCCTTAACTGGGCCGGCTGGCGTTGCCCCCGGTAGCGGACCAGGCAATCGACTCGACAGGGCGGCCCTACGTCCTCAGCCATTTGGACATCATCGAGACGGGCCCAATCGCGCTCGAGTTCCTGCCTGTCGCCGAGCGATACGTCTGCCGTAAGTGGGTCAATGGCGGTGACGTACGTCCTTTCTCCGGTAGCAACACCAAGGTTTCTCCTTTGACCGAGCGTGAATTGATGTACCCCCGCGTGTTGCCCAAGCACGCGTCCGTCATCCTTCAAAATCCTTCCAGGGCGAATTCGATTTCCCGCCTGTTCGGCGATGAACTGGTCGTATTGCCCTGTTTGCACGAAGCACAGTTCTTGACTTTCTCCCTTCGTGGCACCTGGCAGGCCTAGAGCTATGGCTTCGGCGCGTATATCGGCCTTCTGACTTTCACCCAGGGGGAAGCAGAGTCGCGCGAGTTGCGAATCCGTCAGTGCATAGAGAAAGTAACTCTGGTCTTTGGTGGCATCGAGACCCCTATGCAGTTCGAATTTTCCATC
>PMCK01000640.1 GCA_003154095.1 Myxococcales bacterium | reverse complement strand
CATGCCCAACGGCGGACAATTGGAGATCGGAACATCCGTAAAGACCGTAGATGCGCGGCAAGCTGGAAGCAACACCGGTGCTAGCCCCGGCCGCTTCGTGTGTCTGCGCGTGAGCGATACCGGGCACGGTATCGAAGCCGAGAATCTTTCCCGAATATTCGACCCATTTTACACTACCAAGGACGTGGGCCAGGGTACGGGTTTGGGACTTGCCACGGTGCACAGCATCATCAAGCAACATCACGGGTGGGTTGAAACGTACAGCCAAGTTGGCCAGGGCAGTACTTTCTTGGTCTATTTGCCAACTTCATCCTCGATGTCGCGTGAGCCGAAGCCAGACGTGGGCCTCGGCCATTTACCCTGCGGAACCGAAACCATCCTGGTGGCAGAGGATGATTTTGCCATCCGCCATCTCGTGCGTAAATTGCTCGAGCGTTGCGGCTATACCGTGTGGATAGCGGAATCGGGAGTTTCGGCCTTGGTTCTATGGGAAATGCACAAGGACGAGATTCACTTACTGTTGACGGACATTATGATGCCCGGAGGCATTTTGGGCTCAGAGCTTGCCAAACGGCTGCAGGCCGAAAAACCCCAGCTCAAGGTCATATTCACCAGTGGCTACGGTTCAGATGTCGTCAACAAGCCGCCGCAATTGGTTGAGGGAATGAACATGATCCACAAACCCTGGCAGCCGAAGGCTTTGGCTCAGACAGTTAGAAATTGTTTGGACCAGAAGTAAGATAACGCGGCCGCGGCGAACCAGGCACACCTTTCAGTGTTGCATGATCAAACGAATCACCTAACCATTGGCTACACAAACCTTGCGGTTTTGCGATCCACCTCCCGTTGAGCGGCAAATGAAGTCTCGATTGGCATAGGTCTGGCAGTAGACGGTCGAGTCCGTAAGACCTGTGGCGGTAACGTCTCGATCTTCACAACTGAGGAAGCAATACATCTCGCCAGTAGACTCGAATGGGCCACAAACCACTGGGTAGCCCGAGGGGCATTCCTCTGGAATTGCGCAACAATCAGTGTCTGTGGCGCAGAGGTGTGTGCAATACCCAGACGGGAACTGGCTCATGTAAACGCCAACTCCACCCTGAAGTGTTGCTGCGTCAATTCCAGGGTAACTTTGACCCAATTCTTCATGCGGAAGAGATTCCTTCGAATGCGCCAATTCCGACGGACCTTCTGACACATTGCAGGGAAATCTCCGTCGCCGAGGGGATTGTTGTCATTCATCCTAACTGGTGGGGACAACCACCAGCGATCCTGAAGGGTTGGGTAGACCGAGTGATCCGCCCACGTGTCGCATACCGTTTCGAGGGTCGCGACCCAATTCGATATTCTTGCCGCAAGCGCAAACGAGCAGCAGCAACGAGCCTAGACTCACGAAGGACCAACGAAGGGTCATTGGCCTCGGGTTGTCTGATCGATCTTGGGTTGGTGCGCCGAGCCCGGGTAGCGGCGCTCGAAATCGCTGCCTCTTGCCTTAGCGGCATCGGTTTGACCCAACTTGGTCAGTGCCTCTATAGCGATCACTTCACGCTCCTGCGAGAGGGCACCGTGCGGAAACCGCCGAGCGTGTTCCTGAGTGAGCGCCAGAGCGCGTTGCGGATCGGTGGAAAGTGCCGACCGAGCCGAATCCAGCAGCGCGGCCTCGTTCAAGCCCGAGGCTCGACTGTCACGTGAATTGGCGCCCACCTGCGGCGCAGCCGTTGGAGCTTGATGCGAAGTATCTTCGATAGCAGCCGAGGCGACCGTCGATTCTTGTGGCGGTGCGACGCTGGCAGCTGGAACCAAGGAGGGCATTGCAGATGCTTGGGCAACGGCCGCGGATGGCTGAAGTGCGCCTACCCGAGCCTTTTTCAGGTTCCAAACCGAGCCCGCGACGATGCCGATCGCTAGGCCCGCGCCGACGAGGATTGCTTTGCCGCCCGTCAGGCCTCGAAGGCCCGACTTGACCGGCGCGTGCAAGTTGGGTCCAGGAAGACCCGCTGTTATTGCCGCCTCGACGCGCAGGGTTAAGCGATCGACGTCGAGCGAATTCGAAGCTTCCGCTTGGGCGTCGGTTAGCATCGATCGCAGCGAAGGCGCCGTTGTGGGATCGGCCTTGAGGCGAGTGGGGTCTTGATCAAAGCTCATGACGACCTCAGAGGATCGAATTTGGCTGCGGCCTCGGTAACTAGCCGGCGCGCCGCGTGTTGCCGGGAGTAGGCCGTCTGAATTGGGCACTCCACGGCCTTTGCGACGTTCGTCATGGAGAGTTCCTCCAATTCGTACAGGACGAACACCGCTCGCTTTTCATCGTCCAATTGGTCCAGGATGCCCGCGAGGCGCTCCAAGGATTCACGTCGTGCAACCTGCTCGATTTGCTCTGCCGGCTGCGCGAGCGTCGCAGGCTCCGCCTCGGGAACCTCACGGACGACATGCGCGCGACGGCGGTACTCAGAAGCCACCCGCACGCAAATACCGTAGATCCAGGTTTTGATTGAGGAATCGCCGCGGAAATCCGAAAGTCTTCGGTGCAGCACCACAAATACGTCCTGACAGGCATCCTCGACATCCGCCTCGCGCACGCCGAGGTGCCTGAGTTTGCTCGCCACACGTATTGAGCATGGTCCTTGACGACACTTCGAATTTCGAACTCGGGGTTAGGCACTGGTGGGGAGGAGGTAAGTTCACGGAATTTATCAATGAGTGGCAGGAGCTGGGCCAAATTATTGACCGAATCGCGGTCCGATGGCGAAATCGCACGCCTCGTCTCGCTTTGCCTGCAAATTGCCCCATGACTTCGGCTAGCGCCCGTTCCGCCGCCACTAGATGAATCCTCCGGCCAACATCCCGGGCAGAATTTATTGTCGTGACGGCACGGAACCGAGAGCAGCGACGCGCGAGGCCAGAATTTAGTCGGTGTGCGGCACGCAACCATCGTCGCGTCACGACGGCTTAAGTTCGGAATCGGAATCGGATTCTGTACCGGTACCGGTCTCGGTATCTGTTTCGGTTTCGGTATCTGTTCCGGTCTCGGTACCTGATTCATCCGGCACAGAAACCGGAACCGGCACCGATACAGGCACAGGCACTGATACCGGCACCGGCACCGGCACCGAATCCGAGCTCTCCTCGAGTTAACTGCCTTTGGTGTGCTAACGTAACGTAATGACTGGCGCCATTGGACACGTTGAGAACGGGGCGATTCACCTGAGTGAGCAAGTGGATTGGTCTGATGGGCAAAGAGTTCTCGTAATCGCATTGCCTGCGCGTCCCGTCCGTGTGGAGGCACCACCGGACGACTACTGACAACGGCGGTGCCACTACGATTTCCTCGCCAATCAGCTTCACCGCGGTGATTTGAACGCAGTAGCAGCCGTTTCGCGCAAGCGGCAGCGCCCAGTTGGTGCAGCTCACGGGTGTGCCGCTCGCGAGCCTTATGTGCGCAGAGGGTCGGTTGCCAGCCCTGGCGTCATGCGGTCAATCCCTGCACTTTTGCGCTCCCGAACATCACAGCGCGCGTCATGTCACGCGCGAGCATCTCATGGGGATAGCCGAGCTCGAATGCACTGACAGCGGCCAGCCTCGCTAGTTGGTCTGGCGACAGTTCGACGTCAAGAGCGGCGAGGTTGTCGTCGAGCTGCGAGAGCGTGCGTGCGCCGACGATTGGAGACGTGATGCCTGGCTGATGCCGCACCCATCCAAGCGCAACCTGTGCGGGGGATGCTTCGAGCTCAACTGCGAGTGTTTTGACGACCTCCGCGATCGATATGCCGCGGGCGTGCAGTGAGTTCTGGGCAGCCGCCACATTTTTGCGCGTGCCGCCAGGCTCGCCAACGCCCGTCCCGACGTCGAGGTCCTTGACCGTATACTTGCCGGTTAGCACCCCTGAGGCGAGGGGCGACCAAGGCATGACCGCCATCCCGAGTTCTTTCGCCATTGGGATCATCTCTCGCTCACCCGTACGCTCGATGAGGTTGTATTCGATTTGCAACGCAACGATCGGCGGTGTACCCCGAAGCTCCGCATAGCTCTGAAGGCGCGCAGTTTGCCACGCCGGAACGTTGGACATTGCCATGTGAAGGACTTTGCCACTGCGCACGAGGTCGTCGAATGCACGAGCTAGCTCGTCGATGGGTGTGGTCTCGTCCCACGCGTGCAAAAAGAGCAGGTCGATGTAGTCGGTGCGCAGGCGCCGCAAACTGGCCTCAACGGCACGTACCAGGCTCTTGCGGTGGTTACCGCCGGAGTTCGGATTCGTGGGTTCCATTGTTGCCGTATATTTGGTCGCGATTACGAGACGGTCGCGGCGGTTCTCGGCGAACGCGCCGACGTACTTCTCAGCGGTCCCGCCCGTGTAGGCGTTCGCGGTGTCTATGAAGTTGCCGCCTCGAGCGACATAGGTATCGAATATCCGTCGCGCGTCCCTCTCATCGGCGCCCCAGCCCCACTCAGTGCCAAAAGTCATGGTGCCGAGGGCGAGCGGCGAGACGCGCAGGCCAGACCGGCCGAGGAGGCAATACGTGTCGAGTGATGTCTTCGTCATGGCACTATCTTGGGTCCGCGCGCGTCCTTCGTCATCATCGTGAATCTCCATAGACTCTGTAGTACAACTACATAATGGACCGACGCATATTCGAGGGGCTAACCGCCTTTGCGGCAATTGCCGAACGCGGCAGTTTTGCGCGCGCTGCCAAGCAACTGGGCATCACACCGTCGGCGCTGAGCCAGACGATCCGCCAGCTCGAAGAACGCCTCGACGTGCGCCTACTGCACCGCACGACTCGCAGCGTTGCGCCAAGCATTGCCGGCGAGACACTGTTGATTCGTTTGCGGCCCCTGCTGCGCGAACTCGAAACCGCGGTCGTCGACACGAGTGCGAGCGCCAAGCTCGAAACACCGAGCGGCCCACTCCGCATCACGACCTCGCGGATCGCCGCGGAGCTGGTGCTGGCTCCCCGGCTCCGCGCATTCACGTCAGCTTACCCCGAAGTGACATTGGATCTCGTGATCGATGACAAGCTCGTCGACGTCGTCGCAGGGCGCTTTGACGCCGGTGTCAGGCTAGGTGAGCGCCTGGAGAAGGACATGGTAGCCGTTGCGGTGGGTGGGCGGCAGCGACTCGTTATAGTCGCGACGCCTGCGTACTTTGCCAAACAGGGCAAACCCCGCCAGCCGCGCGAACTGCTTCACCATCGCTGCATCAACAACCTAATGCCCGACGGTACGAACTATCGCTGGGAGCTCGAACGCGAGGGGACGGAGCTCAAACTGGCGGTGCAGGGGCCCATTAGCGTCAACGATCCGCGGCTCGTTGAACTCGCCGTGCTATCGGACTGTGGCATCGGACTAATGTTCGAGGCCCAGGCGGCACCGTATCTCGACACTGGACGGCTCGAGGCCGTGCTTCACGCGTGGTGCCCGAGCTTTCCGGGCTTCTACCTCTACTTTCCTAGTCGGCGTCAACAAACGCCCGCGCTGCGAGCCTTCATTCAGTCGATGAAAGCAAGGTGCCCGGTCCCACCCCCGCTGGGCACTTGAGAAAGTGCGACCGCTTGAGTGCCATCCTGCCGTGGTCACCGCCCGGGCCATATTGGAAACCGGCGGTTTGCCGAGAAGTCCAACCAGTTGCACATTGCCTCACCGCTCTCTTGCGCCGCCATCAGTGTGATGGAGTTTGCCCCGTCGAAGCTCACCCAAAATGAGCCAGGTCTGCGCGCGGACGAGCGCGGAATCGTTTGCGGCCGTAAGGCGCGTTTCCGCGAGTGCAAGGCATCAATGAAAAAGATCTCAATATTCTTTTCACTGTTTCGGGGAAAAATACAAATTGGCTCAAACGAGCCCGCGCGTAACGCGAAAGCGATGCGCCATACCCGTGCACTGTGCGCGATACAATTGGGGGTGTGATTGCGATTGGCCGAGTGATTCGTGTAGTGATGGCGTAACGGCTGTGGTCATTGCGGTATGGCGCGGCCGGTTTTGGCGATTTCGGCACACGGGTCAGCAAAGGTGCTGCTGGTACGTGAGAGAATGGCATGGTTCAGATGCACCTTGGCTTCGCCCAACGCGCCAAGAGACGTGGGTCAGGAGCGGCGCCTTGCGCCGCAGCACCTGCGTCTTGAAGTACGGGGGGTCGCGCGCTGGCGCTCGTTTCGGCGGTTCGAGGGGTTCGCGAAGATGTCGCAACAAGCGTTCGATGTTGTGAGCTTCGCAGAACCGAGAACTCCTGCGTAATGCACTAGGTGAAAACCTGGTGGCGGGACCGACGCAGCTAACCGGCAAAGCAGGGACAACGGGTCCAGGTCAATGGCGACGGTGCCGTCTCCAAAGGGACGCTTGAGCTCGATGCGCACCAGGTCGTTGGGCAGCAGGTGCAATCGCTCCTGAGCAATCGGAGGCCTAAGCGCATAGCGTACGAGCGCCTCGCGACCGCGTGAGTCGTCGGCGCTGGCAGTCGTGGCTGCATGCAGTGAGAAGCCCATCTCGGTCACCGACAACGGGGCGGTGACTTCGACACCGGGTTGCCCGCTCTTGGCAGGTCGGACACGCGAGCAGAGCGAAGCCCCGACATAACAGCCCGCAATCGAGGTACTGCTCGAGCTCGTCGGGGCGTCTCGCTCATCGTGAGCCGCAGCCACGTGCCGTCATGACCCCAAAAAATCAGAAATGTCTTAGCTGCTCCAACGTCGCAGGCTCCGCCTCGGGAACCTCACGGACGACGTGCGCGCGACGGCGGTACTCAGAAGCCACCCGCACGCAAATACCGTAGATCCAGGTCTTGATTGAGGAATCGCCGCGGAAACACAGTTGAGCAACTTCTTCGATGGAGAAGAGCAGGGTAGCTCGCGTTTGGAGCCAGTAGAAGCCCCGAGCAGTTTGGTTTGCAGTTGTCTGAAGAAGCAACATCATCGCTTGAAAGACTGCGCGCGAAACTCGCTGATTTTGGGCGCCTAGATAGGCACGACTCTGCAGGACCAACGCATGCGCCTTCTGGTCACGCGGTTCGCGACCCGTCATGCGTGACCAGCGCACTTGGTTCGACGCGGCGCTGGCCGCTGGAATTGGCAGCTACTCGCAATTATATCAGGCATTTACGAGCTTAGTCGGCCTTGGGCCACGCGACCACTCTTGGGGAGGGCGGCCGAAACCGGATTGCCCTGAAACCCGTCTAGGTCACCAAATGCAAAGACTGATGCCGGGGCGCTTGTCACACTCTCCGCGCACAAGTACTTGCGGAATTTTGGGCCGCCTCGGGAGATACGTGGGTGTGGAAAGGACCCAATGAACAGTAGAATCAACAATAATCGTATAGCTTTTGGCGCGATCTCTGGATCCGTTTTCGGCGTCATTGTGGAAGGTGGGTCCAGGTACTCCAAAGCGATTCGCAATTGCGTCGCCCACCAGAGACACACACGTGGACATATAACGCGCTTGACAAGTCGACGAATAGAAAAGGAATAAGATGACAAGACGTGCTGCATATTCAATCTTCATCGTGTTCGTTGTATCGCCGCTGCTGCTGATTGGCTGCGGTAGCAGTGAGAACAAGAATGGCACTGGTGGTAGCGGAGGCGGTACGGGTGGCTGCGTCTCATGCGAGGCCGGAGCTGCGTGCATCTCGGGTGTCTGCCAAGACGTCGTTGGCTCGCTCCAAGGTCTGCGGTGGAGCATTCCCTGCACGTCGGCTCAATCCACGGCCTCTTGCTATGCGAGCAATCCAGCCCCCCAATCGAACACGGTCCAGGGAACCGCGGGAGTCACCTACGCTGTCACGCTCCGTCTCCGTGGAGTGGTCGAACANNAGTCTCACGATCTCCGCGCCCGCCCAGACAGCCTACTTGAACTCGGGAATGGCCAACATTACACATTGTTGGCCGATTGACTACACCGTGACCCTTCCGATGCAGTCCGGTGCCAGCGTCACGCTGGCTGCCGACAACATGAACGGCTCTGAAATAATCAATCAAGACGCGAGTGGGAATCCGATCGTCGTGCCAGAAATCTCGCCCGCGCCGGCCGCGTATAATGGCCAGTTCATACAGATGGACGTGACCAACGTGGTTCCGACGTCTTGACGCTAGCTGGACAAGAGCGACCTTAACTTGTGCTGAAGCCCTGTCAGGACTGCTCCGCTCTGACTGTCAAGTAGCGGTTGGGTGCGATTCTGGTCTTTGCCATGTCTTGAAAACCTTGTCGGTCGCTATGTTCAGTTCAGTCAGCGACCGTCCAGCTCGTAATTGCGACTGTGCTTCCATCCGAATACGTGATGGCCCCGGTTCCCGATTGGTCGAGCGATGCGTTTGCCAGTGTCGCGCCCGTGCTCACGCGGGTAATTGTCGCTGCGAGGTTCCGGGTTGTATCGTCGATGAGTGTAATCGTGAATCGCTCGTCATGCGCCGTGTCGGTGATCGTCCAACCCGTTGGCTTGGGCGGAAAGAACACCAAGGCTTCCGCAGCACTGCCGTCCGTAACCGTCGACGTGAAAGCCGTTCCCCCGGAGACGGAGAGCGTGGGTGGTACCGGTGTTCCGAGTGCGAGAGAGCCGAGTGGGCCCGAAACGACCGTCGACGAACTCCCACTGAAATCGATGGGGCCTGCTCCTGCATCCTTGGAGCCACTCCCTCGACGCGTCAGAGTCAGAGGTGTGACCGAGCCAATGGCAAGAGAGAGAGAAGGGAAATCTTGCGCCACACCACCCGTGCATGGGAAGCTTGAAGCGCTTGTCGCCATCAGACAATCGAGTCCAAATTGGACACTTGGCGCACCGGTTGCCGGCACGAACGTGCCTGTGCCGTAAGCGTGTTGGTTCGTTGCGAGCGCGAGATTCTGGGTCAACGAAAGCACGCCGAGGGTGTGGCCGTCGACCGCGTGGTACGTGAGAGTCTCGGGCCAGGTTAGATCAGGGGGCAAATCGGAATCCGCGTCGGGCACGACTTCGTCTGGAGAAATCAATCCCGCAACGATATCGACGTAGGGTTGAGTGAAGGCGGAATCATAGTAAATCGTTATCGTCACCGTTTGCGAGGTCGTGGACAGGCCAGGGTCAACGCGGAGGCTTCCTCCGCCTGGTAGCTGGGCAGTTTTGCCCGCAACGTCCTTCACGGACCGACTCAAGATGCCATCTTGCACTTCGATGACCCACATTTGGGCATCGAGCACCGAGGAGGCCATGGCAATCGAGAAGCCAACTTGAGCCAGCGCATGTTCGGCGACAAGGGATTGTCCAGCATCGTCTCCTGAGGAACTCGTGCCGACCGCTCCGCTCGCACCGGTCGCGTTGGAACCGCCCAAACCCGACGCGTCGCCGCCTCCCTTGCCGCCGACCGCGACCGCTCCGCCCGTCGTTGTACCAATGCTAGTCCCTACAACGCCGCCGGTTGCCTTGGTTCCGCCCGCGCTGGTCACACCTCCGACGTTGGTTGCGCCAGCTGCGTTGATCGCGCCACCAGCAGCGTCACCGACTTCTTGCCGCCTTGAAGAGCTTGAGCACGCCCCAAGCATCACCGCAGCAGAGAAGAGGAATGCCTCGAACTCATCGATTCTGGTCTTTGCCATGTCTAAAAACCTTGTCGCTATGTTCAATTCAGTCGGCGAGCGTCCAGCTCGCAATTGCGACCGTGCTTCCATCCGAATACGTAATGGATCCGGTTCCCGATCGGTCGAGCGCCGCGCTGGCCAGTGACGCGCCCGTGCTCACGCGCTTAATGGACGTCCACAGCTTCCGCTGTTCGAGTTTCATGAAATGCCAACCTATCCAAAAAGGGTCTTCTCTATTGGACCCCATCTACCCACATGCGTTTGCTCAGGGGGAACAACACCGGAAACCGGTGTCAGCCCCGGTCGAAGAACGAAGGTGAATGTCCAGGTTACCGGAACAGCTGCTGTTACCTCCGCCATCGTAGCTCCCGCCGCGCCACGTACAGATGTCGTTACCGGCGGACCCTCCGGCAACGTGCGGACCGGCGCAAAAGTCTTCCCACTCCTGTACATTCCCAACTAGGTCAAAGATCCCTGCGTAGTGGGCGTCCGGCGACTGGCAGCCAATCATCGTTCCCACTGCTAACGTTCCATTGGAATTGGTATTGCACTGATTCGTCAGTGCTGTGTTGCCATAGACATAGAGGTTTGCGCCACCCGAGCTGCACGCTGCGTACCACTGGTCCACCGTTGCGTCTTCCGAAGCACCCTCGTTTTTGTCGTCCATCGATCCTCCCCCAATCGCTCCGCATAGCCGCTTGCCAACGCCAGCGCAGTACGCATAGGCATCGCACCAATTCACAAAGGCGACCGGATTGTCTGGGTTCGTTGCTGGAGGCCAATCGTCGCTCGGCGCAAAACTGGTGTTCCACGTACAAAGGGACGTCTGGCCCGTTGTGGGCGGGTTTGTGGCGAGCCATGCTTGATACTGCGCGCGCGTAACCTCGGTTGCGTCGATTTGGAAGCTCGTGCTTCCGGGACCTGGAATGGTCACCATCTTGGCGACACAGAGACCTGAGCTAGTTTGGATTTCCTGTAAGTTGCCCGTGCATCCGGTGCCGCCTGCTCCCCCAGCGCCGCCCCCGGCACTGGCGTCTGGGGTGGGAGTGGTCGCAGCAGTACCACCGACCGCGACCGCTCCGCCCGTCGTTGTACCAATGTTAGTCCCTGCAACGCCGCCGGTTGCCTTGGTTCCGCCCGCGCTGGTCACACCTCCGACGTTGGTTGCGCCAGCTGCATTGGTTGTGCCACCTGTGGTCACCTTTGTTCCGCCGGTACTTGTTGTCGTGCCGCCCGTGTTTGCGCTGCCACCGCTCGACGCTCCGCCAAGCGAGGGTACCGTGCCGCCCACGCCAGAACCAGCAACCGTGCCACCGCCCGTAGCGCCGTTTCCACCGCTGTTGTCAACGGCGGTGCTCGTCGAACCGCCCGCAGTGCTTGACGAGCCGCCAGCGGTGGTAGCTGTGGAACCACCACCCGCGGATGCAGCGTTGTTGCCGCTACTGCCGCAACCGACACAAGCGAGTATCGAGAAAACACCGAGCGCAGCGAATGGCGTAACAAGCCGAGAAATACTCATTTGCTTTCCTTTGCTTTATTTGATTTCGGCACGATTATTCGTCTTCCCCGAGTCTCTGCGGCTAGTGCCACCCTGTCGAATCGACATCCACTTGGATCGAGACGAGGAACCGAAGGGCTCCGCCGCTGGACCCCGTCAAGATTCAAATCACAAACCCACATGCGTTTGCTCAGGGGGCGCAGCAACGAACCCCGAGGTTGGCCTGAGCGTTCGCGCGCTGGCTGATGCCGTTGGTGCCGTAGCCGCACGCGAAGACGCTGCTGCTGGTGGCGCCGAAGCCGAACGCGCCGCCGCGCACGCGGCAGTAGTCCCATTGGCCGGTGGCTGAACCTGAATCGCACGAATCTTCCCATTCTCCGACATTGCCACTCAGGTCGTACACTCCCGTGTAGCCCGAAATCGTTGATTGGCAATTGGGCAACGTTCCCACGGCGACCGCGGCACTTCCTGGTCCACTTAGTGTGTAGTTCGTGGTGGCGTTGCAGTAACCTGGTTGGTACGTATTGCCATAGGGGAAACCTGTGGATGAGTACGTGCCATTTGATGTACACGCCGCGTACCACTGGCTCAGGGTTGCGTCTGCGTAGTCGCTGTAGCCATTGGACCCGCCGCCAATCTTACCGCACAGGCGCTTTCCCACGCCGGCACAGTAGGCATACGCATCGCACCAGTCCACGTAAACCACGGGGTAGTTCAGCGTCGATGACGTCGGTGGCCAGCCGCTGCTGGGTGTATAAGTCGTGTTCCACGCGCAGACTGCTGTCTGATTCGATGTGGATGGGCTCGTGTCGAGCCAGGTCTGATATTGCCCTTGCGTTACTTCCGTACTGTCAATGTAGTAGCCAAGGGGAAGAGCAACCATCGTGGGACCGCCAGTGCCGGGGCAGCCGGCCGTCGCCGAACCGCCTGTCGCGGCACCGCCCGTGCTTGGTGAGACTCCGCCCGTCGCTGACGCGCCACCGGTTGCTTGGGTGCCGCCGGTTGCGGCTGTTCCTCCATTCGCAGTAACACCGCCAGTGGGTGTTGCTCCTCCGGTGCTTGTTGTGCCACCTGTGGTCACCTTTGTTCCGCCGGTACTTGTTGTCGTGCCGCCCGTGTTTGCGCTGCCGCCGCTCGACGCTCCGCCAAGCGAGGGTACCGTGCCGCCCACGCCAGAACCAGCAACCGTGCGACCGCCCGTAGCGCCGTTCCCACCGCTGTTGTTAACGGCGGTGCTCGTCGAACCGCCCGCAGTGCTTGACGAGCCGCCAGCGGTGGTAGCTGCGGAGCCCCCAGTCGCGGATGCAGTGTTGTTGCTGCTACTGCTGCAACCGAGAGAAGCGAGTATGGAGAAAACACCGAGCGTAGTGAGTGGCGTAACGAGCCGAGAAATGCTCATTTTACTTCCTTTGCTTTGTTTGATTTCGGCACGATTATTCGTCCTCCCCGACTCTCGGCATGGAAGGTGAGTCTCCCCGCGACAAGCCGCGGAGCCTCAGGATCGGCGGGATCTTAGGACTCCCGTAAATCGCTATTTCTTACGTCAACTATCCTGAAACTCACCGATACCGTTCGCCCCAAACTATCCCTATGCCCAGCGTAGAATGACTGCCCCAAGGACGAAACATGCCCGAAACCCATTGATTCGAAGATTGGTCAAGGTGATGAAGGCTCCTTCTCTAAGCGATTGTGGCGACTAGCACGACTGTTGAAAGTCGTCTTTGCATTTGGTGACCTACAAAGACAGAGGGAACAGACCCTGGTTACGCGGGCACCAGGGCGATGACGTTCCTGCCACCCTCACAGAGGTACTCGCGCGGCCCGACGCCTACCAAACGCCTAAATGTCCGATACAATTGCGAGTAGCTGCCGAAACCCGCCGCTAGCGCCGCGTCGAGCCAGCTACTCCGACCGCGCGCCACATGGGCTACGAAGCGCGCCACGCGAACCCGGGCGCGCTGCTCTTGCAGGGTCGTGCCGAGCTCCGCGTGAAACCGCCGTGACAGGTACCCGCCGCTCACGTCGAGCGTGCGACAGAGATCGGATCGATTGAGAGACGGGTCGTCCAACATGAGACAACACGCGAGTTCGGGGAAAGAGGTCGCCCGCTTGTAATCGTGGTCGGTCCGAGTGGCTCGATAGGCGACCTGCGCAGCCGAGACAAGCTGTCTGGTGCGATCGTCGAATCCCCCGCGTGAATCCGTCGTGTCTTCACACTGATCGAGCAGGGCGTCGAAATCCGCTCTCTGGAGCTCCACGACGGGACGGCCGGCAACGAGACCCCCGAGCGCGGCGAGCACCTGCGCGACGTCGGGCTCGACGTGAACCACGCGAAGATCGAGGTCGCTGGATGCTTCCACCATTTCATGCGCAAGGCCGGGCAAATGCCAAATAAGCTGCCGAGCGTGCACGCGGTGCAATTGACTCCCGACTCGTTCGAGCGCCCAACCGCGCTTGACCAATAGGAACTCATGCTGCCCGTGGAAGTGAAAGAGCTTTGGGTGCAGCGGTGAATAGCGCCAAATCGCGCCGTTCACCGTGCCCGGCGCGAGATAGTGTTCCTGCAGAACCGGCGCATTCATCAAGCAAACACTAGCCTGTGGCTAGCTAGCACACCTTCAACGACCGGACTTGCGATTTTTCCGCATCCGGCTCTTCGGTTTGCGGTTCCACCACATCTACTGGTGCCTGATCGAATCGAAGCGGTTTTTTTCGCGTCAGAGAAACCTGTCGCCACCGGGGTGGCGAGGTAGCCCGTCGTCGTGGGCCACCATCTAAGCTTCGACCTTCCGTCAAGTCAAAGGCTAGGCGCCTCTCTCCGACGATGATAGGTTCGCCGTCGCCACTCGCATGACCCCACCGGGTCGAGGACAAGAGGCCATGTCGCAAGAACGAACCGTGGAAGCGTCGGGCATCGGTATTTTCGCCATCAACGCGGCAGATCGACTACGGCAAAGGCTTCGTCAAGGTCGGTGCTGCGACCGTATACGGGAGATCCTTCAGGATGAGCATTCCAGGGACGTCGAAGAACGCCTATGTAGCGTAGCTGCGCTCCATGGGCACGTGTTCGAACCAGATCATCGAGGTCGGTGGTAGAGAGGCTCGGTTCCACGCGCACGCGCGGAATGTCCGTGGGTGCCTCGCAGCACCTCTCGTTGCTTACCTGGGTGATGTCTGATTCGCTGTAGAGAGCGACTGTGCGCGACAGCCACGCTGTTTCGACACGAGTCCAATCGTTAGAGTGACCAGGGAGGCGAGTGGGCTCAAACAGCCGGATGCCGGGTTGCCAAGGTCCTAATTCGCATCCGTCGGGGACCGATGTGTTCGCTAGCCGCACTGCTCGCAGCAGATCATCAGGAGAGAACGGCCCTGCTGCTTCGCTGTCATCAGACCAACCATCTTCGACAATCCAATGCTCGCGAGTCCGAATGTGTTGAACGACGACATACGTTATCGTGTCAGGTTCTCGGTATAAGAGACGGCCCCTGGGCAGTGAAAGTCGACGGTCGGTGTCGGACATGTCTATATCGCCGTAACGTTTCTTGGTTGGTCTAACGGCTGGCGTTGAGCCGCGGCGCTGTCAGGCTCGCGGCAAGACACCAGGATGCCAGGACCGCGCCCGCGATACAATGGTCTTCATCGTGGGCGTAGCCATCACCCATCAGTACGGCAACGCCGGCGGATCCAACGCTGACTTAGCCAGCTCGCTTGCGACTACGCAGCCAGGTATCGAGTGATGATTGCGATTCGCCTGAAGCTCGTCCAGCGAGAAGACCCTCGACGCTAATGTCTTCGTCGAGATCTGCCCAATGGATCCCTTCCCCTCGACCAATCAGCCGCCAATTGGATCTGTCAGTCGGAGTTCCGTGTGCAAGGCGAGGATACCAGGCAAGAGGAACAGATACAGTGCGACCGTCGACAAGGTCAACAGTCAACGTATCATCCAATACAGCTACTTGCAGGGCCTGTGCGCGTCGGGATTCAGCTGCCAAAGAACGCCTCCCAAAAACTCAGTATNNCTATACCCTGGAGTCGGCCGATTTCCAGCCTATTAAAACCGCCGCTTTCCTGCAATCGGACCGGGCGTAGCCAAAACTTGGCAATATTGTCATTGCGCTCGATGTGAACGTGGGGCGGTTCTGTTCCATGCTGAATTGCGAAAAAAGCGCCCAAGCCTTAGCGCCGTATCAGCGGTGATTGCGCGCTTCCCGTGGACGATCTCATTGATTCGTCGAGCAGGCACGCAGAGTCCCTTTGCAAGACGATACTCGCTAAGCTCAAGAGGTTTCAGAAATTCCTCTGAAAGAATCTCACCCGGATGAACTGGGGCATGCTTATTACGCGGCATATTGATTCTCCTAATGGTAGTCGACGATTTCGACATCCTGGGCATCTGCGCCAACCCAGCGAAAGCAGATGCGCCATTGGTCATTGATGCGGATACTGTACTGTCCCTGTCGTGGCGGCATCATTTCTTGGGGTTGATCGTGGAAATCTTGTAAGTGATCATCGAGTTTTGGGGCTCGATGATATATTCGTCGCAGGGGGTCATCGCTGCAGAGCGCTCGCTGTTCAAAATCGTATTGGAGGGTAATGGACTCCGAGCGCTCGATGACGATGCCTCAACAGGGTTGGAAAAATCCGAGTGCTCGGGGCCGTTGCGTGGTGCTGCGCTCGGAAGGGGCGAATCTCGGGGCGCGGGTCATGGGGGATCTCATCGCGCTCGTGGCGATTCACCGCAAATATGCGGACAAGATTGCCGATCGCACCAGCATCAAGCCCGAGGAACTCACGGCGGCCGAGGATCTTGCAGCCAAGTTCAGCGAGGCCGTGGGGCTTCGCGAGCAAACGCCTCAGACTGTTGCCGCTGCGACGCGCGTCCGTCAGGCAGCGTTTACACTGTTCGTCACGTCATACAACGAGGTGCGTGCGGCGGTTCAGTACCTGCGCCGTCGTGAGGACGACGCCGACACGATCATCCCGTCGCTGTTCGCCATACACGGCGTTCGCAAGAAGTCCGCGGTCGACACCAACGACAAGCCCAATCCACCTGCGCCGACGCCGGTGGTCAATCCGCCCGCGCTCGCTCAGTCCGGCAACAACGGCGCACCCGTTGCCAAAACCAACTTCGGCGACAACGGGCCATTCATGTCGGGCACATGAGGCACGCGCTCGGCAACATGGCGAGCGGGCAGATGCATGGCACTGCTCAGCCCCTTAATATTCGAGAAGGGTTTCTTGCGAGTTCTATTGCGCCTGTCCGCAATGTCTCGCTCAGAGCGCGCCGCGACCTTTGATTAGTGCTTGTAGACCGGGTGGGACTGAGCGGCCGCCCAAACGCCACCTTTGAATTCCACCAGGCGCCGACCGGCAAACTGCCCCGGCGAAACGCGAGGATGCACTTTGGAATAGATCAATGCGGCATTTAGTCGGTGAACTTCGGGTCTAGAACGGTCACCAACGGCAGAGACAATGCCTAACAGCCGCCTCAGCGCAATTGGTACATGCTTCGGATCGCCTTGGCCCTGGCCCTGCCGGCCTTCGACCGTCGATCATGAATCTACCTCCAGTTCATCCTGTTCACTCTTGCCGGTTGGGTCAGCCGACGCCACCAGTCAGTCATCGAGTACCTTCCAGCCGAGAATCAAGCACTGCGCTAGCAACTTGGCAAGAAGCGCATTCGATGGACCGGTGCACAGCGTCGACGCCTCGCCAAGAAAGCCAAGGCTGTTGGCCGGTCGGCACTTGCAACGCTCGGCACGATTGTCACGCCAGACACATTGCTGCGGTGGTACCGCCAATTGGTTGCAGCCAAGTACGACGGATCCAAGCAACAAGGCCGCGCACGCGCGGTGTCACTGACAGAAGTTGCCAACACAGACGTGAGACAAGCAGTCCCCGTTGTTGTTGCACGGGCTACCTGAGCTGCAACCAGGCGAGCAAGCAGGGGGAGCGCAGAGCCCGGCTGTGCAAACCTTTGAGCCACAATCCGTCGGTGCTCCGCAAGGCGCGCCCTGATTGCACTGCGGTGAACAACTGGGAGGCTGGCACCGGTTATTGCTCGTCCCGCATACGTACGATGCACAGTCCCCGTTGTTGCCGCAAACGTCTCCGAACATACACTTCGGAGAGCACGCAGGGGGGGCACAAGTTCCGCTTATGCAATTGTTCGATCCACAGTCTGAACTCGAACCGCACGGAGCGCCTTGATTGCAAGCCGGAGAGCAGTTTGAAGCGCCGCTCGCTCCACCTGTGCCGCTCGCCCCGCCTGTGCCACCGGCGCCACCGCTCGGTATTCCCGCGTCCAACCGATCGCACATCGGAGAGACATTGTTACCTGCCACTTGCGATGCTTGGACGTCGTCTAGCGAGTAGTGGCGGAGTTCAACTTGGTCTCCCCCGGTCTCAAGACCGCCATTGTTCATGATAACGTGCAACTGGGTTCCGCCGTCTTTCGCCGCTGAAGGATACGAGCTGGGAACGCCTGTGGTTTTGACCGCAGTGCCAGGACAACGGGTGTCCAAAAAGTCGATGCCTTCTGGCTCCTGCCCAGTCGGGATGCACCAATCGGTAAACGGAACGCAGCCCTGAGTCATCTCCTGTGCATAGTCAAACATTCCGTACTCATTGCCAGATTCAGCCAACTCTGTTAGCGGGCCGCCCGACGCGAGCAGATTGTCCGACACGGGACCGACTACACGGACGCCGCCATAGTGGTCGGTATCTCCCGTCGACAGATACAACGTATTTCCAGACGGAGAAAAGACCCCTCCCTGAAGCGCCTGGAACGTCTTGGGCGCCCCCACGACGTCAACAAGCGTGGCCGGCGGCAGCAGCGTCATCGAGGTATCGCCGGACTGAGTGAGATCTGCACGGAATCTAAGTAGTCCACGCCCCCCGCAGATGTCCGAGCTCATCCAAACTTCGACCGACTGCGGTGAAGTGGCATTCGGTCGCACGGCGACCCACGACGCTACCCCCTTGCTGGCGACACCCGGGTAGAAATTCGAGACGCCAAGGCATGACTCCAACTGTGAGTAGTATGAGCCTTGGGGTTCTTGAGTTGGGATTGTCCACGTGGCGACTGGACTCAAGTCGTCGGCTGAAAGCACCAAGACGTACGGAATTGGATACGCGCTCCAGGAGTCGTTACATCCTTGCACCGGCACAAAGACGTAGTCTTTGCCATTGATCGTCTGGCAGTCTGGATCACCGAAATGGCGATAACCCACGAATGTGTTGCGTGCGATGGGCATATTCTGGAGATCCACAGCAACCCCGCCGGCTGCGCTCGACGACGACAGGTCCGAGCTGCGAGGAACTTTCCAGACTCGCCCAGTCAGCGGCTTCAAATCATACCAATGCGGCGGATCGCCCACGCAATGATATCCATCACCGAGCGGAAACCCGTCGGGCAGGTCCGGTTCGCTTGTCAAGAACCAGAACCCGCTATTGTGACAGAGTCCTTGTGCTTCCTGCTTCCAAAAGGCGTTCGCTGAGGCCGCCGGATCACTGCCAAGGTGATGATTGGGAATTCGTTCTTTGGTGGTTTGGTCGATTTTCAGAATGATCAGCGAGGAGTAGTCATCATTGTCACTCGGCTCCATGTTCTCCGCCGCATAGGAGAAAAACGGGCCTGGCGGTTGAAACGGCTCGTGCGTCGACATGTGCCAACTGAGATTGTGTGCAGAGCCTTCAACGTTGTAGTTGTCGTTCTGATAGGCGAGAAGGCGCACGTTTGACCCGACTTTGACGGACGAGATGCAGTCGTTCAGGCCGTATTTCGAAAGACTTGGGATAAAGCCCGGTGGCGAGCCGGGGGCGTTGGTTGCATCAACGAATCCAGCGGAAAACGTCATGCACTTGCCCCCAGCATTGG
>PMCK01000584.1 GCA_003154095.1 Myxococcales bacterium | reverse complement strand
CGGTCTTCAGCGGCGATCTCGAGGAGTGGGTTCGCTACCTGAACCTAGACCCAGAGGAGCGCGTTGAACCCGAGATCGGTGTGCACCTGTATCTTCAACCTGAGTTAGACCTGGTGGCTTTCGAACCCGAGAACGAGGATTCTCGTTGGCTCTCCGACCTCTTGGCGGAGGGGTTCGTTCTCCTGCGAAAGCGCCTTATGAACAAGCCGCACGTAATGCGCACGCTCGATGAATTACTCTTCGAGCCGAGCAACGCCCGCCTGCCGGTACGCGTTAGGCTGAGCCCGGATATTCCAAGCGACGGCACGCGCGAGATCGACTGCGAGGAGCCGACCTCGGACGTCCGAATCGTGCTGCATTCGCGCCTCGCGCGTTACGTACACGAGGCGCTCGCCGGTCGACTGCAGCTCTCATCAGACGAACGGCTGGGCGTATGTTGGCCCCTGGTTTCGCGTTTGGTTTTTTGCCTAGGCTACCCAGCGTCCCCGCGCGATCGCTTTGCTGCGAAGGTCGAAGTTTCATCGAAAGTGACCTACGTGAGCGTCAACGTACTTTTCGACGGTCGCAAATCGGGACAGCTGATTGCAAGCCCCGCGGGGGAACGCTACGCGGCTATGGTGAGTGAGGCGAGCACAATTCCGCTATCACAATTGATGGACCACCACCCCTATTGGCGAATGCTCGGAAAACTCGGCTTCTTGTTGCGCGGCGATCCGTACACGAGCTACGCCGAGGACGTGAGGTGTGCCGTTCGCGAATATTTGGACTCGTTCTACTTGCGTTTGAGTTTGGCGGGTGCGATGCCGGGCGTGGCTCCGCTGATGCAGCCCATGCCTTTCGTGCACAAGGGCCGCAAGGTAAAGACCCCAAAGCCGGAGGAGGGTCGCTACGGAATTCTCGACCGCGATGATCTCGACGCTTGGAAAATGGTGGCCGATCCGTTCCTCGATATTGGGTTCACGCTCCTACGACAACTCGGCCTGGGCGAGTTCGGACGAGTGTACGAAGCACTAAACGAAAACAACCCGCAATTTCCCGAGCGCGTTGCGCTCAAGATCGATCGCATTACGGGTAAGAAGAAGCACGCGATTTTGGAGGCGGAAGCAGCCATGGCGGTGGGCCGCGGGCTTACCAACGCGTCCCATTTGATCCGGCTTTACGACACTGGCAAGTTGCCTGGCCAACGTTTCACGTACCACGTACTACAGTTCATTGAAGGCGACACACTTGACAACCTCGTCGGAGTGACCGGCACGGAACACGCGAGCGTGAGTCGCCCACCGCGCGCACGATCGAGCGAGCATGAGGCCAAGCAGGAGTACGAGCGAGCCGTAAACTTGAGCAAAAGCGAAGTGTGGCGCCGCGCGCGCATGAACCTGCCCTTTCAGCACGCGCTTTCCACGGCGACGGTGCTCGATTTGCTTACGAGCGTACTGTTGTGGCTCGAGGACGTGCATCGCATCGGTTACGCGATCAATGACCTCAAGAACGGCAATCTGATGATGAGCCGGCGCGGCCAGCTGAAGGGCATCGATCTCGATTCTTACGCACCCGTCCATTCACCCCGGGACAAGGTAACCGACTTCATGTTTCTCGCAGTCTCGCTGATTTTGCTAATATTCAGCGTTCCCGTGGCTAACCGCGGTCGACACATGTCCTGGGAAGCGCTTATCGAGAGCGAGGCGCGGTTACGCTCAGGGCTTGCCGAAGCGTGGCCATTCGGGGACGTTGAGGAGTTCAGCGCAGGGCGTGTGACTCGTGACGAGCTGGCGCAAGTAATCGTCGATCTGGTGCACCGCAGCCGGCACTTAATATACACAAAGAGGCCTGATCTTTATTCGGACGATGTCGGTCGCCTCATCAGCATCAAGCGAAGGCTCTTGTTCGAGGAGATGGTGATAGATTAATTGCGATCTAGCCAGTTCTCGGCGAACAATGCGTCATGGGCGGGCAGGGACCCGAACCTGCGCGCGGTGACTAGCTAAGTATTTTCCGAGACAGACCTCGTCCGTGCCATGCAAATCTTCCGACCTTCCGCTCTTCGTGTGCCATCATCCGAGTTTATCGGACAATTACTAGGGACACCGCCTAGCTAAACTCGCCGCGAATGTACGCCTTGGTGGTTTCCTCGTGTGGATCATCGAAAAGCTCCTTCGTCGGTCGATACTCAATCAAATAGCCAGTGCGCCCGCCCTGAGTAGTGTCGACGAAAAGGAAGGCTGTGCGATCCGCGACTCGCTGCGCCTGCTGCAGATTGTGGGTTACGATCGCGATCGTGTAGTGCTCTTTGAGTTCGAGCATCAGCTCCTCGATGCGGCGGGTTGCAATCGGATCGAGTGCCGAACACGGCTCGTCCATCAACAGGAGGTCGGGTTCGACCGCGACCGCGCGGGCGATGCACAGCCGTTGCTGTTGGCCGCCCGAAAGCGCCAAGCCGCTCGTGTGTAGCTTGTCTTTGACCTCGTCCCACAGCGCCGCGTCGCGCAAGGCCTTTTCGACGCGTTCGTCGTAGTCTCCCTTGAATCTATTCAAACGCAAGCCGAAGGCAACGTTCTTGTAAATGCTCATCGCGAAAGGATTTGGCTGCTGGAAGACCATGCCAATCGAGCGGCGTACCGCCACAGCGTCAACGTGGCTTGCATAGATGTCGTGCCCCCGGAAGTGCACGGAGCCCTGCAGGCGAAAGCCCACGATAAAGTCGTTCATGCGATTCAAGCTGCGCAGCACCGTACTCTTGCCGCAGCCGGACGGGCCAATGAACGACGTGATTTCGTTGGGGATGATCGGGAGGTCAGTATCGCGAACGGCCAGGAAATTGCCATAGAAGAGCTTCTGAATCCGGCAATCCATGATCATGCCATCGGCGGCTCGATCGTGCGTGGCCGAATCAATCGGACGCATCGAAGACGTATGTGTTCGATCGTGGTGAATGTCGGGTCTGGGTGACACTGCATCTACGTTCATGACATACCTCTTTTCGGGATCATTGTTCTTTCGGCCGTTTGATAACTATTTGCGCTGTCACATTAAGCACCAATACCAAACTCACTAGTACGAGCGATGCGGCCCAAGCGAGCTTGACTAAATGTTCAAAGGGGCTGCCCGAGAAGTTGTAGATGAGCACCGCCAGCGAGGCGATTGGCGCCTGCAGCTTGCCCTCGAACCAGTAATCGCTAAAAAGCGCCGTGAAGAGCAGCGGCGCGGTTTCGCCCATCGCGCGTGCCAGTGACAGCATTACGCCAGTTAGGATGCCGGGCATCGCTGTTGGAACCACGACACGCAGCACCATTTGCGTGCGAGTCGCGCCCATCCCAAGCGCGGCCATTTTCATTTTCGAGGGCACGCTTCGCAGAGCTTGCTCCGCAGTCAACATCACGATCGGCACCATCAGCACCGCCATCGCGACGCCGCCCGCGAGCGCGCTGAAAGAGCCTGTCACCGCAACCACGGTCGCATAGGCAAACACACCCGCGAGGATCGAGGGCATACCCGTGAGTACTTTGCCTGCAAAGCGTACCACTACTGCGAGCTTCGAATCGCCGCCGTATTCGGCCAGATAAACTGCGGCTAGAAACCCGAGTGGTAGACTCAACAGGCTCGCTACGACGACTACAACAAGTGTGCCTAGGATCGCGTTTCCGATGCCGCCGCCTTCCATACCGGCGCCCGGCGTGAGTTGAGTGAAAAGACCGAAACTCAACATCGAGCCGCCGCGCACGATCAGCATGTAAAGCACCGAGAACAGCGGGAGCAGCGCAAACAAGCTCAAGAGCAGCGCGACACCCGTCAGGACTCGATTGAACAATGTACGCGGATTGCTGAGCGAAAGTCTAAAGGGATTCACCTCGCTGCTCGCTCCCGTTTCGGCAGTCCGCGGATTTCCCGGCATCATTTCAGATCCTTCAATCCCGCGGTAGCGCGGAGCATGATGAACGAACCGATGAGGTTGACGGCCAATGTGATGAGCAACAGGACGGCGGCTGCGTACATGAGCGCCCCGACCTCGATCTTGCCGGCTTCCGGAAAATGGTTGGCAAGTAGCGCGGCAAGCGTATTACCGGGTGAGAACAGGGACCACCCGAACGTATTCGTGTTGCCGACCAACATCGCGAGCGCCATCGTTTCGCCGAAGGCACGCCCGAGGCCCAGCACCAGTGCGCCGAAGATCCCGCCGGAGGCAGTGGGAAGGGTCACGCGGAATATGACTTCCCAACGTGTTGCCCCAAGGGCGTACGCCGCTGCCGAAAGCCGAGGTGGCACCGCAGCCATCGCTTCACGCGATATTGCCGTGACCGTAGGCAGA
>PMCK01000049.1 GCA_003154095.1 Myxococcales bacterium | reverse complement strand
GCATTTTTATCGAGGCGCGGGCGTTAATTTAGGTCTTGTATTCACAATGTACGCCTGTGCTATGCTTACGGGTTTTCTGGCTTCACACTTTTTTGTCACGGCGGCACATGGACACATGCCGGAGCGCATAGCGCGTGGACCGCATCAAACACGCGCATTTGTCCAGTCAACGATTCTCAAGCCCAGGCATTGCGGAGACTCACAATGCATAGCGGTAATCAAAGCCCAGGCGGAACCTTCTTTGACCGCCTATTTGAGGCAATACCCTTGAGAAACTCCCTTCCCGAATCAATGGGCGTCATACTGTGGAGAAACTCGAGAAACTCCGGCGACCAAGTCGAATTGTCGCTGAGAGCCTTCTCGAGAGTCTCGACGATAAATCGATTGCGGCTCAGATTGAGCGCCTTGGCGCGCGCGTCAACCTTACACAGGATTTCTGGCGGGATATGAACGGTGGTCGCCATGCGCTGATTATATTCTAATAAATTCGTCGTCAAGCCAAGGGCAACCACACCGGACACGGAGGGCTCCCTATTGCCGCACGCCGCTCTTCGACCTCACGAGCCTGGACGAGTTGCCAGCGCTGCTTGTAGGCGAGAAGCTCGTCGCGGGTCATGCCTTTGTGTACCACGGTCCGCCGACGCCGCAAATCACTTCGATTAACCCTGCACGCAGTCGCGGGGAACTATTTCACCACATACTCGTCACAGATCCGTCGTGCGGCAATGCGTGCCGCTTGCGGCGCATCAGTTCGAACCAAAAGCTCAAGGCCTGGCAACAGCGCGATACGCTGCCAGTATTCCGCTGGCGCTCTTCCGAGGTCGAGGTGAGTCGTGATCGTGGCAGTTAACACTGACGGATCAGAGGCGGCAGACGGCATCGCAACCGGGAGGCCAAGGGCCGCCGCAGCAGCTGGCGCGAGAGGGCCTGAACCGAGCCACTTCTCCAAATCACTGGAACTCATCGAATCCAGTCGACGCTGCTTTTCTGCGAGAGTGGACTTGCCTTCCGATTTCAGGCGCACAATCCCAAGGAGCCGCAGCAGTTCAGGTCGTTGATAACGCGTGAGGGTGCCGCGAAATTCAGCAGGTCGCAGCAGGCGTTGCTTCACGTAGTAACGCACCGTTGTGACCGAGAGCCCGGCAAGCTCGGCGAGCTCGCCCAACAACCACCCCGTTTTGGGTGCTGGTGTCTTGGGGCGACGGTGCCCAATGTCCCTCGCCCTCGTCCAAGGATCTCGCTTTCGAACCATCCGCCCCTGCCCTTCTTTCCCTTCAGCTGCCGTCGATAGAGTAACTCACTGGACGGTCCTTGCCACGAAGCACCGTCCATAAAGTAACTGGTGGGCTGTCCTTGCGGCCAAGCGCCGTCCATAGGGTGACTAGTGGGTCGGTCCTTGCCATGAAGTGCCGTCCCATAAGTATCTGTGTGGACGGTCCTTGCCGTGAAGCGCCGTCCATAGGGCAACTAGTGGGTCGGTCCTTGCCGCGAAGCGCCGTCCATAGGGCAACTGGCGGGACGGCGCTTTACTCCTGAAAAGCCTGGGCACCAGTACCGTCTCTACCATCGAATTTCACTCCGCGACCAAGATTACGCGAGTGCGGCATGTGGCGACCACGTCCTATAGATGTCATCGGCTGGCCTCATGGGAGCAGCCTTGCTATCCTCAAACCATGCACCCCACCAGCCCAGCGGAAACATTGGAGCTCTCGGGAAGCATCCAATATAAGCGGCCACCTAAGCCACTGCACTTTCCCACCGAGGAATCCGTGCCCGAGTCAAAACGGCATCTTAAGCTTCGCACATTTCTATTTCAGCTCTTGACGCACAACTTCGCCGACCGCACCTGCATCGGTTCGGAGCAGTTCATCTACTGGAATGCACGGGACCCTGGGCGCTCGCTGGCGCCGGACATATTTGTACGCTTGGGCATGAAAGATGAAATCTTCACATCCTGGAAGAGTTGGGAAAGAGGCACGCCTGAGCTAGCTGTCGAGATCGTCAGCGAGTCCGACGAGCGAGAATCGGCCTGGGACGAGAAACTCGTGCGGTACCATGAGCTTGGCATCATAGAGCTGGTGCGTTTCGATGCCGATTCACCCCAAGGCCAGCGCCTGCGGATCTGGGACCGGCTCGACAACGATCTCGTCGAGCGCTCAATAGTCGGAGATCGCAGCCCCTTGGTTACGCTGGGCCTGCACTGGGTAGTGCTCGGCGATGCGGAACTCGGTGCCTTGCTGCGCATTGCTACCGACGCTGAAGGAAGACAACTGCTGCCTACGCGCGAAGAAGCCGAAGTTCATGTGGAACGGCTCGCCAGGCAAGCCGCCGAGCGGCGTGTAGCGGAACTCGAGGCAGAGTTGAAGAGGCGGGACACGTAGCGGGAAGGCTTTGAGCTTCCAGTCAAGGAAGCCTCGATAACCTGCGATTCATTTCACTCGACGGGGCATCGATCCTTGCATTTAGCGTGCAACCCTCACGATAAAGTCTTTCTCGTCTCGAATTTGCCTAGGAGTGCGTAGGCTGCCGCCCTGTTCGACAAATTCCAACAATGCTAGCAGCGCCAGCTGAACCGGACGTTTGAACGTCTCGCTATCGTTTTCCCAACGGGAAACCGTTTCTACCGCAACACCCAATTGTTCAGCCAGCTCGGGCTGTCTCAGGCCAAGAGCTTTGCGAGCAAACTTCAGCTCGGCACCAGATACCAATTCCATCTCACGGAGTACGGCTATGGCCGCTCGCCGTTCTAGCGATGCAATTTGCTCCGGCGATAGAATTCGACTGCCGTCCGATGAACGCTTGTAACGGGAGGTGGTCCCGCCGTCCCTCACCGTAAACCGTCCAACTTTGGTCGTATGCACGTAGTTCATTACTAGACCCGCCAGGGCAAAAAGATCGCGCTGTGGCTTATCAAAGGCATGCTCCGATACGTAAAATTGGTTGAGTCTTGCCGCGCGGCTAACATATGAAAGGACCTGCTTCGAGGTCACTTGCGTAGTGTGCCAGAACTTGAGGAAAACGCAAGTTTCAATATTCCGTTT
>PMCK01000423.1 GCA_003154095.1 Myxococcales bacterium | reverse complement strand
TTGCCTGAGGGGTCGGGTCGCGTCACTCGAGCCGATAAGGCTCGCGTGGTTCTTCAACCACTCCTCGGCGTCGCCTACGCAATTGCCCGCGGGGAATGCGTCGAATGCGTTGCGGCGGTGGAAATCGCCGGCAGTGCTGGCGACGCATGCCCCGACGCCGTCGCGGCTGTCACCCGGCTTGGCAATGACGTGTATCTGATGCTGGGCGGGCTACTGGGTTAATGGTGCGTCACCGAATGAGGGCACCCAGAATGCGGCAAAGCTCATCGCCCAACTGCACCACGGCCCCTACAGCAGTCGCTTTGGCGTCCCCGGATGCCAAGGCAATCTCAGTGGCCGCCACGGCTTCGACGCATTCACCCCGTGCGATGGCAAACACCCGGGCCTTGTCTGAACGAGACGCACGTCCGGCTGCCTCTGCGATATTTAAGCAGGTTCCCTTAGCGGCGCGCAAAGCTTCATCGCGCAACTTCGAATCCCGGATATCCGCTGCACGAACGGCGGCCAGCAGCGAAAGCGCCCGCTGATAGGCGACTAGCCGATGATGCGGAAGTGATGAGCTGTGACTATTGAACTGATTCATATGGCGAATGCCTCCTCACCAAACAGGAGGCATTCGCCCCACGACAACAGCCGCCGTAATTCCTCCCCCTAATATGCAACGGCCAGTGCCAGGCGCAGCCTGGCGCGCCGTTGCAAACCCTTCCGGCTAGTCCTTCTGCCTTCCGGCTCTCAGGCTTCCGGCTTACGCTTCAGCCCTTCTGGCTCTCAGCTTCCGGCTATTCCTCCATCCTGATCCTGGTCCTAGCCCTACGACAATCGACGCACCAGGGACGATCGAGCACGAAGGGCGAGGGTAGATTTCAGTGCAAGCCATCACGTGACCCGGTACGCGCGGCCCACAAAACTTATGATCAATCATCAACTTTCAGCAGGAATCCGAAATCCTGACGGCTGATTGCTGATTGCCAGCGACAAGATGAAGAAAGCTCTCGCAAGCTCAGAGTAACCCTAGGGCGTCGAGGGATTCCAGTAGTCGGAACAACGCGGGCGCCGTTGCACCCAGTTGCTTGGCTCTGCGGGCAGGCTCGAGAAACATGTCCATTTCTTGCGCTCGCCCTGCACGCGCATCGAGCAGAGTACTCGGCGCATACGCACCCATCGTGTCCGTGCGGCTTAGTTGCAATTGTGCCCAATCCGCCTCGATTCTTGCCGCTTGTCCATGTGCCGCCAAATCCAAATTGCCAATTGTAACGGCCTCCTCGGCGAGCTGCCGCGCGAAGGCGCGCCTTTCTCCGTCCCCGACGATTGCATCCGTCGTGCAGTTGTATAGCAAGCTCAAACCATTGAAGGGCAGATTCCAGCCGAGCTTACGCCAACGCGCCTCCAACAACGATTCGGGACTCTCGCAAGTGACTCCGGCGCCTTCGAATAGACGAACCAAGCGCGCGCGCTCGGCACTGTCGTCCTGAAGGTGCCCCGCCGCGACGTGCCCGAAGGCTAGATGACGAATCGTACCGTCGTCATCGCGATTGACGCCGATGAAACAAAGCAGACCAAAGATGCGCTCAGGACCGAACCATTCTGCAAATTGATCCTCGATACCGAGACCGTTGCACGTGATTACAATGCGGGTATCCGGTCGCAGTAGCGGCCCGACCAGCGCGCGGGCTTGCGCAAGGGCAGTCGTCTTGAGTGCAACCAGAACCCAGTCGGGTTTGTGCACGCCTGCCAATTGCGCGGGGTCTGTGCCAACCTTGAAGCGGTCCGGTGAAATCAGTAACATTGCATGCTCGGTGCTGCTCTTGATTTGTGGCACCGGCGTTTGGTGAATCAATAGGCCGCGCTGAGCCAAACGGACTGCATCCCGACGGGCCAGTAATCGTAATTCGTGCCCGGCCAAACTGAGCTGCGCGGCATAGAATTGGCCGATTGCTCCAGAACCCACCACGGCAATCACTGACTTGTCATTGGACGGTTCCGCAGAATTCATGAGGCCATTATTCACATACCCCATCTGCTGACAATGGTATTTTTTTGGCATGCAAGCACTCGGACGCTTTATTTTTCAAACATTGGCGATTGCGGCATTCGCAGCAACCGAAGCATCGCGCCAAATCCGAGTGGCAGTGATACCTTGAATGGGTTAGCGTCGAGAGATGTCGTTTCGCAAGTTTGCCCTATCCTCATTGCTCCTCGTGCTCGCCACCTGCGGCTGCGCTTCTCGCGGTTCGCGTGGTGCGGGTTCCGCCGGCTCATCCGAGCCCGAAAGAGGCAATCCATTCGAGAACGTGCAGTACTATATCAATCCAGACTACGTGCAAAAGGCCGAAGGAGCAGCTGCCAAAGCGCTGCCCGCGGATGCGGCACTTATCCGAAAGATCGAGGCATTCCCAACGGCCATTTGGCTCGATAGCATTGCAAAGGCGGCAACGATTGGCCGCTACTTGGACGACGCCCAACAGCAACAAGCCAAAACCGGTAAACCCACCTTGACGGTTTTCGTGGTTTACGATCTACCGAATCGCGATTGTTCGGCCAAGTCATCTGCAGGCGAGCTGAAGGTCGAGGAAAACGGTGAAGCGCGTTACAAGGCGGAGTTCATCGACGTAATCACGGCGCAATTTCTAGCGCACCCCCAGCAACCCATCGTAGCGATCATAGAGCCAGACTCGCTGGCAAACCTGGCCACTAATCTGGGCATGCTCAAGTGTGCGGCTTCGCAGGACGCTTACATGAAGTCCGTCGCGTATGCGATATCAAAACTATCGCTGCCCAATGTGAGTATCTACCTTGATGCTGCGCATGCCGGTTGGCTCGGTTGGGATGGCAATCGATCGCGAATCGTCAATATCTTCAAGCAAGTGTTGTTGATGGCCGGCGGCGTTGGCAAAATCCGTGGGTTTGCAACGAACGTTTCGAACTTCAATACCTTGACAGGCCGGGACGGCAAGAAGTTAGAACCGAGTGATCCCTGCCCAGACGAAATTACTTATGTCCACAAACTGGGCGACACGCTGAACCGCCATGGAATCAAACACAAGCGGTTCATCATCGACACGTCTCGTAACGGCAAGGGGGGGCTTCGCAGGCGGTGGGGCTCTTGGTGCAACGTCAAGGGCGCAGGCCTCGGTGAGCGCCCTGGTGTTTCTCAAGAATCCGGAGTGGATGCGTACTTCTGGGTAAAGCCGCCGGGGGAATCTGACGGCGTGTCCGATCCCACTCAGCCGCGCTTCGATGCAAACTGCCAGTCCGGTGATAGCGCCAAGGGTGCGCCGCAGGCCGGTGAATGGTTCGACGCTTACTTTCAAGAGTTGGTCAAGAATGCCCAGCCGCCGCTCTAGCCTGTGCCATCGGCTCAGGTACACCCCCCTAGTGCTGCCAATTGAACGTCATGGGCACTTCGATTTGATCCGAAATACTCAGTCGAACCGGGCAGGTCTCGGCGATGTGCTCTAGGTCTCGACGGGTCGTTTCGGGAATTGCTCCAGCGACCTTCTGAGGGAAGTTGACTTCGACGGTCAATCGCGCAATCCGTCGTGGGCGCTCGACAGTCATTTCCTTGACAACGTGGACCGTAGTTCCTTTTAGGTCGACTTGCCTGGCACGTGCCGCAATGCCCATTACGGTCAAGAGGCAGGAACCGAGGGCCGTGCCGACGAGGTCAGTAGGCGAGAATGCCTGGCCGAGACCATGATTGTCAACAGGAGCGTCAGTCGTCAGCTGAACGCTCGACGGGCCGTGGACTGCGGAGCAGCGCAAATCGCCTTCATATGTGATATCCAGATTCACCATGCCCGCGAGTTTAGCAGAATAATGCACTTTGCGGGGTCAGCTGGAGGTGGCTCGTGCACCGTGCCCGCGAACACGTGAAAAGCGAAGAAAAGGCGCATTGTTCGCGGGCAATCCCTTGAGTTAACGTCACTGTGGCATTTGCAGACTAACTAAAGTAGCTTCGCTGCGTGGCCTCCCTGCTTTCGTCAAGTACCATAGAAGACATAACCACAGAAAATGTAGATTTAAAGTCGCGGTGGCTCGCTGCGCTTGAGTGGGCATTAGCAGTTGCCGCGGCTGCGTATCAATGGTTCGTAGCTCCACATGATATCTGGGGCGACGGCAGCGTTCGCTTTAACACTCTCGTCCAATTGGTGGACAAGGGTGAAGTTTCCTCGGCGCGTTATTCCATCATTCATTCTTTTCTGGCCGCTCCACTTTACTTGCTGGGGAAAGTGTTTGGTCACGGCCAGGACTTCGTGCGTTACTTCAATGTTCTGTTGTTTCATCTTACCCTGGTTGTGCTTTACAAAATGTTGCGGCGGCACTTGCCAGCCCCGGTGTTGCGTCGGACCATCCTACTCTTGCTAGCAGCCTCCATGTTCGGCCATCATGTGCAGACATTCTATGGCGAGGTATTGACTGCTTGTGCTGCAATTGTTGGCTTTGCTGCGCTAGCACTCAACCGGCCTGTGATCGGGGGGGTTGCAATGGTTGTATCCGTTGTCAATACACCGGGCGCGTTACTGGGGTTGGTGCTCTGCAACGGATTATGGGCGCTGCGAACGCGCCGCTGGTTCCAGGCAGCTTGGCCCATACTACTGAGTATGCTGTTGATCGCACTTGAGTTTTGGTGGAGACGCGGTTCACCCACGAGAAGTGGCTACGAGGGTGACAGGGGTATCCCTACTCTAATGCCGTACTCGGGTCGCCCAGGCTTCAGCTATCCGCTGCTGTTGGGAATTTTATCCCTCCTGTTCTCGTTTGGCAAAGGGATTGTGTTCTTCGCGCCCGGGCTAATTTTGTATCATGTGACAACACCCAGCAAACAAGAACCGGTCATGTCCATGCTCGGTCGACTGGGGATGGCCTTCTCCTGGGGTATGCTGCTCGCACACGCGCCGTGGTGGGCCTGGAATGGTGCTTTGTGCTGGGGCCCGCGATTCTTGCTCGTTGCCTGTATGCCAGCCAGTTTCGCTCTAGCTCAACATATCTGCAACTTGGAGCGCCGCCACATCGTCACGCTTGTGACCGCGTCAGCAGTCATTTGGAGCGTCTGGGTGAGTGTAAACGGTACCGTATTTCGCGAAGCGGAGACTGCACTCTGCGCGGCCAATAACTTTAATCTAGAGACCCTATGTTGGTATGTGCCGGAGTTCTCGCCGCTCATTTATCCGTTCATCAAAACCAAACCCTTATCCTCTTGGGACATGGCTGGAATACTCCTGGGTGTCAGCATAGCCATTGTGCTGATTGTACCAATGTTGGTGTCTCGCGTCCGCGAATACGCTGTACATGCGCTGTCGCGCAATGGGTGATTCGGTGGGTTCCGATGTCCTCGACTCAACGCACGCAGTCTTGGTAAGCGCCGTTCTAAATTCGTCCAGTTGGGGATGCCACGTACCAAGACCGGTCCAATCCTCACTTCAGATTGGCATTCAGGCCTTCGGACTAGGGCTTTCTGAACCTAAGGGCCAAGTGTGCGGCGAAACTCCTCGACGTCTAAGAGTCTTCCGACCATCCTTCCGGCTCGATGGCTCTTACCTTGGCGGTCCGGTGTAATGACATGGGAGAGTTGCCCATGAGTACCTTTGATCTGTCCCGCTTCGCTATTACTGGCCGTCGTGGGAGTTGTAATTTGCGTGCTGTCAGCCAGTTGGCAAAGTTCCCATCCCTATGACGAAGCTACACCGGAGCACGAGTCGAGGCTACCTGCTCGTTCTTGGCGCCATTTTTGTTTATGCAATTCTTTCCAACGCTTGGATAGTTGACGATGCGTACATTACTTTCAGATCGATCTGGAATTGGCATAATGGCTACGGTTTGCGGTGGAACACGATTGAACGCGTACAGTTATACACGCACCCATTGTGGATGATCCTGATCAGCGTTTGTTACAGGATAACGCACGAGTTCTTCTTTACGACGCTTGCCTTCTCATGTCTGCTTTGCGCGGCAACCGGCTGGATCATGGTGAGATTCATATCGCGCGAGCAACCGTGGACGGTCGTGCCATTCGCACTTCTTCTGCTCGTTTCCAAGGCATTTATGGACTACACGTCCTCGGGACTCGAGAACCCGCTATCATATCTATTGGTTGCGTTGTTTTACGGACCGCTCTTGTTCGGTTGTCGTCCTCCACATTTTATTCGCCCCGACCCACGCTTCGAAATCACGTACTATACGTTCATTGCAGCTTTAGCGTTCGTGAACCGCATCGACACGATCTTGCTTTACGCTCCCGCGTTGTGTCTTCTCATCTACAGAGGTGTTCGAGCCTATCGGTCCCGATTGATAGGACCCCTATTTGCGGGAGGTTTGCCGGCCGTGCTTTGGACGTGCTTTGCCGTAATCTATTATGGTTTTCCATATCCCAACACCTACTACGCCAAAGCGGCTTCAATTGGAATTCCATCCAACGAACAACTGCGACAAGGCGTCGCCTACTTCATAAACAGCCTCACTTGGGACCCGCCAACACTCATTACTATCGGTGTAGTTCTCTTGCTGATTGCACGCGAAGGTTCCGTTCGCGCGCGGATGGGGGCACTCGGGCTAGTCGCGTATCTCTACTATGTTCTGAAAGTTGGCGCCATCAGCACTCATATGAGCGGCAGGTTTTTCGCCCTGCCGTACTTTTTGGCGGTTGTTCTTGCCATGACATTGCAGATTCGGCGCCAATCGAGCTTGGCGCTTAGCGCACTAGCGTTCGGACTCATCCTCGTATGCCCCACGACCCCGTTGAAGGCAAATACGGCATACTATCGCTGCGGTCTTGACAATAGCGGTTGGGGTCGAAATGGCATCCTAGATACGAGGTATTTGGTGCAAACCAACGACGGCTCATCCCTCTTCAACTTCGATCGAAAGAAGGAAATGCCAAACATGCCGTGGTACGACGAAGGTCTACAATTTCGAGATGCACCGGACGATGTACGGATCGGTGGCCATGGCCCAGCCATCGGATTTTTTGCCTTCGCGGCGGGTCCGAAGAAGACTATCGTAGACACTCTAGGCTTAGGCGACGCGCTCCTGGCGCGCTTACCCACTCGATCCAAGGACTGGGGGCCCGGTCATTTCGAGCGCAATATGCCCGAGGGCTACGAGCAATCGGTCCGAAACCACAAGAATCTAATTGTCGATCCCGATTTGCACACATATTATGATAAGCTATTGCTAGCAACTCAAGGTCCAATCTTCAATCTGCGCCGTTTTCGTGCGATCTGGGACTTGAATTCTGGCTCCGCGGATAGCCTCCTACTCGCCTATAGCAAACGGCATTGACATCTGCACGACACGTCCACATTCCGCGAAATAGTTCGCCGTATACGCGGGCACCGCCTAATACACGGCCCTCGGTCGTATGATCTCAAGCTTCCCTGACATCAAGAGATGTCGTGTCCCAGGTTGCCTCATTCTTTGCCACGCGTCGCCGTCAGCAGCCTCAGCCAACGCCGTCGCAGACGGCGTAGCACGCGCGATTGCGTCCATACTCGGCAGGCCGCTTCGTGGGCTTAGTGATATAGTCCGCAGGGTTGGGCGATCTATCTCCTCAAGCACGCAGAATCTGTTGCGATGCCACAATTCGATTTGTCAAAAATTGCCCCCGAAATCGAGTCTGACCGAGTAAACCTGTACCGCAGACTGGCTCGGCGGCTTGACAGCTTGTGACTATCAGGTATCAGCGGCGCCATGCGTTTGGCGCTGGTTGGTCCGATACATTGGTTGGGTCAAAGGGTAAGCGCATGGCGTCTGCTCTTGGAGCTGGGCGTCGCTGTTTGGGCACTTTATCAGGTTAGCATTCTTTACTCGGTATTCTTTGCACGGCTCACCTATCCAATGGATCTGGAGTGGATGGAGGGAGGTACTCTGTACGAGGCGTTCAGAGTCCTTCACGGTCAGCCCCTTTATGTGAAACCTGTTACGACGTGGGCCCCCTATCCATATCCGCCGGTACAACCTTGGCTTTTGGCCGTCATTGGCTTTGTACACCTTGACTTCTGGACGGGTCGAATTGTATCGATTTTCTTCTTCTCGCTATTGTGCTTCGTCATATTCCGCGAAGTCTTCGTTCATCTAAAACGAAGTGCCTACGGCATTGCAGTGGGTGCATTGGCCGTCGCGACGATCGTCAATTCATACCCGGTCGTGGGCCAATGGTACGACTTGATTCGATGTGACACGATGATGCTCGGGCTCTGGGCTGCGGGATCGATGCGTCTGATGAAGCGGAACGCGACTTGGCGGCACACCCTGGTGACAGCGATACTCTTCACGCTCGCGGTGTACACCAAACAGACGGCGGCCATGTTCGTCGGTTGGAGTTGTCTTTTTCTCGTAGCCCACCAACCTCGACTTGGGCTTCGGCTAGCATTCCTCACGGGTAGTTTTTGTCTTGTATTGCTCCTGTTGCTTCAATGGTCGACCGGCGGCGCGTTCTGGTATTTGACGATTGGCAGCTTGGGACAGCATGAGATGAAGAAGGAGATGATGTACGAGGCCCTCAAGACGGTTTTCGACTACGCCCCGTTTTTCGTGATAACTCCGTTCATCTTGTTACTCTCGGCACTCAAAGGGTGGCTGACTCCCAGGACAATTCATTGGGTGGGTAGCTTCCTAGTTGCAATACCCGTGGCCATCGTCGCCTATTCCAAAGTGGGGGCTTACCTCAATGCTCTTGTCCCGCTCGTGGTATTAGCCTCCCCAGCAATCATATTCGTGTGCTCCGACATTCTACAAAGAAGAGGGGCGTCCTTTGTGGCACTGCGATGGGCAATGTTGGGTGGTCTGGTGTACTTCGTATCTGCGAGGCCCCTCGTGCCCAAGGATTACATACCTGACTCGGCCAAATGGCGTGCTGCGCGTGAACTCAATTCGATTGTCGCATCACTAAAGGGGGGCGTCGTCTGTACGTATCTTGGCTTCTTGCCCGCTCACAACGGGCACGACAACGCGCACTGGCAATCCATGGTCGTTTGGGACTCCATCTGGAGAAACGAACCTATGGATGAGCCTGTCGCATTTGATCGCTCAGGTGCCCATTGGGCGCTCACGAATTCAAGGGACGTAGGTGGGCTCGCTAACCATATCCGAAGCGTGTCTACGTTGGCCATGCGCATTCCAGATAGCGCTCGGGTACGGATGCAAACTGGCGCAGGCATCGAAATTGACGAACTCTGGGAAAGAAAATCACCTGCTCACTAGGCACAGCAAGGTCGAATCAGGCCTAGACAGCAGCTTGACTGCCTCCGGCAAAAGGGTATCTGCAGGCGCGATGCGCGCAACGATGCGAGGCCAGTGGAGCACGAGCAGCAAGACTTTTCGAGCGGCACTCTTTTCCGCAGGCTCGCTCGCAATCGGATGGGCGCTGTGGCCACTGGGTATCGTATTGTTCGTAGCCTTCCGTCGGCTCAACTTCCCATTTGATCTTGAATGGTGCGAGGGAGGTTCACTGTACCAGGCGTACAGACTGTTGCACGGGTTGCCACTCTATGGGCGAAGCGATCCTGGTTGGGCACCCTTCCCATATCCCCCGGCGCATACAATGTTGCTGGCGCTACTGGGCACCATTCGCCTCGATTTCTGGATGGGGCGATTGACATCCATCGTTTTTTTTCTGCTCCTGTGTTGGGTAATGTTTCGAGAGGTCTACGATCATACATCGCCGAAATTCTATGCTGCGGTCGCAGGGGCATCTGCCATATCTATAGTTGCCTGCGCTTACCCCTACACGGGGCAGTGGTATGATCTGGTGCGCGTTGACAGTATGTTGATGTTCCTGTGCGTTTGGGGAACCTCACGGGTCGTCAAGCCGCGATTGACAATCGGGAACACAGTCGCGACTGCTGCCATTTTTGCAGCTGCAATTTTCACCAAACAGACGGCCGTGTTTTTCGCGGCTTGGGCGTGCATATTTGCCACGTTCTATCGGCCCAAGTTCGGTTTAGCTTTGAGCAGCGCGGTCCTGACCATGTGTGTGCTGTTGCTCGCAGCCGCACAATGGATCACCCACGGTGGTTTCTGGTTCTGGGTGATTACGAATCTGGCTAGACAACAGGTCAATCACGCGCGCCTCATCGCGGGAGTCGATATCGTTCTACATTTTGCGCCTTTCGTCGTTGCCCTCCCCGTTGTGGCACTACTTCTTCTAGTCGCCCGGGCCTTGAGCGCACGAAGCGCACTCTGGGTTGGGAGTCTACTGTTTGCGGTTCCGGCCTCCTTGCTTCCATTTGCCAAGTCGGGGGGGTATCTCAATAACCTGATGCCGATGCTCGTACTGCTCGGCCCAGTCACCATGTTGTTGGCGGTAGACATATCGCATATTCAATGGGTTCCTCGTGGCGTTGTGCGTGTAAGCGCAATCGTTTGCATGATTGTCTTTGTCGCCCTGCATAGGTTGCATTATCAAAAATACCTGCCCGATACGGCCAACCGTCAAGCAGCCGCAAATCTCAACAAACTGGTGAAGTCGCTACCCGGAGGCGTAGTTTCGCCCTATTTCGCCTTCCTTCCCGCCAGGAACGGCCACACGAATCATCATTGGCACCGGATGGTGGTGTTGGACGCATACTACCGTGGTGAGAGCATGAGTGAGACTGATGCATTAGAGAATTCGGGCGCTCGATGGGTACTCCTTCACTCAGCTGAGAAAAGCCTGCTTGCTTGGTACTTGGAAAGTCACTTCAGTCCTGCTAGGCAACTTCCTTCCGAATTCCGAGCCCACACCGTAACAGGAGAACGAGCAAGCCTAGATGAGCTATGGGAAAAGAAGTAAACCTTTGTGCTCAATCAAGGAAAAGCTAGCCGCCATCAGCCATTTTACTCGCGTAGCGCCAACTCAGCCAGAGCTTGGCGAAATACCTTCACGGCTTCTCGAGCAACCAATTGTAATAAAGCCGGACGCCCAGCGGTGCCCGCAGTGGAAAATCCAGAGGGCTGTCCTTGGTGCACTTGAACCCAATTTCCGCGAAATCGCGAGCAACGTCTGCAGGTCTCGTGATGTGCAAATCATTAATTCCTTTGAAACCAATTGCGAAGAACGCAGCCTCCATGACCTTGTTGACCGAAGGCATACCTAGCAAGAACTTCCCCCCAGGCCTCAATACTCGGTGTACCTCGCTGAGCGCTCGCCGGTAATCTTGAAGGTGCTCAAACACCGAGAAGCATACCACTAGGTCAAAGTAGTCCGACGTGTAAGGCAAATCATAGACGTTGCCCCGCACGAGTCTTGACCGCATATTGCGCGCCAGTAGAAACCTCGCAAGCACGCTTGGATCAGCGTCTAGATCGATGCCATGAAGCTCGCCAACACCGTCGGCCAATGCCAATTGCACTGCCCCCGCGCCATAGCCAACCTCAAGGACTCTACCCACGGGTTCATTCGTTAACAAGCGCAGACTGCGATTGATGCGGTTCAAGTAAAGTTTACCGATGAACGGCCGCTTATAATATTTGATCGGATCGGTAGGGCCGTTTGTCGGCAGTTCCGACAGCATTCCCATTGTCAGCTTAAATGTTGTTTCCACGACACCAAATTCTTGCTATTTTTTCACATTTCTTGAAATGGGATCTGAGGCGGAGCCAGAAAGCTACAAGCCCATCCTGAGCTTCTTGAAGCCAAAGGCTGTCATTTTTAGGAGAAGCCAGCCATGACTAAAGCGGCTAATTTTCGTTTCGCCGTAGGTGCGGGCGCGGTACCGCACAGGAAGATCCACGATTCGAAGGTTTAGGCGTGCCGCCCCAAACAACAAGTCAAAATCGCCGAATGGGTCGAATTCGCCGAAGAAATTCCGATTGGCCGCGATTGCCTCGTAGTCGCGTTTACGCAAAACCTTGGTGCCACACAGTGAATCCTTGATCGGTTGTTCCAGAACCCAAGACAATGCAACCGAGAAAAACTTATTGCCCAATAGGTTCAGAAACCGCATGGCTTCGCCTTCCATGGGATAAACGAGCCGCACGCCATTGATGAATTCGCCCTTGTTGGTCACCAAGGCGCGGTAGAATTTCGGCAGGTCCTCGGGGGGTACCGTTAAATCGGAATCGAGAATCATCAGGATATCATTCTGCGCAGCGTTGAACCCTTTCCGAACGGCATCCCCCTTTCCCTTGCCATCTCCCTGAGGCAAAAGACGCAATTCTAGCGGTCCTGTATAGGAGCGAATGACTTCTTCAATTTCCTCGACCGTACCATCCGTGGAGTTGCCATCAACGAAGATGAGCTCGGTTTTCGGACCCATCAGCGGCGTACGCGCTACGGCATCACGAATATTTCCCTTTTCATTACGACAGGGACAGATGACACTGACCGTCGGCAGTGTTGACGGTTTCGCCTCGGGCAATGCTCGGGCTACGAAGTAGTCGACCAAGGCAAATTCTCGAACAACCGGCAACTTTGCGCTCAGCTGATTCGCGACTTTGGAGATAACAGGGATGCTCGTCGGTAACAGAACGTCAGTCCCGCGACGGAACACTTCATAGCCCGACAAGTTCAATAGACCTTCCAGATCGGACATTGAAAGCCAGTTCTGGTCGGGCCATTTAGTTTTTAGACTAATTTGTTCGGCAAGTTTCAGCAACGGTTCCCACAAGAAATTGTAGTAGGTAACAATCAGACGCCCCTGGGGCGCCAACAATTGCCGCAACCGCTCGAGGACAATCTGAATGTCATCGAGCAAGCCTATTGCATCCGACAATATGATTGTATCAAACGGACCCTCAGGCAATTCGTCGTGTGCGACGTCCGCAACGCGCAGGTCCAACTGGGGGTGCCGTTCCAATGCGTGTTCGATCATTCGCGGGGAGATGTCAATGCCCACCGAATTCGTGGGTGCAACCGCGGCCAGAATGTCAGCAAGCCCGCATCCAACTTCCAACACTCGCGAACCGGGAATCAACAGGCTGGCGATCAACCTCTGCAAGTTAGCCGCGTAGTAAGCATGGCGATGTGTGGTCTCGACTCTGATATCCGCGAGACCGTTGAGCCTTTCGACCCGGGCGCGTCGCCGTTCGAGTTCGCGCTCTTCAAAAGTCAGGCTGTTTTCTGACATTGATATTCCTCGATGGGCGCGTAGCGTAGTACCAATTGAGGACAATAGCCTCGATTTCCCGCCAAAGCTGGACGGCACGCAAAATCGAAGCCTATACGCCCTTCAATTAGCTCAGGGAGGCTCGTTAGGACGTTATTAATTGGAACAATGAGGCATTGTGAAGGAGGCCTTGTGCACTAGAGGTCCAACAATACTGGGGGGCCCGAGGTCGAGTGAACCCATATCTAGCATGTCGGTCGCCCGACTGGTTTAGGGAGCCATTGTGGCTACCAAAATCCGCGCACCGTGCCAATGGACCAGAATTGCAACGTTATTGGCTCGTGCCCCGGCGTCGGTAATTGTATCGTCATGCATTGAAAATGCTTTGCGGACCTCTTGGCTACCGTCCACTTTGCTGTGCAATTTCTACGACCAAAATGAACTTCGATAGAGTTTGGCATGTCAGATAAGGTTCGGAGAATTCTTGAATTTTTTCGGTCGCTGGCGGTCACGTTGATCGCGCTGGCGGGCGCTGCGTTCTTTCTCGATTTCGTCGACCAGTACTACCCGCTCTAGGAATGGCTTTTCT
>PMCK01000010.1 GCA_003154095.1 Myxococcales bacterium | reverse complement strand
GAACCTGTGACCTTCGGTTTAGGAATAGTGGCCGACTTAGTGCGCCGAGTAGCCGTGAAAGTGCATCCAGCGACGATGACGCTCGAAACGCGACCGGGCTGGGTGCAGGCGAGTGCAACATAGATGCACAGAAGTGCACGCCGCGGGAAGAAATTACACAGTCTGCGGGTAACCCGCGAGCATGTGATCCATCACGGGAAAGTAATAGAGACGGGAGATCGANNTCGATTCGCTCGGCCCGACGTCGTGGCGGCCCTAATGCAGCTCTGGACCGGGGACATTTCGGGGGCCGAGCGGATTTTGACTGAACTGCTCGACCGGCTGGAGTAGCCTCAAGCAGAAGCCCCACCGACGGTAATCGGTGGGGCCCGGGAATCGAACGATGACAGCGTCCGACGAGACGACAGTATCACAAACTGAGGAGGCGATCGGGAAGGCTGAGGCTCTCATTGAGACGCTTCAAGGGGAAATCGAGGCAATGCGAGGAACCCCCCTACCCGCAGACGATCAACTCCGCATTGGCCGCATTCTTGCGACCGTCGAGGCTTGGGACGAGTACTTCAAGGGTCCTGAGACTGAAGCAGAGCACGCCATACTCGTGTGCAACCTGTTGGATTTTCACCGCGTTGCAGCTGATAGCGTCGGGGCCAAGTCGGTCGATGAATTGGCGCGTAAGATCACAAAATACCAACGTGACACCCGGCTTGGTGCCGTGCCGGAGCAGACCTGGGCCAACGTGCTGCAAAGGTGGGAAAAGGGAAAGTGGCTCGAACCGGGAAGTTCCGGAGCACCCAAGAAGGGCGAAACGCTCTGGTTTCATGACGTATATTGCATCCTGGTAAAGGCTGGCCTCACGCGTGCTGCTTCAGCCAAAAACATGAAGGACGCGGTCCGACGAAAGCTTGACCGGGACGCGGCTAGGAAAAGCGCACCGGAAACTAGCGGCAAATAATAGCGACTTGTCGCTATCGCAATTGCACCATGGTTGGTGGGCGCGCCATCTTGCCTACCGATGGTACGTATACTTCGCCAACCCCGAATGCCTGACCCGGTGGAGACTCGCCGACTCGAGATATTCCGAGCGGCGAACCTGGCAGGCATACCTCCGGAAATTGGGGCCATCGCAGCGGCAGCCGGCATATCTCGCGACTCGATCAGCGATTGGATCCATGGCTATTCGAAGCCAAGTAAGCCCACGTTGGCCAGACTGGCCGACGTCCTCCAGCTCCTACCACAAGATTTGAGCCGGCTTCTGCCGGGAAGGCCCAGGCGATGAAGATCGAGATCGATACGATCGCACTCGGGCGCGCAATCGCGGCAGAACTGTACCGATTGCAGCAAGCGGCCGCAGCACCGCCCGAAATCACATTCGCGACCGCGAAGCAATTCGCCAAAATAATGGGCGTTTCGTTGCGCAGTGTGCGCGAATGGATCGCACGCGATTTGCCCACAGTTCGATCGGGGAGGCTCGTTCGAGTCGACGTTGCAGCCGCCAAATTATGGCTCTCCAATGGTGGCGCCAACGGTGCGGCAAGTAAGCTAGGTGTGGCGGCCGCTCGAAAGGTCGCACTTCGGTCGATAGGGGGCGGGCGATGAGAGTACTTCGACACGCGCCCGACGGCACGAAGGCAATCATCGATAACTCGACGGGCACCGTAGTCGCGCCGGCTGCACCCGAACCCGAGCCCGCCAAGATTGAAGAGCCGCCCCCACCGGCTGAACCTGAACCCAACAATGATGATGGCGATGAGAACGAACAGATCGCCGAAATGGTTGCGGACGGCACCGACGCCAACAACGCGCGCCGATTGGTTGCCGACCATGGTGAGGATCTGCATTACGTGCACGCCTGGCGCCGTTGGCTAACCTGGAATTCGACGGTTTGGGCCCTGGACAATACAGGAGAAATTCAAAGGCGCGCAAAGACAACTGCGCGTGGAATCCTGATCGACACACTCGATGAAGTGAACGGTAACACTAAGGATCCAAGACTCGCCCGAGCCCTCCGAGCGCAAAGCGCAAATGGTATCGGCGCAATGATCGCCCTGGCGCAGAGCGAGCCTGGGATTCCCGTACTTCCCGAGCAATTGGATTCCGACCCTATGCTTTTCGCGATGGCCAATGGTGTCATCGACCTGGAAAATGGTCACTTTCACGACCATCACCGCGACGACCTCACAACTAAGCACTCACCCGTTGCGTACGATGTCCGAGCCCATTGTCCAATATGGGAAACCTTCATTCGATGGGCCATGGGCGGCGACGATGAACTTGTATTGTTCATGCAAAGATGGTGTGGCTACACGCTGACGGGATGCGTCGACGCGCAAGTTGTGCCGTTTTGGCACGGTGAAGGCGCCAACGGAATAACGACCGCGGCCGTAACGCTACAACGCCTATTTGGCCCATATTCGGCACAATTGCCAGCAGACTTGCTACTCGAAAAGCGTGGCGAACGACATCCGACGGAGATCGCATTGCTGAAGGGTGCGCGCTTAGCCCTGTGTTCCGAATTAGATGAAGGCCGCCCGCTCGCAGAAGCACGCCTCAAGGCCCTGTCCGGCGGCGACGTCGTAACCGCGCGCCGCATGCGCGAGGATTACTGGGAGTTTCAGCCAACACATAAGCTAATTGTGATCACGAACCACCAACCGAGGGTGCGCGGGCAAGATCATGCCCTATGGCGTCGTATTCTGCTCGTTCCGTGGACGCAGACTGTAAGGCCAGAACAACAAGACCCGCGCTTGCCCGAAAAGCTGGCAACCGAATTACCTGGAATTTTGAATTGGTGTTTGGAGGGCCTGAGAGCCTGGAAGGATGCAGGATTGCAGCCACCCGCGGCAGTTCGAAACGCTACCAATAAATACCAAGAAGCCGAGGACAGCGTAGCGCGATGGATCGACGAAACCTGCACACGTGATCCTCAGAGTAGTGAATCAGCATCTGCGTTGCGTCGCGCTTACTTGGGTTGGGCGAAATCAAACGCAGAGCGCGCAGTAACCGATCGTGAGTTTGGCCAAAGGCTAACCCGGGCCGGCTTCGATCGAAAACACCGAAGGGATGGGTGGCATTGGCGTGGGATTACCATGATTCAGCCGGAAATCACGTTTGATGATTTATTGTCGCCTCAAAGGGGGTCCTATGACAACTGACTGCTGTGTGACTCATGTGACTCTTATGACTCAATTCCGGGTTTACACAGATCGCGTATACGCGATCCAAATTAACGTGCAACAGGGTCACAAGCGTCACCATGGGTCACATCGAGAGCATAGGAGGGTAGGCACATTCATTCCCTTTGCTGGCGGCGCACCCAAAACCGAAAGGGCTGGCGCGGCAACCAAAGTAGAAGCGCCCAAGCCCGGAAGATTCAACCCGACCGTTACAGTCGGGCAAAAGTCCACGGTTCACCCGCGTGGAAAGCAAACGGGTGTTCTCAGTTACCAGCCAAAACTCGCCGAGGGAAGGAACCAGGTTTGTCCTCACTTGCTGGTTCCTTCCCGAGGCATTTACTTCAGCAACGGCTTGGCAAACCGCAGGCGAACACTTGTTTGCTGGCAATTGCTTCATTCGTTCCCGCGGCACCCGCGGGAGAATCACGAATTCTTCAATGATATTGTCGTAGGCCATGCGCAAACGTAACGACCCACCCAAGCCGCCCGAAGTGTCATCCCGCACGTTCGCCCGAACCGCCCACGGCACCGCTAGGGACGGCGGTAAGATGCTCGTAGTCGAGAC
>PMCK01000526.1 GCA_003154095.1 Myxococcales bacterium | reverse complement strand
ACATATATTGTTAGGGCAATGGGCAGAAGCAGTATTTTCCTTGGAGTTAGACCGAAGCACGAAATAGGTTCCGATCCCTACGCCGACAACGCCCAACGCGGCGACCCCGATGCCGATATTCTGTTGAGTAAAGAAGCCACCACCTGAGGGTGTAGTGGGTTCGGGGGGTGGAGCTGTCTCGGTTGCTTTGGGGCTCACCTTGGTCTCGGGAGGCTTGGCTGCTGCAACCGGTGCCGGTTTGGGTGCGGCAACTGGCGCTGCAACGGGCGCGGGCTTGGCAACCGGCGCAACCGGCTTTGGCGGTGCGGCCGCAATTGCTTTCGGCGCAGGCGGAGGCGCTGGAGCGACGGCGACAGGTTTGGGTGCGGCCGGAAGTGGAGCTACGGCTGCTACTTTGGGCGCTGCAACGGGTTTCGCAACAACGGCGGGCGGCGGCGCAGCGGCTACTCGAGGTGCGGCCGTTGCAACCGGTGCGACGGTTTTTGGCGCAGGCGGCGCTACAGAAGCAACGGGTCTTGGAGCAACGGGAGCCGCCGTCGGTCGCGGCGCAACGGGCCTGGCTGCGATTGGCGCCGCAGCCTTGGGCGCCACCGGAACCACGGCTACTGCCGTCGGAGCGGGCTGTGGCGCAAACGCCGGGATATCGATGTAAACCTGCGCGGCGTTGCCTCCGACATCCACGCGCTGGTTCCACTTCTTTTTCCCAACTTGAGCCACGATGTCATGCGCTCCGGGATCGACTGGAATTGGTGTGCCCCAGATTGACTGTGCGACATTCATCCCATTTCGGGTGACGGTAAGCCCCTTCACGGCCGCTTCCGGCGTTACCCGAATGGTTAACCGAGACATTTTGGGGACGACTTTCTCTGCACGGTCATGTGCCGTCTTGGCGCGTTTGGCCTGATCAGATGCGGTTGCCTCTGATTCAGCCGAGCGATACGTCAAGTAAGCGCTCGCCAGCCGTCCCACTTTTTCATAACACTGCCCTAGAGACATGAGCGTCGTAAAAGTCGAGTCGAGCTCCAGGCTGGCTTCGAGCTTGGCGCAGGCCTCGGCGGTCTTGCCCGAGTCCATCAGGTGCTTGGCTTCGTCGGCAAGCGCCTGCGCGCCTAGCTTGTCCTCGCCCGCCGCAACCGACGTGAACGTGCCGGCAATTCCCAATAAGCCAGCCCAGAGAAGCATTTTTGTGTTTTTGAGGATCCGCGTTTGACGCATAAGGATTTCACCAGTGGTTTTGGCCCCGCCCCGACATGCCCGCTTCTTGCTCATGCGAGCCTGGGCTGTCGGAGATCTGTGCCTATTGTTAGACCGTGCGGGAACATATCACCAAAGTCGCCCCTGGCCCAATGGGCAATCAACGCATTCGACCGGCGTATCTTCTTCGTTGATTTAGGCTTTTTTGCAGTGCCGGCACGGAATGCCGAGGGGTCCCAAGTTGTCGAGCGCGGCCCGGTGACTAGCCAGACAGGCGCTCTTGTCCTAGAGCACTCGTTCAGTGAACGAACGGCAAGCCATCCCTCTCGACCCACCGCGCAAGCCGGAACCCAAGCCCGCGTGGCTCAAGGTCCGCGCACCCGGAGGAGAGACTTACACGTCGCTCAAACAGACACTTCGGCGCCTTGACCTGCACACGGTTTGCGAAGAAGCGCGCTGCCCGAACGTGGGTGAATGCTGGAACGCAGGTACCGCGACCGTCATGGTCCTCGGCGACACCTGCACCCGCGGCTGCCGTTTCTGCGCGGTCAATACCGGCAATCCCAAGGGTATGGTCGATCCGCGCGAGCCCGAGCATGTAGCCAAAGCGATTGCCGAGATGCGCCTGCGGTACGTCGTGCTCACCATGGTGGACCGCGATGATCTGCTCGATGGCGGCGCGGCTCATGTGGCGCAAACCGTCGAAGCCATCAGACGTTATGGGCCGTCGATCATGGTCGAGTCGCTCGTCGGTGATTTCAATGGGAGGCATCGCGATATCGACATCGTGCTCGAAGGCAGACCTGACGTGTTCGCTCATAACGTGGAAGTCGTTAGGCGCATCACGCCCAGCATTCGCGACCCGCGTTGTTCCTATGATCGATCGCTCGACGTTTTACGGCACGCTAAGTCAAAGGGGGGCGCCCAATACGTCAAAAGCTCGTTGATGGTCGGTGTTGGTGAAACGGACGAGGAAGTCGTCGAGTCACTCACTGATCTGCACCAAGCTGGCGTGGACATCTTGACAATTGGTCAATACTTGCGTCCAAGCGATCGGCACCACCCCGTCGAGCGTTACGTTACACCCGAGCAGTTTGGAATATTCGAAAGGATGGGCTACGATTGCGGGTTCGCCTTCGTTGCATCCGGTCCACTCGTTCGATCCAGCTATCACGCTGCAGAAGGTTTCGTAATGGCGGGCGGCACGCGGACTCTGAGTCCAGCTGACTCCGCGACGCAACCGGGGAGTTTTGGCGTCGATGGCCTGATCGCCGCTGAATCTTTACGGCGTGGCCGATTCTAGCCCGGCGCGTCGAATGCAGTGCGTCAGAATCGAGAAGAAGATCCCAAAGTGGGCCGAAAGCGCTGGACTATCGGAGGGGGACGCGCAACCCTGCGCCACGGACCATTTGTTGATATGACCGCTCCGGGCCCACGTTCTTCGCTACCCCCTGCGATTACTTCAGACGTATTCCGCGTGTTTCGCGACGACGGCAGCATCGACGAACGTCACGACCCAAAGCTCACGAATGACGAGTTGACTTTCCTATACACTCACATGGTGCAGACTCGCCGCATCGATGAGCGATTCATCAGTCTGCAGCGTCAGGGTAGAATTGCATTTCACGTGGGCTCTTTGGGAGAAGAGGCCGCGATCATCGGTTCGGCCTTTGCCATGCGCCCGTCGGACTGGATATTCCCCTGTTACCGTGAGTTTGGCGCGGCATTGATGCGCGGCTTTCCGCTGCAACGGCTGGTCGACAACGTCTATGGCAATTCGGGCGATGTCGTCAAGGGGCGACAGATGCCGCATCATTACACGCATCGCCAAGGGGGCTGGGCGTCAATCAGCTCACCTGTCGGTACGCAGATTACTCAGGCGGTTGGGTTTGCCTGGGGTTCGAAAATCAAGCATGAAGACGTTTCGGCGATTGTGTACTTCGGGGATGGCTCGACGAGTTCGGTCGACTTCCACAGCGGGATGAA
>PMCK01000509.1 GCA_003154095.1 Myxococcales bacterium | reverse complement strand
TGGCTCGTGCCCAGACACGAACGATGGCGAATCATGCGAGCACCTTTCGTTAGGCCAAGTGACTATTGAGCCGCTCGATCCGATGTTCCTCACCGTCGAGGACGTCTCCGCTGCAAGGGTCCTTCCTGTCGGTTGGTGATGCGGACCGGATCCGCGATCCGCCGCGCACAAGTGGCACAGCAGCGCGACCTAATGTGGCACAATTCGTGTTGTTGCGAGGGTAGATTGGTCAGGTCTGAAACACTACAAAAGCTCGATGGAACGATGGACAATGCCTGCGCCGCGGGGTTACGGCCAGGGCGAGGCACGTCGCTTGCTTATAATTCGCCAAGTCCTTTGATAAATGACCATTCGCTCATGTATCTTTGTCAATTCCTTGGAGTCTGAGTCGCATGAAAATCCTCTACATCTCGACCACGCTCATCTTCATCGGTTGCGGTGGTTCCACAACGACGGAGCTTGCTGGCGGGGGCAATAGTGCCGTAGGAGGGTCGACCAGCGTTGGCGGTGAATATGCTGCTGGTGGCACCACCACATCGATCAGTGGAGCGAATTCCGGCGGTGGCGCGGTCGCTCAGACCGGGGGTGCAACTTCAAACTTCGTTTGCGGGGACGCGACGTGTGAGCCATCCCAAATATGTCTCTATCCTGCCTACGGATGCGTAGCTTTCACGTTGCCCGACTCGGGCATTTGCCCTCACGGCACGGAGTATTCCGAGGCGAGTGGCGTCTGCGTCCAGTCTCCCCCGCCACCGTCGTGCGTGACTCTGGCTTCCGGATCAGGTTCGTTCGATTGCTCCGGGCAAGGCGACGCGACTTGCAGCACTGTGAGCGTGCCTATCCCGAGTCATTGCGGCCGTATTTGTCGCGCAATCTGCTTTTAGTGCCCCGACGAGTGGTGGCGAACTTCACACTGCAGTGTCCCGCTCACTGGCATATAGATTGGCCCCGGCAAGACAGCCACGACTTGGCATGCTACCCGCCTACGCGCGCGCCTCACACTGCTTGGGCAAAACTCAGCCAACCTAATGCGCGCGCATTCAATCCAACTAGGCGAAGTCCGAGGGGGCGGATACGCGCGGTGGTTCTTGGCATGTCCAAAACCTAAGGCCGAAAGCTCCCTTCTTCGCTGGATTTGCTTCCGCTGCGTGCCGGGCTTTGCGCCTGCTCACGCGCGAAGAGGAGAAGGCGCAACGGGTTCGCGACTATGTGCGGGCCTATCGCGAGCTTCCAGAGACGCCGCGCGAAGTAACCGCGATTCGAGCCGCGGCGAAACGTTCGCTCGCCGCCGTTCCCTGGGACGAAGAATGAAGCGTGGTTGAGCGCACGGGTGCGCTTTCGACGGCCAAGCTTCGAAAGCTCGACGAAGCGTTGCGGTTCGCCCTTGCACTCGATTGACCGTCCCTCAGTTGGCGGCCTAGGCACCCACACCCCGGCGGTTTATGAGGATCGGTCCGCTGACCTCACGAAACAAGGCTGATATGTAGCCGATTCCATTAAGAAATAGCGCCTATTTGACCGATCGTATTTTAGCTAGTCGAAGGAAAAGACCTGTCACGGATTGGGCTGCTCGCGCCTAATGGGTCATGTCCCCCACCTGGGCACTGCAACCAAGTGAGACCAAGAGCCCCCGCGCATAAGGTCATTGAGCGCTTTGCCGTAGTTAGGTGGTGGGCGGCTCTCTGTCGCTATTTTTTCAAACAGGATAAATGGAATGACCAAGAACATCACTTCGGCTCTCTCAACAATATCTCAAAAGACGGCGGCAATCGGCCATTGCTCGACTCGTGCGCACACGAAGCTGACGCTCGTCGGCACCGTAGTGCTCGGGCTTTTTGCCGCGGGTTGCACCAAAGATCCCGTCGGCTCAACGCCAGCTGCATCAGCCCCTGCCGTCGCGCCTGCACCTCAGGCTGCAACCGAACAGGCGAAGGCAACTATTTACAAGTGCCCAATGCATCCAGAAGTCACATCTGACAAACCGGGCAAGTGTTCCGTTTGCGGCATGAACCTCGAAAAGGTGCCGTAATCGACGTCCATTCACACTCGCCCCAACCTCACAGGCAATGACCTTGGGAATTGCTCAATCAGGGGTACATGGTACTGGTTTTTTGTTATGTGCAAGAGACACACAAACTCAATGGGGCGCGGAGTCGCAATTGCAACGATTGCGTTACTTGCATCCCATGTTTTGGCGGCCGAAGCCAATCCTGTCAGCCCTCACGCCGACACTCATTCGGCGAGTACCCCCGCCGCGAACCTTTCATCGGATCCAATACTTACACAACTGATCGCGCAAAGCCTAGCGGCGCGTCCCGAGATCGCGAGCGCCAAGGCCACCGTCCAAGCTGAGCGCGAGCGCATTCCCCAGGCCGGAGTAATGCCGGATCCAATGCTCCAAGTTGGAATTCAGAATGACGGATTTACCAGCATTGAAGTCGGGCGGATGCCTACGAGTTACTACTCAATTATGGCCTCCCAGACCTTCCCGTGGCCGGGCAAGCGTGGCCTTCAGCAGGAGGTCGTGGAGTTTGGCGCACGACAGGGGAATTATGGTGTAGAACGGGCGCGCCTCTCGACCGAAGCCGATGTGCGACGTGTGTACCTCGGCTTGCTACTCGTCCGTGATCGCCTCGAGCTTTTGGACCGCTTGGAAAGGATTTGGGAACGCTCCGCCGGAATTGCGCGGATTCGTTACGAAGCCGGTCAAGGTATTCAGTCGGACGTGTTACGGTCGCGGTTGGAACTACAGCGACTCAAACAGAAACGTTTGGCGCTGCGCGTAGAAGAACGCATACGCGTCCAGCAATTGAATCGGCTCAGGGTGCATCGTCTGGACGAACCCATTGTGACGACAGTGCATGTGCGAGATTTGCCGGCGGTCGCGCCAGCGGATGAGTCCACCGTTGTTCGTGCGTCGCTCGCTCGCAGTCCAGAGTTGGCGGCAGCCAGACTCAGAGTCGCTCAATCGGAAAAATCTATCGCTCTTGCGGAAAGAAGCCACTACCCGGACATAACGGTTAGCGCAGGACTCATGTATCGCGGCACCATGATGCCGCCCATGTGGCTATTAACCGTCGGCGCCCCGGTGCCAATATTTTCTGGGCCCAAACAAAGCCGAAATGCTTCGGAAAATGAAGCGCGCCGCGTTGCCAATCAGCAAAACGGGGATGAAGTTGAACAAGTGCTTCGCCTACGCGTGCAGGAGCGGCAGGCCGCACTCGCGTCACTCAGTGATACCGCAAAGGTGTATCAGTCGGGCTTGCTACAGCAGTCAGAAGCCACCATCGATAGCACCTTGAGTCAGTACGCAGTGGGCAAGGTGTCCTTGGTGTCGGTGTTGGAGGCCAATGCAAATTATCTCAATGACGTGGATGGATACCTTCAGACTCTGGCGGACGCCCAACGCGTACAGATTGACGCCGGCGAAATAAGTCTGCAATCTACCCCGCTGTCGAGTAACCCGGCCATGAACACAGGAGGCATGGGGAGCGCAACAACGAGCGCCGGTAGCTCGAATGGCACGGAGTCGTCGCCCTCCCAGATGTAACTCCAAGAGTTGAATCATGAATGACACCGAAGTCCCCGAAAGTTCCAAACCAGCACCAAGCGCGCGCCGATGGACGATGCGCGCTCTGGTTACGGTAAGTCTACTGAGCGCCATTGCAGCAGGCTCGTTGGGATTTTTGTTGGCACAGCGTCACGGAAAAGACAGTCCGAGCGGGGATCACGCTACCGCGACAACGCAGGGAGCAGAGAAGTACCAATGCCCCATGCATCCGACAATCATTCAAGACCACCCGGGAGATTGCCCCATCTGCGGCATGAAACTCGTGAAAATGCAGGGCAGCTCAGCTGCTAACGCCGGTTCTTCAACTCCCGCCCTGGGCGCCAGCAGCAGTGAACGGAAGTTACTATTCTATCGCTCGCCGATGGACCCGAAACAGACATCCCCGACGCCGCGCAAAGATGAAATGGGCATGGACTACCTACCTGTCTATTCCGACGAAATGTCGGACAATGCGCCAGCCGTGGCCGGGTTGGCAGCCATCGACATCGATCCCTCGCGTCAACAGCTCATTGGTCTTTCCACCGCTGAAGCAAAACTTGCCAAGGTTGGCGGCGCGTGGCGCACAGTAGGTCGAGTGGTCGTCGATGAAACGCGCGTGCACCACGTCAACTTGAAGGTAGCTGGATTCGTCGAGCGCATCTACGTAGACTTCATCGGCAAGCAGGTTTACAAGGGTCAGCCGCTGTTTTCACTGTACAGCCCTGAGCTCCTAGCTGCTCAGGATGAATACATTCTGGCATTGAAAACTCGAGGGATTCTGAGCGCAGCGAGTGCGAGCCCTGACTCCGATAATGACACACTCGTCAGCGCCTCACGCCGTCGACTGGCTCTGTGGGATTTGCCGGAAAAGACACTCGACCGGATTGCTCAGACTCGGCAAGCTACCAAAACGATTACGTTCTATTCGCCGGCGAGCGGTGTGATCACGAAAAAGGACATCGTGCAGGGCATGAAGCTCGATGCGGGAGCCATGCCGTATGAAATCGTCGATCTTTCGACGGTATGGGTCGTTGCCGATGTTTACGAGAGTGAGCTGCGTTTCGTGAAAGAGAAAATGCCCGCCACGCTCACGCTCAACGCCTTTCCCAATCGCGAATTCAACGGTAAGGCCGTGTTCATTGACCCGATGCTCGATCCGATGACGCGAACCGTGAAGGTTCGACTCACTTTCCCCAATCCAACCAAAGAACTCAAGCCCGAGATGTTCGGTGAGGTCGTACTAAAAGGCTTGCCGCACGATGGTGTTACGGTTCCCATCGATGCAGTGATTGATTCCGGCACGACGCATGTCGTATTCGTGGCGGTGGGCAACGGCAAATTCCGCCCTCGGCTCGTTCGCCTGGGGGATTCGGACGACGCTCAAGTGGAAATTGTCTCAGGGCTCGCCGCGGGTGAAAAGGTCGTAACGCGCGCGAACTTCCTCGTCGATTCAGAGTCGAGACTGCGTGCATCTTTGGCCGAGCTGGCAGGTGGGTCCAATAAGGAACTCGAGAGCGCCCGAGTATTACCCGCAACGGACAGCCCAGCAGGCCTACCTGCAACAGAGGGCCCGGCAGTCCCGACTGCCCAAGAAAGCCCCCGGGCGGCACCGGCACCGACTAGTGCTCGAAAGACGCCGCCTACGAGTCCAGCTCAATCCCCAATGACTCACGAAGGCCATCAAGCGCACGAATCACATGAAGCTCACGGAGCTCACAGCCCATGATTCGGCGCATCATTCGATTCTCGGCAGAGAATCGCTATCTGGTGATTGCGGCCAGTATCGTGGCCCTGGTGTTCGCTTGGTGGTCGATGCGCACGATCCCGCTCGACGCCCTACCTAACCTTTCGGACACGCAGGTCATCGTCTATTCGCGCTGGGA
>PMCK01000105.1 GCA_003154095.1 Myxococcales bacterium | reverse complement strand
CCGTCAAGAGGCTTCGCCCGGATCAAGTAGCGCGAATTGACCGATGGAGGCCATTGGATTCGCTCGAACATGTCCGAATTCCCGGGCCCCAAGCAAACCGGTCAGAAAGTGCCTTCGTGACAGTAACTGCCAAGCTATTTTCACGTGGCAAGAACAGGAAAACGAACACGAGTGATTGTCAATAAGGTACCTTACTCAACAAAATAGGGCCCTCGGCCACCGAATCTTATCTCCTCACCAAATTTGCTACAACGAATCGGACCAACCTATCAAAACTCGGAACGGACTTTCGAACGATTTGTCGCATTGCCGCTGAACCGGTCGCGACTCTCGACAAGATTCGATCCCGCTCGTTGAGCGCAGGCTTCTTGGACGGAATGGGTTCGCTAAGTGCATAGCAGCAGGCCGCAATCACCGACTCGATGTTTTCCACTAAGAAGACAACTTCGTATTCTCCCGGTGCATCCTCCGAGAGCGCCTCGCGAATGCCGCTGAAGCAGTTGTTTGGTCGTCGATTGCTGTGCCAGAGATTGAGTACCTGATCGAGGTCTAATACAGCGCAAACTTGACCGGAACCACGCAACTTGTCCAATTCCAGCTGAAGAGTTCGCCTAACATTGCTATTTCCCTTCTTGGGAACTGATACTATCTCGTGCTTGAGAGCGAACCGAGACCGACCAAGATCATCTGCAACGCAAGCCAGCAATAGCTCGTGGGGACCAAAGGCCTTCACCTGCCCGCCAAGCTGGTCTTCCCAGACAACAGTAATCACCGGCCCTAACCTCCCGATACCCTATCAAATAGGTGCGCCTCGTATCCTTCGGCGCGAAGGCTCCCAATTCCACGATACTGCTCAAGCCAGTGACTCAATTGAGCTGCATTCGGGTGTAGTAATTGAGTTGAGCGTTGCTCATCGAGTTCGCAGAGGACGACACTTTCAGCGGGCTTTGAAAGAGCGTCCAGTAGTCGATCGGAATGCGTAGCTACGATCACAGGCGATGTCTCGGCAATGTCCTCGAGCATACCGACAACGCGAGCCAACAGGGCGGGGTGCAAGTGGAGTTCTGGCTCGTCGAATACGAGTGCGGAGCGCTGTCGGTTGAGCTCGCTTAGCGCAATGAACGCGAGATACACGATTTGTCCCTCGGAGAGGACATCAAGCGGCAGTGGCTTGTCAGGAAACGCCCCGAAAACAAGTTCCAATTCCAATTGGCCTCGCCGCGGTGTCGTGATGCGGAAATCACGGAGATCTTCGCCGAGGCCAAGCCGAGCCATGTCCAGAACTCGGTTCCATACGCCATTTCCGGCGTTACGAATTTCCTGGAAACAATTTGGCAAATTGGCTCCAAATAAGCTCAATTGTGAGGCCGCCTCAGCGTATGCGGACCATCGTGGACCCTTTCGAATTTCGAGTTCCCGCTGTTGCCACCAAGGACGCGTCTCGAATGGAACATGGCATTCTATCCGCTCAAGAGCTGCGAGTAGACGCTTGATACTCTCGGAGGCTGACACACCTAGTTGCGTTACTCCGAGCACGCGCTCGTTCATCGAATACTCGGTCAACTCACCTGCCGCATTGACAACCTTGCAATCATTCCCACGCCTCCAAAAGTGGGGACTCGGGGCGTCTCCTGACTCTTCAACGTCGAGACGTTCTTCGACAATGTGAGCCGCAGCACCGATCAGCGCTGCAGAAAACGAATACATTAGGCCAGGGCCGTCGCCTTCCAGCGTCACCGCAAGCGTGATTTCATGCGAGCCCCGTCGCAACAAGGTCGCCAGTCCGCCGTGAGCCCGCTCGAGAATATCCGTTACGAAACTTACCGGCTTGGCCGCCTGCCGCATGATCTCGAACGCTTCAAGGATTGTGCTCTTACCGGTGCCGTTATCGCCAATAAGCACGGTAAGCCCATTGAGTGGTATCTCGACGTTCTCGATGGCGCGCATCCCCGCGATGCGAATGCTGGTGATGCGGTCGGTAGTCATGGGGTTGGCGGAGGCAATATACGCTGATCGAAGATAGTCCGCTACAAGCTATCATTGCGCTGGTTTTATGCTGCAGAAGCCCGAGCCGACCGTAGTCATGACCACCCCGTCTGCCCTCTTCCAAAGACCCTGGAACTACTGCAACGTCCTGCGCGACGATGGCCTTCCCTGCGGCGACGACAAAGGGCCTGCGCCGAATCAGCTGGTAATAGGACCACGTACTATGGCAAGAGCACACAAATCGCCAGGAACTACCTAACGTAACATGCTCGATCTCAAATCCGCCCAAGAAAAAGTTCTCACTATGCGCTGCGGGTCGCGGACGTCGTTGCGGCTTTGCCCCTGGGCGCCGACACCGTCGTGATGCAGGAACGAGTCAAGCGCCAAGGTGATCAGATTACGCTCGAGTCAACGCCAAGAGAGCGAGATAACGTGCGCCGTCAGGGGTAACCAGTGTGGCGCTGGCCGCATCCGACGGCATGGCGCTCATTTGCAGCCGGAGATTCGATGTGTGAAAAGGGGACGCTGGTGCCGTTTCTGCCTTGGTCTGCGATGTGAATTTGGTTCCACCCGACGGCAACGGATCACTTTGCCCGGCGGCTCGCGAAAACGAAAATCGTGATGTCGATTTCGTCGTGTCGCTTGTCTACTAAACGCGGAGCTGTCCGATGGCAAACTGAAGGCCGGGCAGGAGCGGGGACGTAAGATACTGCTCCGGCAAATCGCAGTCACTCAGTCGGTCCCCACACCAGCGCTCGACCGAACCGTCCGATCCGATTGTCCAAAGCTCAACGACGCCTGCCTCAGCATAAATTAGTCTCTTCGTCATGCGGTCGTAGGAGCGATTTCCAGACATCACTTCCACACAAAGCGCGGGTACTTCAGAGATGGGGCCCATGTGCTCTGGCGCCACACGAGCAAACAACACGAATGCGTCAGGCTGCAATATGCGACCGGCTGCGAAGCGCACATCGAGTGGTGCCATGCCAACGGTTACGTCTTGCAACTGTGTCGAGGCCAATCCTCGAGCGCGCGCACGATCCGCCGCAAGATCCACTGATGACGATAGCTCGGAGTTGGAGACAAGATCACCTCTCCATCTACAAGCTCGACCTTCTCGGTAGACTCTGGAAGAGAGAGGAACTCCTCTTCAGTGACAATCAACCGGGGCGCGAGGCTCGACATGCTGGCGACTCAGTATAACGCCAGTCGAAGGAGTTGGCGCTCCGATTGACAATTCGAAAGAAGAAGTCCCGTCCATTGGCCCAGTTTCGCGATTGGATACCAAGGCTGACCGCGTAGCCGACGCATCCGTGCTCTACGTAACGACATTTGGGGCGGCACTAGTTCTTATGTTTGTACGGCCAATCCAAGTCGCTCGAACCCGGGTATTACGATTTCTGACACGGCCTTTTGCGCATGGGCGCGAGCAATGTCAACCGACGGAAGCCCCCAAATGGCAAATTCCTCCGTCGGAATAGAGGCATTTTCCTCGATCAATGAAGTCATGCTGGCGTCAATTAGGTCCGGGACTCGTGCTGCAATTTGCAGCTTCATGGCAGCAGTGACATGTCGTGAAGCCAGATGGGCCCAGCCCGATCGGGCATGCCCAATTTCATCCGACAATATCAGTTGAAGAGCGTGCTTGGCGCTGGGGCATTGTGCCAGTGCAATCGCCTCCAAAAGTCGCACACACGCAATTGTCTCGTTGAGACATGACATGGCCACGAGGTGTAGTGCGGTCAGAAGCGAACCGCTAGCGAGACCCGCATAATTGGGTACGTGCAAGGAAGCGGGTGCTGGCCAGGCGCGCTTGCGCCCGTCGATGCGCTCGGCGAGATCCAGACATAGCTGGGCGTGCCCAATTTCATCCGCTGCAGCCTCGCAGCACAGTTCAAGCACTGGCTTTTCCGCGCCGGTCTCCAACAATTCGCGAATGATGATCGCGTAGCCGGCGCTGACCGATAGTTCCAGACCGGCTCGCATGGCCCAAATGTCCGCTACGCTCTGCCTCACGGAATCCGCATGAGATTGCAGAAACCGATCTTCGTCCGCAGTGGCCTGCACTAACAGTTTCTTGACCATCTACCAGCCAGTCCAACCGGCGTCGGACGAACTCGCATCTTTCTGCACGTTGAAGTTGGGAGCACCGGAGTCGTCCGAGCCGCCCTTGTTGTCAGGTGTAGAACTAGTCGAGTCGCTGTTGCAGCCGGCTACCAATGAAGCGCCCATGATGACAATTGCGTTAAAAAGGCGCTCGGTTTTGGTGGAAGGCATAGAACAATACCTGCTCTAGGATTCCGTGCCGTCAATCCCCAGACCAAAAGAAATACGCTTTAAGGCGTGGAACGGGCAGGAAACTGAGCCGACGGAGGCAGGACTTCAACCACCGTGGGAATAGCGGTAGGTCCCATCGGTTCGCCGGCAATCAACCGGGCACGGGTTGATATGGCCCAGGCTAACTCCTGCCGTTCGGCGCGCAATTGGCTAAGCTGTGCGTCGCCCAATGCAAGACCGGGTGGCACCGCGACATGGACATCCACCGAACCGTGCCAGGCTTTCACGTCAAAGCACACCGCGGCCGGAGCATCTTGCCCGCTCCATGAACTGGCCTTAACCCGAATGAATGCGTGCTCTGGATCTTTGACGACGATTGGATAGTTGCCTGCCTCAACGGTCGCCAACGCCGCTTCAAAACCATCAGATGACCTGGCCGTGCCCGTATTTGCAACGACTGGTTCAGTAATCGCCGTGTTGCCACAAGCCGCCACGACCAGTGCCAGGCCCACTAACAACAATGAATAACGACTCATGATACGTAAACAAGTTACCACCACTTCATCTGCGCGGCAACGAAGCGTCTGTCGGAATCAGAACTCGCATCACCACGAACACAGGATGGCGGAAGGTGGGTTATTACCCCACTAGTGTTCCCAAGGCTCCGACGGATCCCAGGGACCGGGCCCTAAGCATCGGTAATCTTCACGCGCCGACTGCCGAACACGGCCACAATCTCGAGTCGTCCCCCGAGAGCCTCGACGTAACGACGCAGAGTCGAGGTCAAATGATCATCGCGACTTTCCAGACGCGACAACTCCGATTGCGTCATCTTCGCGCCGCGGCCCACTTCCACCTGTGTAAGTTCCAGCTTCTTGCGCAAACCATTGAGTGTGAGTTCCGCAAGTTCAGCCGAAGTGCGCGCATTCACGCGGCTCTGCGCTTCGCGAGAAAGCTTGGATTCCTTGAGAGTTTTCCAATTCTTGGACATAGCGGAAAGTTGCTTAGGCATTCAAGTATTGACCTACGTCTCTAGCCGACCTCGGCTTCGACGAAACTCGACTGGCAGAATTCGCGCCAGCGCCGTTCACACGAACGCACAGAATCCCCATAATATGCACGATTGAGCGGCTCGCCCAAGAGCGCCAGAATACGCTTCCTCGGAACGTCGATACCGACAATCACACGCAGCGGCGGACTTGTCGTCGATATCGTCAACTCGCGTAGACCGCTGGGTGGCTCGGGAGCATCCTCGAGATCGAGGCCCATGAGAGTTAGCAACTCCACCAGAGCACCTTTCACCGAATCTCTGCGTGCTAGCGTTGAAGCCGCAACCATCCGGCTCAATGCAACCGACTCGGCCTTGCCGGAAACGGGCGCCCCCTGCACCGCCACGGGAACCTTTGGCCCAAGACCGTGCAAATAGGGCCCCCAATTGCGCGTGACGCGAACACAACCGCGGACACGTTCGATACCCGAGAGCGCTGCCCGCGCCGTTTGCGGATCGAGCTCAGCCAAGCGCGCGAGAAACTTGGGCGAATCCAGCCAACGCATTGCCTCTTGGTACCAAAATGCAAGGCGTCGCAATTCGTCCGTTGCATCATTGAGCCCCTCTAGCCGCTCTCTGTCCAACATCGAGGTGGGCCGAATGTGAAATGTGCCATCATACCAGAGCAGCCAACGACTCGCCTTCACTCCATCCAGCGCAGGTCCCGACGACTCCAGCAAATCCAGCGCGGCGGCGACGTGTTCCGCAACTGCGGGTTCCATCGCCTGAAACCAAAATTCGAATTCCGGAGTTACCGTGACTTCGAACATGATCCTATATTACTTTGAGTGCATATGCTGTCAAGGGCATAATCAGGAAGAAGAAGATTGACAAGGAATTTTCGGCATTTACCCGATTCATTCGAGAAGACCTGAGGTCGAGTGTTCCGGATGAGCTGGCGCCCAGCGCGAAGCGGAACAGCGTCACGTCGGCACGGAATCATCGCGTGGAGCAGCAGGTGGGCATCACCTGGAAAGCCGGCAGGATCTTAGTCGGACAAGATTGGTGACCGGTTGCGGGAAATCGTCATCGATCGGGAAAATCCCACCGGAGTGCCCCCAATATGTCGGCGAGGCCGTTGACTCGGCGCATGTCGATCAAGAATCTGCATCCGCCGGTGCGAATTTTGGCAAACGTTCGACACGAGCGCCCGATGAACGAGCATGACACTCGAATTCAACCGGGAACGAACCATGTCCAAAGTACTAACGGGCCTACTCTCAATTGGCTGCGCAGCCGTCTCAGCGGGTTGCATCAATCACCACGTTCAATTGGAAGCGCCCGAATCAGACGCCCCAATTGCCGAACGGCGCATGGCTTATAACCGCTTGCAGCCAGTATCCATCGCCGAAACGCACATCACCACATATAAAATGGGCACACCCGTGTCGGCGGTCCGGCGCACCGACTATCTGCAGCTCCAAGGAGGTGCACGAGTCTATGAGCCCGAAGACATTTGGCCCGTCATCGCCCAAACATCGGCAGCGGCCGAATCTGTCAAATCGTATGAAGACAAGTCCTCCACCGTTAGCATCCTCAATTGGGTTTCAGCAGGACTGCTTACGGCGGGAATAGGAATGATGGCATACCCCGTAATTCACCGTCCAGCACCCGGTGAAAAGCGGGACAATACACTTCTATATGTAGGACTCTCGACAGCCACCGTCGGAGCGCTCGCGCTGCTTTGGGCCAATTCCGAGGCTCAGTCGGCCAATGATGATAAGGCGACGGCGTTTAGCGTTTATGACGACGGATTGAAGAGTAAATTGAATTTGTGTGACAGTGACGGGGGGGTGAGTGACTGTAATCATCTAGAAACTAGGAAGTCAAAGCGGGGTGATGACGGTAGTTCGGCCAGCGATGAGTAGTGGCTTCGCGCGATAGTAATCAAGTCAGTCCCCTTCACTGCGCGGACCGGGCGAGAATCCGGTCGCGATGAGTTTGTGGACAGTGCGGGTCCCGACCCATGATCGCGACTCTCGCCAGCGCCTGGCCCGGCCATGAACACGCTGTGATTGTCCACTTGACGGCGAAAAGTCTACGAAGCGTAGACGATTCTTCGGGCAAATCGTGCGAAAGCGTCGAACAAGACCCGGGCTTGCGGCGTGGTACAGTAATCGCAGGGCTGAGGTTCAATATGCGGGTGAATTGCAGAAAGTCATGGGGCGGGGTGGCGACTTTGGTTGCTTGGGCAATAGCAACCGCGGGTTGCGGAACTCATTCCTCGAGCAATGGCGCGGGTGGAACCAACGGCAATGCCGGCGGCGCCCAAAGCTCAGCGGGCGGAGCCGGTGCTGTTGTCGGTGGGTCAACTAGCATTGACGGTGGGCCAAATGGCGCTGATTCAGGACTGACTTGTGGCTCGTCAGGTGTCGCGGGTCCACTGCCAATGGACGCATCGGGATGGGTGCCCGCAAGCTCAAATTCTTATTGCATTCAAGGCCAATGGTCTTGGGGCACTGATAATTCCACTGGCGGCTTGAGCACGTTCACGAACTTGGTCGCCAACGCTGCTCCGTACGTTGCTGGTTCGGGTATGTGCATTTCCGGCACCAGCCCCGGTGGGGCATCGGATGGTTACAAAACGTGGGGCGGCAACATTTACCTAACGTTGAATCAGTCAGCGCCCGATAGTACTCCCGCAGCGCTCAATCCAGCTCCGCCGTGTTTCACAATTACGGTCAACGGCAGTGCGCCCGGCGGGCTCGTTGCAGAACTTTGCCCAACCTTGACCAATGGTTGGGGGGTCGTGTGCCCGCAAATCAACTTGATGAACGGCGCAAACGAGGTCTGTGTCGACAACGTCGCGCGACCCTCGTATTGCGATACATCAACCGGCCTCACTTGTTACACGACCGACCAATTGAAGGCCGGCATCCAGACGATCATTGTGCAGGGCGCAGCGGGTGACCAAGGCGGTGCGATTGACTTCTGCGTAACCAGTATCATTCCCCATGAACACACGGCAAGTGATGCAGGCAATGACGATGGCGGCACCAATTACGTCATCCCGAGCGGCCTCACCGATTACGGAACCAGCGACTTGCCGACAATAACGCCGGGACAATACGACGCCCGCGCCTTTGGTCACGCTGACGTCTCGAAGATTATCTTTCCGGCTCTCAGTGCCGTGCCTACCAATAAACAAGATCCTCAAGTGCTCGACCTGAGCCCCGACCTCGTACCACGTGCTTGGCTGCGCAAGGATACGTGGGGATTGAAGGCGTCTGATTACGATTTCACTTACCCTCCGGCATGCCAGGCCAAGGGAACCCTATTCATGGCAGGAACCACGGCTTCAATGTTCTATCCGGATGAAGTCAATTCTGCGGATTTTCTGGACCAAGTGACGCGCAATGCCGCCGGCAAACCCGTGCCGCACCCGGAAGTGGCAACCAATTGCTACCGCGCAACGCTCGCGAACCCTGCCTATCGGCAGCGGCTGGTCAATATTGGAAAGATCCAGATTGATGGCGGCGTGGATGGCGTGCACTTCGATGAAGTGCTCGGCGGCTACACCGGGGCCAACTGGGCGGGTGGCAATGAAGGATTCGACAACTATCACGTCGCGGATTTCGGTGCTTACCTTTGTACCAAATATGCAAAATCCTTGACCACTCTGACTACTACACTCGATGTAAAAGCGAGCGACAACCTTGATTGCACGGGTCCAAGCGGCGGTCGCAACTTCGATTATCGCGGCTATATCGCGCGCCACGATGCTCTGAGTTCGCCACTGAGCTCACTGAATCCGCTCGCTGCGGATTGGGGAACCAACATAAACAACCGTCCGGATCCGTCGAAAGGCACGTTCCTCGAAACTTATCCCGCACTCGTGTACTGGCAACAAATTGTCGTCGCGCTGCGAACCTATGCCAGGCAGACGTACAATCGCGAGATCCTCATCAGTGCCAACGGCATTTTTCCTTTCGTCGACTTGCAAAGCCTGGGTCTTTACACTCCAAACGCCGATGGCCCTGGCAATACATCGTTCGATTGGGTTCCTGTTACGGGCTCTGACCTTAATGGTACCGTCTCATTTAAGACGCAACTCGAAATGATGAAAGCGCACGCAAACTCGATTGCACAGAGCACAGGAGCCCAGGCTGTGCCAATGCTGTTGTTCCTCGATTACGCGACCCCGTCCCTCAATCGCTACTATGCGCTTCCACTTCAGGCGCGAAAGGACTACTTCCGGCTTTACGCGGCAGAAGCGTACGCGCTCGGCATTTGGTTTGCAGTCCCGCTCGCCACCACGAGCGATACGAATACCGCAACAGCTCTTGGTATGATGGACTTCTTCAAGCAACTGCGAGACTACTATAAGGGACACGCGGCACTGTACAAAGATGCGCAGGAACAGTCAGGCGCACCAACCGTGTCGGCATCAAACGTGACTACCGTGCTCACGAAGCTCCCAGATGAGAGCACGGTCGTGCACGTCATCAATCACAATTACTCCGCGGGTGTTGTCAATCAGCAGGGCGTCACCGTCAGCTTCCCAATGGCAGCCACGCCAACATCGGTGATGTTGGCTTCTCCGGACTTTGGCAGTGACAGGACAGCGTCATTCACGTATTCAGGCGGCACTGTTACTGTGACCGTGGGAGAGCTCGATGCTTACGTCGCGGTGGTTGCCAAGTAGACTTGTTGGATTCTCCCCGTAGCGAAACTAACCGTTGCACAACAGAAAAAGCGAGTCGGTGAAGGGAAAATTGAAGCCCAAAGGGGATTCAAGGTGTCCGTCGACACGAACAAGAAACCCTCGAAAGTCTACATGGTGTCGCCCGACATCCAAGGGATGCAGGACCTCCCCTTCGAGTTCGACGGAAAGTCGATCAAGATAAAGGTCAGCTCCCTTAGGTACTACGATGCGGTTGTGATTCAGGGGTAAAATTTAGGACGGCACCGAAATCGGTACAGCTCGTTGCATCTGTGATCGCCACGCGCCTCCGGCGGCGGACGGTGGCATGCAGACCTGAAATACTCCGAGCGTGGCTGGCCAAGCCATCAGTGGCAGCAATTCATTTGCCAGCACTATTGACCAAGCGTTTTACTGCTCAGCGCCCATTGCACGCCGAACTGGTCGGTGAAGTTGCCGTAGTGCTCGCCCCAGAACTGCTTCTTGAAGGGTACGGTGATCCTGCCGCCAGCGGACAATGCCAAAAATAGTGTCTGCGCGCGGTCTGCGGCTTCGCTCTCGATGAAGATGGCGCAGCCTTTCATCGGCTCTGAGTCGGGGCCGTCGGAAGCGTAGAGACGAAGCCCCGGCCCCTCGAAGTAGGAATGCAAGACCTTGTCATGCCACGCGGGCCCGGCGCGCTCGGCCATCGGCGTGCCGGCGTAGCGACGCAGTTCTCGAACCTTGCCCAGGCCGCAGGCCTCGTAGAACGCGAGTGCGAGCTCGCAATCGCCCTTGAAATACAGATACGGGGTGATTTGCACGGTATGTTTGTATAGTAGACAGCGGACCATCGTCAAGCTGGCATCAAACTATCGAGCTGCAAGCCGACGAGCGGACGCGACAACGCGACAACCTGAAGTGAATGTTCCACAACCGGTAAGCTGCGATTCGACATACAACAACGACCGGCGGTGGGAATTGTGCGCCGCCGGGTATGCAAAACTCACGAAGCGGCGGTTGAGTGACTTCGCCGCGGGTTGTTGGTGGCTGGATGGCCACGGGCAACCAGCAATCAGCCATTGGCCATCACCACTTTCCAAATTGCCTCCGGGTGCACCCGCGTTTCGGTGCGCTTCTCGCGCGTCGGGGAGTGCGTTTCCGTGCCGTCATGCCAGAAACGTAGTCCCCAGCGCACGCGCGTGGCACCAGGGCTAAACCCTCAAGGAAGAATTGCCGGCGAGGGAGTGCCCGTGTAGATAGCAGGGCAGCGCGGCTTGGTCACGTCGGCTGGGCACGTGCTCATGAGGTTTTGGTAGTACGCCAGATTCTGGGCGGGGGCTGCATATCCGGCGGGTATCGTGTGCTTGGAGACGCTCGCAAAGTACTGTAGGCATGCGTCACGCCACCAGCGGGCCTCGTAGTGTTGAATCTGCATGAAACCGCTGACGTCTGTGTACCGCTTGGCGTCGATGTACCCCTGCACTGAAGTCCAGGAGTTACGCATCGTCGACACCTGGTCGACGCCGTAGCTGTAACGATACACGAGCTCATTCCAGATGGTGCGCCCCGACGAGCTCAGCGTGTTGTCCCAGCCCATATGCTGGAAGAACAGCAGGAAATCATCAGGAATTGTCGTCTTGCTCGCAAATTTGTCGCGTACGGTTGCAAAGTACTGCGAGAGAGTGTTGCTGCCCGTCGAGGTGCGATCGAATCCAATGCCATTCGCGTCCGCTTTGGCGAAGTAGACCGGGTTCCAGTCTGCCTGGCTAAGATTGCTGACCCAAGGCCCAGGGCCATAGTGGTTATCGGTAGCCATTTGATGCGCTAGTCCAATGGGTGTCATGTAGTTGACCGCCATCTGACGCGAGCCCATCATGATTGTCGTCACCGGCGTCACGAAGGCAGGATCGTTGGTGAAAGTCTGACGAACCCACTCGTCGGCGATGTTCTGCGCTGTCGCGTCCGGATCCCACGCCATGCGCCCAAACACGTACCAGTTGGCCTGGTTGAAGTGGGAGCCGGTCCAGTTGGTGTCGGTACCGATATTGGCGACGCCAGCCATCGCTGTGGTGGTGTAGCCGTGCGTTGTTCCATCAATGACTCGCGCGACCGTCGACCCTTGGCCCTTGGCGTACGTGTCGGACTTTAGAACCTCCTCGTACAGTGGGCCCAGGTATACCAGGTGGGTGTCTTCGCCCAGGTACTCTTTTGTGATTTGCAGCTCGAGCCCCAGTGGCGTGCTTGGCATCGCGCCAAACAATTGATGAAAGGGTTCTCGAGGTTGGAAATCTAGAGGGCCGTTCTTTACCTGAACCACGACACCACTCGAGAACTTTCCGTCGAGAGGCTTGAACTCGTTATACGCCTGACCGATGCGATCGCTGCCGTTATCGGTGTACACGAAGGCGCGCCACATCACTATGCCGCCGTGTGGTGTTACTGCGGCTGCCAGCATGTTGGCCCCGTCCGCGTGAGTGCGGCCGTAGTCGCCTGGGCCCGGTTGACTCTCGGAGCCGGCTTTCACCAAGAAACCCCCGAAGTCGGGGATCTTTTGGTAAATCGTGTTCACCTGCGTGACCCACCATTGCTTGACGGAGGCGTTTAGTGGGTCTGCAGTACTGAGGCCCCCAAGCTGCACCGGCGACGCAAACTGAGCAGACAGATACACGGTGATCCCGTAAGGCCGGAATGCAGTCGCCAAGGCGGCCACTTTGTCCAGATTTTGGCTGGTCAGAAACTGGGCGCTGGCGTTGACATTGTTCAGCACGACCCCGTTGATACCAATCGACGCGTTCGCTCGTGCGTAGTCGATGTAGCGCTGTGAGATGGTTCCCGGCAGCGAACCCCAATTCCACAAAGACTTGCCAGCGTACCCGCGTTCGACGGTTCCGTCGAGATTGTCCCAATGGTCCAGGATCCTGCGCTGGATCTTGGGAGATTCACTCAGGGACAGGCCTTGAAGTGTGTGATGCATCTGCAGTTGGCGCAGCAAAGCGAAACTGCCGCGCAGCACTCCCACATCGGTGTTTGCGGCAACCACGATTGCGGCTTTGCCTCCGACCGTCGTCGCTTTCACCAGGTAGCCTTCGTTGCCGACGGCGGTCAGACTGGTGCCAAGCGACAACGAACTTACGAGGGTCGATGAAGCCGGCGTCCCGAGCACGACAGCGCCGTCGCTTGACGGCTGGTCGTTGACCGGGATGGTCTTGCCAGTGAGCCCACTCAGGCCCTTTACCAATTCGGATTGTGCGGCTTGCAACGTCGCTGAAGAGCCCGCCTTGACAATCTGGGTGATGGCAGCCTGGTACTCGGAAAGGCACCCGGGAACCGGCACTTTTCTGTAACGCAGCCAGAGCTCGGAGCCATCCTCGTCCGTCGGCGCCTGAGTGGGTTTCGTGTATTGTTCGGTGCCACACGTGCTAGCGCTCGTCGCCCCGCCTGTTGCGGTTGACGCCCCGCCGGTTGCCTTCACACCCGAAGACGCTCCCCCAGTCGACACCCCACCGGTAGTCGTAACGCCGGTCGAGCCTCCGCCCGTTGAAGCCCCACCTCGGTTGGAGGTGCCTCCGGATGCAGAACCCCCAGTGGTTCCGCCGGCCGCGATCGTTCCGCCCGTCGCTGAGCCTCCAATGTTGCCCGAGCCCGCCGTCGTCGATGACGTCCCGCCCGTAGGTGCGCCGCCGGTGCCTGAGCGATCCGCCGTGGAGCCGCCTGTATTGGCAGACGTGCCACCGCCAGAGGCGTTACCGCCCGAAGCTGCTGCCCCGCCGGGCCCTGCGGTTCCGCCAGAGCCATTATTCAATCCGCCGGACCCGGCAGTGGCATTTCCCCCGCCAGTGGCCTTCATCCCGGAGCCGCCCGAAACGCTACCGCCGACACCCTGTTGCGAGCCGCCAGCGCCGGCGCTCTCGCTTGACGAACCACTGCAGCTCAGTGCCCCCAGGCAGGACGCGAGCACAATTACATTCCTCAGGGCACGACTCATGGACACCTCCGAACGGAACCCAGCCTATTAAGGCCCACCGGCGGCATTATTGATCAACTCTTCACATACGCAAGACCTGATCGGATGCCCGACTTGGAAGGATGTCCGCAATCCGGGATGGCCCCGCCTTCTTTTGTGGCGTGACGGCACGCGCCAGCCGGGTGAATTCGATCCGCTGACCTCGGCGTGGTGTCGTGGATGTCGTCCGCACATGCAGTCATCCCGACTGTGCTCCGTGAACATGAATATTCTTGCTGATCATTACTGGTCCGCCAGCAAATGGCGAGATTCTCAACTTTCCAACGAGATCGGCCACACAATTGCGTTGAATCCCATCCCCCGAGAATTGAACGAAGTCGACGTTTTGAACGTAGCCACTCGAGTAGAATGTCACGACCAATTTGCCATAGATATCGCCGTCGGCGCAATCCTGAGCGCGCGCGGTGCTCTTGTCGATAGCGCGCTCTGCGATACCAGCATCGAAATGTGGTATGATACTCACTGGTGTCGTCTTCTTAGGAAGGTCAATGCGCGTGGGCAGCGTAACAGGGTTCAACGGCGGGTCGATAGCGGTCGTGACGTCACCGGCCTGGGTTGAATTTGATTGAGCGGCAATTAACATCGGAAACAGAGTTGCAATGTTCAGGTTACTCTGATTTTTGCCTGTTGATTCGGTAATCCAGGGGTCGATTGTCGTCTGCGTGAGTTTGCCATTGTTACTTAGCCAAGCGACGACAACTAGAGCGGCAATTGCGGCAATCGAAACGCCGGCCCAGCTCGCCTTTCGAAAAGCGTGCCCCCGCAATAGACGTTGCCCGCGTGCTCGGTACAAGGCAATTGGGATTGCAGCGTCTTCAGTGTGTTGCTGCGCGATGTCGAATGATTGCGGCAATAGACGACTTGCCCGGGGACTCGGCAATTGGTTCTCGGGTGCGATGCGGCCACTTAATTGTTGGGAGCGCTGCGGTGGCGGAAGCATTGTCGCCGATATTCGCGAAGCGCAAAGCACACTCCACATTTTTACACTTTCGATTCTCGCGCGCGCAATTTGATCCGCAACCTCGGGAACGCTCAACGCCGCAACCCACTGACCCTTTTTGCCCGACCAAGCATACACATTGCTCGGATTCAAATTGGGCTCGCGCAGCCACAGGCGTGCTAATTGGTCAGCACTAAGTGACAATTGAAATTGTGTGATAGGCTGACTCCGATTAATCGATTCAGTGCCGCTCGACTCAATCGACTGAGCAGGATGATTCACCCTTTTCTCTGCGTCTTCTAGACCAGCACTACTGTTGTCTCGGCGCCCCGAGGCATCTGTTAGGTCCCGGTGGCCAAATAGCTGCAGTTGAACTCCACTGTCGCTTTGACTGCGGCATTCGGATTCATCATGGGTGTCGGATCGTTGCATCAGGTGGCGCATCCACCGTGCGACAGTGCAAAAGACAGGCCGAGCGAACTACGCCCCTGCCAATGACGTGGTTGTCCAAAGGCTAGCGATGGAGCGCGGTCGCCATTGCAGTTTGCAATACGGATTTTCGCTTTATGCGAACGGGGAAATGATGCCGAAGGAACGTATTGGCTGCGGCAGGGCTTGCGCTCGAACTTTGGCGCCTAATCCCATTTGACAATCAGATAAGTAACCGGGCCTTTTCCGCCCAAGCGAGGGAGGTTGGGCGGCTTCCAACCCTTAACGCCTCCCAAAAGGACCTCCGCTTCGGTCTTATCGTCGAACACAGTCGCCGTTCCGCCTCGGGCAGCGGACTGGAGACTCACGATCTCGCACCCAAACCCCTCTGCCCGAATCGCTTCGACAATTTCCGTAACTACGGGGTGGCGCGCTGCGTCGGAGATTACCTGCGCGAGCACGAGGAATCTGATGCCCGTCCGAGTTGCAGCTGACAGCACACCATCGTACCAATTCGCTTTGATGTTATCGGCGAGAGCTTGCTGTTGCTGTTGCACATGTCTGTCATGTTGCGCCTGCGCCTCTTGTTTGGCCCGAGCTTCTGCTTCTCGCTCAGCCGTCTCGCGCTGTTCCTGCTCGTTCCTTACCTCCGCAGCGGTCAGGCGTTTCTTCTCTTCGGCCATTCGAGACTCCCTTTCTAGGACTCACCCACCAAAGCCCGTATACCACACGCCCCGAGCAGTCCCCACTCGAGGTCAAGAATGCTCGATTCGTCGCGCTATATCAGCAAGACCCTCTCCGGATGGAGAGCTGGTGCGACTTTGGCGCTCTGGTGCCCAGGCGCTCCAGCACCTCGGCAATCGACACAGTCGCGACTCGCGTGTGGCTATCCGAGACAGCGTAGGGAACGATTAGGTGGTCCCCGTGGCGCAGCGCGCCACACGAGTACACGACGTTAGGCACGTAACCGTCGCGTTCATCAGATTGCGGAACCAGCAGCGGCTCGTTCAGCTGGCTGATGACACGTGACGGATCCTCAAGGTCGAGCAGCAATGCTCCAATCCAATACTGCCGCATGGGACCTACCCCGTGCGTCAGGAGAATCCAGCCTGTATCCGTCTCAATCGGAGAGCCGCAGTTACCTACCTGGACCATCTCCCAGGGTTTCCTCGGTTCGTAAATGAGGCGCGAGTCGTTCCAGAAATGGATGTTATCGGTTCGGAGCAGGTAGATGTTCTGGCCGTCGAGGCGCGCCGCCATCATGAAGTGGTCGCCGACCTTGCGCGGAAACAGCGCCATTCCCTTGTTTTGTACGTACTTTCCGTTCAACGTGGTCATCTTGAAACGGCGAAAGTCGGTGGTCTCGATGAACTGAGGCAGCACGCGAAAGCCGTTGTAGGCCGAATAAGTCGCGTAGTACGCGATACTCCCGTTCGGATGCGTGAAGCGCACGAAACGGGCGTCTTCGATGCCACGACTCTCATTGTCGCTCACTGGAAAGATGACGCGCTCGGACAGGACCGAATTGCTCGAAAACTCGAGATCGTAGTTCGAGTGGGCGAGCCAAAGCATACTGTCGGCAAGCTCATTGAAAGGCGCGACGCTCTCTTGCAGTCGCTGCCGTTCGATAGCGTCATTCAACTCGCTCATTGTGAATTGGTCTTCCAGTAGGAAAAGGACGGATTCGACGTATGAGTTGTGCACATTCATTTCAACGAGTTTCAGGAAGAAACTCTGCTTGTCGTAGAGCACGTCGTCCATGGGTCGTGCCGTGAAAGCGAAGCGGGTCAGCGGATCAATGGTGACCCGAAGCCTAGCGTCGACAATGCCAGTGCGAAACTCGATGCACGAGATGTGACCCTCTCCACATGCCCGCAGGCTCATGATGAAACGCGCCGAGCCGGACGCGACACCGTTCTGATCCGGGTGCAGGACCATGGACGGGTTGAAAAGGGCGGCGGATTCCAGCGAATACTCCTTGGTAAAGTAGGCGCCGAGCAACATGCGGTACTCCTCGCTTGCATCGGGAGTCTCGCCGACCAGGGCGATGGCGCTCGCGTAGTTCTGTCGGAAGGTTTCTCTGATGTCCTGGTGCCGCGGTCCGTAATCAGCCACGAGCTCTGCGAGCATCGAAGTCACCACCGTAGTGGGAATGGTGCGCACGCGCTCGATGAGCGCGCGGATCTGCGATGGCCCGCCCGGCAGGAACAATTGGGTGATGACTCGATTGGGATCACCCTTGAGCCATAGCGAAAGGCGCGTAATATTCATAATTCCACGATGACTCAGGAATCAAACATCTTACGGCTACCGCCCGCGGATGCAAGTCGGGGCGGGTCGGGGTAGGGTTTATTGGCTACATCGACTCGGGGGAAGCCCGATTCCAGATATTGCTCCCAATCGGGCATATGTCACGCCACCCGCCTCGACAGTGGCTGGCCCTCCGAATTTGTGGACTCCGAATGCAAAGGCGCACCCGCGATTTTCGTGGAGCGCTCGACGGAGTGGCGACGGGCATTGACGACGCAGTTTGCACATCACAAGCTCAATCGTTTTGCGGAATCGACCTCTTAGTCACCCAGGTAACGAGCTTCATGAGCTCGCGGTCTGACTCCTCACGCCTGCGCGTGCAAGCTACCGTGTGCTCCGCCTTCCGCTTGGCTTTGTCCTCCGCAGCCGTAGCTTTCCGGCGGTCTTTCACCTTTTGGTAGGCGGCACGCCGCTGTACCTTGGCGGCTTCCTTCATCGCCAGGTAACGAGGATCGGTCGCGCGCCGCTCTTTGGCGCTCTGATACATCGCGTGGCGTTTCTCTTTGGCAAGCTCCCTTTGCGACAAGACTCGCCGCTCATTGGTGCCCGCAGAGGCTGCGGCGTCTTTCGTGATTGAGGCTCGGGTATGCTTCACATTGCACCCCGTTCTTCGCATTCGCCCATGGTCGCGCTGAGGGCTTCAGCAAGAGCCGTATTGACAACGTGGCTCAGGCATTTTGCCCGCAGGCGGCTGCCGTCCCAACGGCCCTCCGTTACTGGCGCCCAGTCCCAGGTACCTTGATGACGTTGAGAGATGGCAACTGCCGAACCGTGACCGGTGTCGACGCGATACTCGATGCCATCCACCTCCGCAGTCACGATGGGAGCTTCCTCGTAGTTCACCTCACCCGCAGAAAGTTCTTTGATTACAATGTCATGCATGGATGCGAGCCTCGGTAATGCTGAACATAAGAACAGTATATCCCCTACGAGGCGTTACGCAAGTTCCGTGACGGATCCGTGCGGAAACTACCAAAGATTCTTCGGGCGACACAAGCCGGACTGACAAGATAGCACTCCCGCTGAACCACAATCCGCGTCGTTGGCACAGGGCTTGGCGCAGATCTCCTGAGTCGTGTCGCCGTTGTTCGTGCAGACGAGGTCCGATTGGCAGGTCTTGGTCGCCGAGGCATCGAGACTCGAACACATGCTCGTGCCCTCGCAGGGCATTCCGACGGCTCCGCAGGTGCCAAGGCTCATCGCTTGCCAGCCTAGAGCGAAGAAGTTGGCATAGCGGCATTTGATGCCACTTTGCTGCGTGTCGAGCGGCAGATCGACCGAGGAGGTCTTGAGCTCCTGTTGGCCTGGACAGGTGTCGATGGTGATCGTGACTGGCAAATGGCTGAATCCTCTGACGCCTGCCACGTCAAATGACCAATCGTAAATGCACCAGCCGCAAAGCGCGATCAGACACTGTGGGTTGACTAGCCCGAGCTGCAGCTGCCCCGAGTCGTCGAGTTTTGCGGTTCCCTCCCACTGTGCGCCGCAGGCTTCCTCGAAGTTAATCAAGTTGATCTTCACCCGATCGGTCCCTGACATTTCCCAGGCTACACACTTGAGCCCCTCCACTTCGGCCTCGTACGCGGTTGGCCCCGCATCGACCGGACTAAACGAGCTCAGTTTGCTCGACGTGGACGCGAGGACTTCCTTCTTGCACCCACTGTTGCCGAAAGCGACCAAGGGCTTGCCCGAGGCCGGATTCTGCGTTTCCGTGCCGTTACAACCCCAAAGCAATGAACCCGAAACAAGACCAAGCATTGCGTAGTTCTTCATTTTGCACCCTGTATGACGTTCGAAAGCGGAAAAAGTTGAAACCCGATTTGGATGACGCGGTCGCGCGGGCGATCGATCTCGGCCAACTGCAACAGTTCTTGACGGAAACTATCGATTCTTTCCTTGATTTGCTCAAATGAGCGCTCGCTCACGCAGAGAGTCAACGCCGAAATATCGCGCTCATCGCGAGGGACATCATCGAGCGCGCGTGCGGCTTGTTCCATCATCACCCGAAGGTAGTTGACGGCATGGTGACCGAGGGGCCCGGGTCCCGTCGTCAAGAGCGCCTCAGACTGTCGCAGCTTGCCGCTCGGGTCACGCACCAACAGCCCGAGTTCGCAAAGCGTCTCCACTGCCTCTCGCGCTTGAGCGGGTGAGATAGACGGGCGCAGGGCGCTGGCAATCCACTTGGGGTCGTCACAAAAGTCTGGCAGGGCCGCCAATTCGCGAATTGCCGGAATGTACCAAGTACCGTGATAAGCGCTTTGCGCAGGCTCGAGCTTGTGAGCCGCGCGAAACTGTCGAAATCGCCCCAGCCTCTCATAGGCGCGGTTGCGCTCTTCACTGGTTTTCGCCTGCCCGAACGCAACCAGCTCACAGAAGTAGTCTGCTTCATGCGCCTTGAGTCCACAGCCCCGAGCAAAGTGTGTAGCCATCTCAGCGCTCAGATCTCGCTGACCTTTCATGACGAGCTGAAGGAAGTTGAATGAACGAATGCCCGCGCGCTGGGCAAAGGCTCGGAATGAAAAGGACCGTCCTTCTTCCTTCTGTTGCTGGTAGAAGTCACGCAGATATGCTCGGTAATCGAGGTAGTTGAAGACGTGTACTGCCGCAGTCCGATTCACTACTCAAGCTTGCCGCGTTCTTCCTGAAAATCCAGGACTACGTCGAACAAACCGTGTACTAATAGTACACACTTGGCAGGATGGGGAGTTGCGTGTGGAAGAGTCGAAGAATGAGCCATTTCACGGATCCCGGCGATCCTACTGTTCCGACGGTTCATTGTGTGCAGCCGCACACGCAGCGCGCATTTGTCAAGCTGGCGCTGGTACTGAAGGTGGGCGAGCTTAACCACCAAGGTCCGCTCTGAAACAGGTGACACCCAAGTCCAACCCCATCCGAGCGGGTTCCCGCGGATGGCGTTTGGGTGACACCGAGTAGGTTCAGAAGTGTCGCACATTCCGTGACGCTTCCTCCTTGAGCCGAGGTGCCAACGTAACTTGCCATCGTGGCCGCAGGTTGTCCGTGAGTGGCACAAACCTGATCGCAGCTGGCACCGAACGCTCCGAGGTACCAACAGATGCCACTGTACGATGCGCCGGTGCAGGCCGCCGTCGTGGTGCCGCTCGACGTTCCCCCCGTCGAACCGACTGTGCTTGCTCCGCCGCCGCTCGAAGTGCGACCACCGGTTACGGAACTACCCGGCGAACTCGTTCCTCCGCTACCCGTCGGGTTCGCACTTGCTGACGGCGCTACGAATTGATCGAAATCATAGGTACACGCTGCCGTTATTGCGCCAACTGCAAGAGCCAAAAGCGCGCGGCCTTGATGGGTGCGAATTTGATTCACCGCTAGAACCTCCCCTCGTAAGACAATTGCGCAGACCGGGGACCCAGCTGAATGCCCGCGAGAGCACGTTGGCCATTGCGGTCTGCGCTACCCAAAACGAACAGCGTGGCCGCGGAAATCGTGCCAAGAATTCCCACCGAGAGCCCGACGTTCGCCGCCGTTTGCCAGGCTCTGCCACTATCCGCGCTTTGCCGATGCGTTGCATCCGAGCACGGGCTCTTACATTGCTCTTGCAAGCTTTCGTACACGCTCTTGGCGCGGAGCCCCGCAAACGAAAACACACTCAACCCGACGACTCCTATGCCTGCTGCGGCCCAGCCCAGGGTTGTCAGACTCGAATACTCCGAACGTCCTCCTTGTGTGCGGGAGTTCGACACGGAAAGCGACTCTTCTTGGGCTTTATGAGTCGGCAACACAAGAGCTACGGTTTTGGCGTAGCCCTTCTCCAGTGTTACGGATTGCACAATGGCCTGCGCACCCGGGGCTTCGGCTTCGACAACGTGCACACCCGGTTCAATCGTTAGCCGCGAACTCAGTTGTGAGGGGTCCAAAGCTTTGCCATCGAGTTTGACGATGGCGCCTGGGGGTGCATGAACGAGTGATATCGTCAATTTCGATAGCTGCGGGTCTAGCGCCAAGAGCTGTTGATGCGCCGCGCTTCGAGTTGCCTCGTATTGAGTGTCGCGTGATGATTCGATGCGCTCCAGGGCCAAAGAAAATGCGCGATGCGCATCGCTCGGGCGCCTCAGCCGCGCATAGCAATAACCAATGTAAAGCTGCACATTGGGGCTTTGCGTGCGATGACTCAGCGCGACGAAACTCGCAAGTGCCTTGCCGAAGTCACCCGCCTTGAAAACTTCTGCCGCCTGGGCGAACTCGGAATCGAGGTTCGATACTGTCGCGCTCTGGGCAGCTTCGGGAGCGTCGCTGGCCGAAGCCACGTGAGACCACGCCAGAAAAAGACACGGCAACATCCACTTGCAGAGCCGGCTAGAGCTTGTCTGGCAAGTACGGTTTGACATGTGCGCTCGAGTGCGAAGGAGTTCGACGCTGTATGACGGCACGCTTCGACGGAGGTTGAGTCCCAGAAGCCTTTTCGGCGAGTGGCGCCGGCCGAACATCGGCACTGGAGGCGCTTTGCCATTGGGCCACCGAGGCCGTCGGCCCCGGGTCTTGCCGTACTCCGTTTTTTGCAACTCCAGCCGAAGCACTGGGTATCGAGCTTGGGACGGGGCTCGCCCCAATTACAGCGCTCGCATCTCGAGCCGCGGGCCGCGGACGCATCGCCGCGTACGTGACGGCGACGATTGCCAGAATCACACCAGCGATTCCCAGGGCGACCTGGTGAGTCGGCCTGCGGGGAGCTGGCGCGAATACGCGTCGTGATTCGATTCCACTGTGGTTAACGCCAGCCTCTGAAGCGGTGGGCAGCGTGGGCCCGGGCGGTACAATCGAGGGCGGCCGCGGCGTATCGCACGTTTCAATCTCTTGAATCAGCTGCGCGCGCTGCTCGAGTGTACCTGGCACGAGCCGACGCACCCACTCGCTGACGACGCGATGGGACGCGACGGATATCGCACGCTCGATGTCGATAGCGAACTCGAGTGCAGTTCGGTACCTAAAGCGCGTGTCGACTTCCAATGCCTTCTTGACGATCAAATCCAGCGCCGCCGACACTTTCGGGTTTACTTGACGAGCCGAGGGGTAATTCCCAGTAAGGATGCACAACTTGCGCGCCTCGTCGTTGGGATCGCCAAATAGCCGCTTGCCGGTGAGTACCTCCCAAAACGTGACACCGGCCGAGAACACGTCGGCTTGGCGCGTGATCTCTGCGCCACGGATCACTTCCGGAGCCATGTATGCGAGTTTGCCTTTGAGCGTTCCCGGGCTGGTTTGATGATGGCCGTAGATGGCCTTGGCGATTCCGAAATCGAGAACGCGTGCTACGCCGTCTGTGCCAACGAGAATGTTCTGGGGCGATACGTCACGATGCACGATATCGAGCGGGGCTCCCCTTTCATCGTGCGCTTCGTGTGCCGCGTGAAGGCCGTGCAATGCCTCGGCAATGACGGCGCAGCCGATCTTGACGGATATGAGTTGATTGGCTTCCTTCGCCGTCCGCATCAAAACGTGCAGTGCCGAGCCGTGCACGTAATCCATGACGATGACGAGTTCATTTTCATGCGAGATGACGTCGAGTACCTGGACGACGTTCGGGTGCGAAATGCGAGCTGCAAGCCTCGCCTCGTCCAAGAACATCTCCTTGAACTCGGGATCGAGCAAGAGATCGCGGTGCATTCGCTTGACAGCTACCACCCGAGAAAAACCCGCTGACCCGACGAGCTTTGCCAGATGCACGGTTGCCATGCCTCCGGCTGCCAGGGGCCCGAAGATGGAGTAGCGCCCAACCTGCAACGTAGGCGTTTGATTCGTTACGGGTTCCCTCAGCTTCGATGGAACGGTGAGGTCGAGGGCTTGCACCAACTCTTAGATTACTTCATTCGCAATCAGCCGTCGACTCCGGGCGATCATGCGGTGGGTCGTTACGCCTGCAGCTGAATTGCACGTGTACCAGTCGCCACGAGAATCTGCGCAATTCGTGCAAACTCGAAATGCACACAAACAAAGTGTTCTTCACTGCGACGGATCGCTCGGAATGAAGACAAAGTTAGTGACAATTATTACTCTGCGCATGTTCAGCAGTCGAAGGTGTACGTGGAAACTACGTGCACCTACCAATGGTCGTGCGCCGCGTATCCCTGCCAGGAGCGCGGCGCTAGGTCGGGAGCCAGATCGAGCACCTTGCAGGGTCAAAAAGGAGCAATGTGAAACTCCGTTTAGCATGTGACAACCGTAAGCGACGGGTGTGCCGAACCTTGAGTTGACTGCGAATCAGACAATGACCCGGCGGATTCGACTCGTGCGTGTCTACTGGGTGTAGAATTGTCGCTGAGCCGTTGACAACTTTGGGCGCGTTGATTCACGTTTCCGTGCCGCAGCGCCAGAATAGTCAGGGCGCGTAGATGAAACAATGTGGGTTCTGAGAGCGGTCTGCTTTACCGCCCCAATCCATGCTCTTCAGCAACCTTGGCGTTGATAGCATTGGCGCGCTGCCGCGCTGGGCGCTGCTCTATGCGTTCGCTGTAGCTCGTGAACTCGGGCAAAGGTTCGAGCAGCTTAAAGCGGAGCATGTAGCTCACGGTTCCGCCGAAGATGGCGTCTGCCATTGAGAATTGCTCGCCTAGCAACCATTTGCGACCGCCAATGGCGCTTTGCATGCAGCCGATCATCGACTCGTAGTTGCCAAAACCTGCGTTGCTTTCGCGGAACGTCCAATTCGCGGCCTTCGCCATGGACCCGGGTTCGATGACTGAAGGTGCGAACACACTCCAACGCAAATAAGTACCGCGGTCGGGGTTGTCCAGTGCTGGCGCGAGTTTTCCAAGTGCGTAGCGATCCGCCAGGTACAGACCAATGGCGGCTGATTCCGTCACCGTAGCCTTATCATCTTGTAAAATGGGCACTTTGCCCATCGGGTTCAGTGCCATGATCTCGGGGCGCTTGTGCTCGCCCGCTTGCAGATCCAAGTACTTCAGCTGGTAGGGAACCCCCACCTCCTCGAGCATCCAGACAACATTGGCAGCACGCGTGTACGGGTGGTGATAAAGAACGATCGCCATGGGCGCAGTACAGCACCCGAACGGGCCTAGTCGCAACCATATCTTCAAGCTATTTAGACAACGTCCGAGTACGAGGTCGCCCTCCCCCTAGTGATGTGATGCGCTTGCATCGAGCATCACGAATAGGTCGGGACCTACTCGACCACCGCCTCGAGCCTATTTCGCAGCTGGAGAATCTGCCCTTTCGTCCAGGAAATGGCGCCTGGCATGCGGCTCGTAGACAAGAACGGATCGTTTTGGACCGCGGGGGTCACGAGGTTCACGATCTCGTCAATCTGCGCGTTGAGTCTATCCGGAATGAAGCCCTCGTTCAGTACCCGCGTGACAGCCACGTGGTAGGCGTCGCGGTTGAGCGCAATCGCACGGATCATGGGGTCGCATCCCGCCGGCCTGGTCAACGTGGTCGGATCCTTTCCGGGAATGTAATTGACGCAATCTACGTCGAGCTTGTCCCACGGCGGGATGTTACCGAGCCAGTGATCGACCATCAGGGTAGCATTGAGGTCCCACGGAATTAGCCAGAACTTCGGTTTGGTCTCCTCTTGATAGATGTAAAAATTGTGATTGGTGCAACCCCAGCTGCCGCAGTAAAATGTGGTGATCCCGTCCCAATTGGCAATCGCGTAGTCAACCGCCATGTACATCATCAGATAGTCGAGATCCATCCATTTGCCGAGCGTCTGGACGAGCTGAGCGTCCGTCGCTGCGAGCATCTCGGACGCGAATGACTGGAATGTGTCAAACGTTGCGGTCTCCTGATTGTTCTCCAAATGGTCGGAGTAATAGCTGCTGCTCGTGGTCACGGGCCACGCCTCTTTGAACAGGTTGCCGTCGCCCTTTACAAATCGGTCATCCGTGAAGCGGCCATCGACCTCCTCGACCACGGTATATAGTCCCTGAGACTCGCCGTTGACCTTGACGACGGCGTAGCCGGTCCGGGGCGCAATGATGCCCATGTCGCGATACAGGCGGTAGGCGATGGGCTCACGAACGATCGAGCCTTCATCGACTAGGTTGTTGAAGTTGAGCCTCTTGAGCCCGTAGAAGCGCTTCTCCGGATCGTACTCGGTAAACTTCATCTTTAGCGAGAGTTTGTCGCAGATGAGTTTGCCGGTGGCATCGACGCACGACCAGAGCGAGTATTCGCCCTTGAATCGCAGACCAATGGTGCCGATTGGCTGCCCGTCGATGGTGACTTCGGCACTCGTATACTCCTCTTGCTGCGCGTTCGCGATGAGCGCTTCCCAAGCTCCTTCAGGCAACGATACTTCAACTTGAAGGATGCGATCCTGAGGAAACACCCCTTCGTCGGCCGTAGGGTACTTCAGAGTCATTGAACTGCCACCCGTGCCTACATTGTCGTTCGAGGAGTTGCTCGAACCGCCGACCGCCATGCTCACGCTGTTCGGTTCACCATCTCCGCAGGCACCCACGCACCAAGCCAGCATAGTGGCGGCAAACAATGACTTTGCGCGCGGAAGTCCAATACGAAATGAATCCATGGCTGCTCCGGGAGTGAATTGATTAAGAAGCAACAGCATGAATCATACCAGCTGTAAGAATGGCAGCACAGTCTAATTCCGTTTCTCAGCCGCGTTCGCCGTTCAGATCCGTTGCGGACGGACCGGCAATTTTCCCCTGAAGAGCGGAAACGGTTCTGTGCCCGGCATTGTAAACCATTTCCGCCCCGCTGGGAGCAATTCACCTTTTCCGTGACAACGGTCCAAAAACCAGCCCGTGCCGACGCCGACATCGAGATGCTTCGACGTAATGTGCCGTTGATAATGCTCCAGCAGCTGCCTTGACGGGCAACGCCACGCGTAGCTACTTGAAAAGCCGAGCACGAATAGATCGTAAATTCGCAGCACAGCCGGCGTATAGGAGGCTTGACCTGCGTGAGTGTCGACCGTGGCGTCCACGCAGTGAAGGTATGCTGTCAAGAACTCGGTAGCAAGGTAAAATGCAATGCGAGAGCTCGGAATTCGCCGATCAGGTCCGCGGACAATTCAGCCGCGCAACGCAGAGGCGGCGGTACGGAAATCGACCTCGCGCTGGTTCCGACAGGTCACTTGATTCTTGCGCGATGGTTCTTCAGACTAGCTGGGCGATGAAGCATTCAGCGCGCATGCAACTGAAGGTACCATGAAGGTAGTCGAGCCTAACTGCCCCCGCTGTGGCGCACCGCTAACCGTCAGCCCCGGGCAAACTCAAGTCACGTGTACTTATTGCGATCTGACCAGCCTGATCGAGCGGGACAAAGCGCCCGTGTCGCCTCGGAGCGATCAAGTTCCAACAGTCTACATTCCGAATTCGAACGTGAAGCCAGTCTTTCTGACTTTTGCGTTAGTCGGCCTAGGCGTGCTCATCAGTGGCGCGGTTGCTCTCATTACCAACCTAAGTGTGAGGACGAAAACCACTGACGCGCCGCCAAGCAGCCCGCTGTCGATAGGCGCGAGCATGGCGTCTCGCATCGGTTTTTTCGACCGTCCGATGCTCGCTGATGTCAATCGCGATGGCCATGTGGACATCGTCGGGAAATGTTCGCTGCAGGGTACAAGCGAGCAATCTTTCATATGTGCGTTCGACGGTAAAACAGGGGCCAAACTCTGGACCACCGAGATCCTGACCGAGGATCAACTGGAGTCGTATGCTGTGCGCGCGATCGTCGGCGACAAGGTGATTAGTGTCGATCAGCTCGGCAAGGTTCAGGCGTACGAACTCGTGTCCGGAAATCCGGCGTGGACATCCCTCATTTCCGATCGTGCAGAGCGCATTTGCGAAATAGATGGCCAAGCGGTGGTGACGGCAAAAGACGAGAGCGTCACGGGCTTCGCTCTGGTTTCTGGCGCAAAGCAAAGCCTACGCAAGGACACACGCTGCCGCGACGTGTATTCGAACGACGACGACAAGGCTCCAGGCTATCGCATCATTGGCTGGTGGGAGCTCGAAAAGCTGGGCCTACCGGGTTTGCACTCTATTGAAGGCCTATCTGCCCATCGAGCCCTAGTTCCCAGCGAAGGTAATATCGCATTTTTGTACGGCTCGCCGAGCCAGGGAACCAGCGTTGCAACGGTAGCCGCTGTTTCGAAAAAGAAGGTGCTTTGGAAAGGCGTCGTTCCCGGCGTTGAGCCGCTCCGCACTACAATCAACGTGACTACGCAGAAAGCAGCTTACGTCGCAGGCCGCTTGGTGATGCCGTACGAGATGCAAGATTCGAATGAAGGATTCCGGGTAGCCGCACTCGAAGCCGCGAGCGGGCGGCGACTATGGGACGTCGAGCTTTACAAGCATCGCTCACTACAGGGCATTTCCATTTGCCCTGACACTGTGTACTTTTCGACCTGGTCGACCGTCTATGCGCTCAATTTGGCCGATGGCAAGCAGCGCTTCCATATCGGCCCTGACCAATAGCGGCACACATCGCACACCGACCGAATCGAATCGGACGATTGAAGCAAATCGCGTCATTTTGGGTCGCAAGATATTGCCCGCCCAGGGCGCCTCGCTTCATCGCGAGTTCCCTCCGCGGCCTTTTTGGGCGCGGCGGCACGGGAACGTGCGGGGGCCCGCCAACTCGATTCGCCGCGTGCTTCCGCGCCGATGTGACAAGAAGAAAGCCATCCACTCGCTGGACCATTCGTATTGGCCTGCTTTCACGAGTGCACGGATGGCCGCCCGGGATAAAACGATTTTGATTTTCCCCGATGACTTCAGTTCTTGGCGTCAAACTGTAAGTATAGGGATATGGGATCCCAAGGAAACTGGTTGGTNNCGTCACGATTGGGCCTTCGATTTTGGACTGGGTATCGGACATCTCGATGCGCCAAGTCCACCGACTGGCGTTGGCTTGAATCTGGAGGGAGCCGTTGGCATCACCCGGCATCTCGAGATTGGCCTGCGTACGGGTTTTCGTTTCGGCAACGATGGGCGCGCTACCAGAGCGGACGAATACGGACGGCTCTTCGATCGCCAGACATTTGGGACAAATAACAATGTCGTTGCGAATCCCGAGTTTCGCATCCGCGGCGCGCTCGTCGACGGTGACGTGGCCGAGGTCGGTTTAGAAGGGCGTGCAGTATTGCCGATCGAGGACAACTCGCGTTTCGGCATGATGTTTGGACTGCCATTGGCCTTTCATTTGGGGCACCGTGTCAGGCTTGATACCGGCGTCTACGTCCCCGTCGTCTTGTATGATCCGACGCGGCTGGCGGTCAGCGTGCCGCTCGACGTCTGGATTCAGGCCACGAGGGATCTTTGGCTTGGCCCAATGACAGGTGTTCGATTGTATCATCAGGGAAACTTCGATCGCACCGATTGGTCACTAGGCTTCGGCCTTGGTTATTCGATCACACGCGCGCTCGATCTGAAGACCATGGTGCTCATGCCCGGAATCAATCATCCAGAAGGGGCACGCAATATCGGTGCTGGTGTCGGCATACAGGTCCGCATCGAGTAGCGACGCCAGTGAACCATCGCACCCACGACGTCGCCTTGGATTCGCGCTTGCGCGGTTTGTCCCTAGTTCGGACGCAGTTCGCCGCCCGCTGTTGAATGCCATAGTTGGCCCAGCGCCGTGTATGCGTCGCGCAGCAGAGCCAGTTGTGCACAGTGATCGGCTTTGTCGTTGCCAGCGTAGCCGCGCACGTGAAAATTGCCGCGTGAAAAGAACTCGATCAATTCCAGGCCGAGAGCGTCGTTGCGCCGTACCGCTTGCGGCCGTCCTTCGAGGGCGGCGATTAGGTAATGCGCAGACTCGGTGGTTGAAGCGAAATTCTGCGGGTCAATCGAGGAATGTGTGATGAACATGAAACACTCGCCCGCGGCAGAACGGCGCGCGTAATCGACGTACGGTTGCAACTGAGCCTTGAGTTGAGCCGCTTGGCGTGGCGTGTTAATCCCGTCGATCGACACCACAGCGTTGACGCGCTTGGCCTCGGGCCGGGCCAAGATCGCGGATATACCAGTGAACCCAGCGCTCCAGGCGCTGAGCGCGATGTGCCCGACATGCGTCTCGCTACCGCGGCTCTTACTGAGAGAACGCTCGATTTGCAGCACGATCGAGTTAAACAGATCGGTTCCCGTGAAAAGCGTGCCGTAACTTTGACTCGGGTCGAGGGTCACCGAATAAAGGACGAACTTTTGCTTACTGTGCACGAGCTCTCTTAGCGCCGGATCGTCGCCGTGAAAATGCAGTATGAGGTCGAAATGCCCAGCAGCGTTGAAAGCGCCCTCGCGCGGCGCGATGAACCGACCTTTGGTGAGCGGCGTCCAGTCGTAAAAGTCGCTGGCATCGACCTTTTGCGGTGCGCAAGGGTTGACGCCGCCGCGCTGAGCGCTCGAATGTGAATACTGAAATCCGGGGCGCGCAGTCACCCAGTTGGCGGACGAAGCCCGAGGCGACGTATCGAATTCGATCGGGCGATCAGCATTCAGTGGATCGGTAAGGTTGTGCACAACGGTCACGGCCTGAGCGACCGTTGCCGCCGGGGCGGGGCGTTGTTTGGGTTCGTGCTGGCAGCCGATCACAATCCAACCAATCCCGCCGATGGCTCCCAATGTTGCAATCAACTTACAACGTCCTGCCCTCACCGCTCGCACACCGTGAAGTTTTGTTCAAGCCAGCCCATAACCTCAATCGTTGCAGTAATCTCGGGTTCGTGCAAGTGGAGGCGCGCCGAGCGCGGGGGACGCCCGATAGCTACGCTGGGAGCCCTTCTGGCACGATGCCACAAGCCAAATGAACCGTCACCGCGCGATTTAGGAGCCTGGAGGTTGGAGAGTCTCATGCATAGCGGCGCGGTTCGCTGCGTTCGCGCTCTTCTCGAACGACCCCGCCATCTGTTCGAACTCCCGTTCACAAGCAAGGCGCCCTTGCTGCGCGCAGAGTGAAGCTATCACCAAATGTTGAGTAGCCGTCGACGCGTCGTAGTAGTGCCAGCGAAGTTCATAGGACTTTCCGCTAACGCTCAATGTCCCGTTGCCAGAGAGCCCGTTGGAATTAAGTTCGGCCTCGCTCCAGTCGAAAGGGACGGTGACAGGGGCATCCAAATGACCGAATACTCGTTGAGCTTGCTTTTCAACCAGGGCTGGAGCGTCGTACCGCTCACGCTTAGGTTCGACGAACACCTCGATGGTTGGATTGAGCGCAGCCCCAGGTTGCGCCACTTTGGCCAGAATGACGTGATCAGCCTCGGATAGCGCCAGGTGCCAACTCGTTGGCAGATCAATCGATACGATAACCGGCTCCAGCCTAAATTGGCGGCCAGAAACTGCCGCAGCCACCGATGTTGTACGTGGGGATTGCGGTGCTGCGCCGGCTTGCGCTCCGTTTACACGATGTGCCGCACAACCAAGACAGCTCGCAACAATCAACGAAGTTCGTAAGCAATGCATCAATACCATAGGGGTCACTATGGTTACGGCAGCTGCGGGCGCGCGATAAGCCCAAAGCCCGCAAACGATAGTCGAGGTTCACATTTCTGGTATGGTTCGCACATTTGCCAATCCTGCACGGGCTTCTTCATTCTAGGTCCGCGCCGTGTGTAGAGCGTCTGAGTGATACTCGCTGCGTCAACTACTTGGCGGCGAAGATAAGCAACTGCAGATCGAATCTCTTCGTACGTCGTGATGAACAGTGCAAACGCAGCATTGCGATTGCGAATCGCCGCGGCAATAAACTGCGGAGCCTGCTCGCGCAGCCCGATAGGAGTTCGCCAAAGCCGTTAGCGAAGCCGGAGTCTAGGTCGCCGTCTTGTGCTCCGTGTTTGCACGCATCAGCGCCAGCGCGCGCGACCCTGTCGGTCACAGGCGACGCGCAATTCTGCCGCTTCGGTCCCGTGGGGACCGAAGGCCCGGCGCTCGAGGGAAACTAGCTCATTGGGTCGTCGTCACGTTTGCGGTCGAGAAGTTTACGCTTCCAGACCCGCCCCCTACTTCCACAAGGATTTGGGCCTCGTCCATCTTCCCGAGTGTCATGCCGGCGGTCTTCCACGCGTTGAAGTGTTCGGTAATGGATATTGTCCCGCACTGGCGAGCCTTCTGTCGGACACTCCAAAATTGCGACCAACTTGAGACGCTGCCGCACCTTGAGCCACCGGTGCCGGTTGTGGTGCCTGAGAACAACTTGTAAACTTCGCCGTCAATCGTGGCGGTTCCCTTTTGGGTCATGCCATAAGCATTAAACGGGAACGTGCCGAAAGAATCGTCGATGATATAATACTCGACACACGGGTTAGTCGACCACCCATAGATTCCGATATATGAATAGCCGCCGGCAGTTCCGCTCTTCGTATAGGAGAATTGTGCGGCTATGGTTCCGTACTGGTCGTATGTCTTGGTGTCGTTCCATTGCAGGCCAATACGGCCGATGAAGTCGCCGTTATTGTTCCA
>PMCK01000473.1 GCA_003154095.1 Myxococcales bacterium | reverse complement strand
ATGGGAGCGCGGATCACTATCCCAAAGCCCGTCGTTTCAACTCACGCCCGCGCGCGGCGAGCGACATCGTACCCGCAAAGTTTGTTGCCAGTGCCGCTGTTTCAACTCACGCCCGCGCGCGGCGAGCGACAGCGGCACACCATTGGGGCATGATTTACCGCGATTAGTCTAAGGTTTACGCTAAGCACCTCCGTACCGCTGGTCGGCATTGCGGCCGGTGGAGGATTGATTGTCAAGGATCAGTCGGATTCTCGCACGATTGCTGCAGATCGCTAACCTCCCGGGGAATCCGCCGGAGCTTGGGGTTAGCGAAATAGCCTAAATCAGCAGAAGCTCATCGGCGTCGGGTCCTTTCTGAACCCCGTAATGTTCGATTCGGCTCTTCCAATTGGAGCCTAAAAAGTAGAAACGAAGACTGTCGTCGGCTTCTTCAATTAGCGCGAGTAGGCGTACCTTGAGGCGTTCCCACTGCGCAGGGTCTACATCGCATTCGAAGACGGAATTTTGCACGCGGTTGCCGAAGTCTTTGCAAGCTTTTGCAACGCTGTGCAGTCTCCTTTTGCCGGCTGAGTCTGTAGTGCTGACGTCGTAGCTTACGAGAACCAACATCACTACCTCCACAACATTGCAGGGTAAAAGTCCAGATCGCCTCGTATGTGGCGCGCGAGCAACCGCGCCTGGGCCAGGAAGGCAAGGCCGATTTCCATGTCTTCTTCGAGAAATGGGTGTCGTACGGTTTCCCGCTTCCGCTTTTGGTATGCCGCCAAAAACAACTTACGTGTATCGGGTTTCATTTCCACTTCGCCCGATGCCTGGACCGTGAAATCATCAGGGGCAACTTGCTTCAAGTTGACTAAAGACAGCACCAGGCGGTCTGCGAATGGCGCCCGGAATTCCTCTGCCATATCCAGCGCTAAGCTTGGGCGCCCAGGCCGCTCCACGTGGAGAAATCCCACGTACGGGTCGAGTCCTACGCTTTCTAGGGCCGAGCGCATATCAAGCGCCAATATCGAATAGGCAAACGACATAAGTGCGTTGACTCTATCCAGCGGCGGGCGCCGATTGCGGCCATCGAATTTGAGCTCGAGGTCCGGTACGCGAATTAGGTAATTGAGCACGGAAAAGTACGTTTCCGCTGAATCTCCTTCGATGCCTCGCAGCGAATCATGACAACCCGCATTCTCGATACGCCTCTGAACGGCAGCCATCTTTTCGATTGCGGACTCGACATCGGCAGCCCCCTCGGCGTCGGCGTGATTGCGCAGGAATCGCAACAGGACATTCCTTTGATTGCTGACCTTGGCGGCAATACAACACCTTGCAATATCTAACGACCTGAGTTTGTCGTCAGCGTCGCGGTACTGTCGACGCCGCAGCAGCACATTGCCGTGCATGGGTCCCACCATTCGAGCCAAAAAGCGTCCGTTCCCGTTGAGGTATGTGACCGTGACTCCCGCACCAGCGCAATGCTCGGTAAGCGGCGCCGATACCGTGACGCCAAAACCAAAACACACAATTTCACCGATTGCGTGCATCGGGAATTGGGCAATTTTCTTGTGCTCGTGATGAATAATGATTGATTCCCCGTCCTTGTGAACGAAGGCGCCGTCCTGCGTTACATAAAGCGTATTCTGGATGTGCTTCATCCGAGCAGCTCCTTTCGGTAGGCCTGCGCCTTGGCGCCATTTTGCGAGCGCGGCTGGCAGACTTCGATGAGCGAGCAGGCGCGACAATGGCGCTTGTACACAGGCCCCGGCAGCAACTGTTCCACGATGATCTGCCGCAACCGTGTCGCCATGGCCTCCGTTTTGGCTCTGAGCGACGGCTCAAAATCCACCTGCTCTCGCCGACGAATCTCACCGTAGAACAGGGAACCGGACTGAATCGTGGAACCGGTCATTTCTTCCAGGCACAACGCTTGGGCGCAGACTTGGACCCGATCAGCGTCGTGCTTCTTGGGCTTGCCTCGCTTGAACTCCACGGGATGCAATTCCCATTGACCCTTGAGCCGCAAGAACGAGGCATTGTCAGGCTCCTCCGCCGTCTTGACGACCTCGACNNTCGTGCAGCGTGCGACCTTCGGCCGTCAGACGATTCTCCGCCCACTCGCGCTCAACATGGATCAACGCACATTGGCGCTCACAGAACGCCAAGTGCTGCAGTGCCGAAAGAGGGATTAGGTCTTCGTCACGCATTGGGACAACGTTCAATCCGGGTCAGGTCGCGACCTCCTTAGGATTTTCCTTGACCATGTTGAGGAGGCATCCCGCAGGCGCAAGCACCCGGCACATCCCACTCCCTGTTGTGAATCCGTGATTGACGCAAGGAGGTCGGCCGTGGCGGGCCACTCCTCGCGGCCGCGAAAGATGGCCATTCGTTCGTTTAGTGACATCTCAAAAGCCGCTAATTATCTCGGGCTTAAGACCTTCGAGGTCGGAAACGTCAATTTCACCGTCGGGTTTCACGAAGACGGACCGATGTACCTTTGCAGACGAGTACTGGCCTGCCTTGCTATTGTGCTTCCACCATACGACCTTTAGAACCTCCATGCTCCCTTCCGGGCGCGCCGAAGACGCGTCGTTCTCAAATATCTTCGGAAGTACACCCTTTATAACTTCGGCATCCGCATCACTGAACCCTGTACGCTCAGCCAATTGAGGATTCATGCTCCCGTACGTTACATAAATGCCCGCGTCCACGCGATGTTTCATTCCCATTGTGTCGGATGAACGTTTTGACCCGTCTCCTTCACCGCTTACGCTCTTCGTGATCTGAGTACTGGTAATGCTGACCGGATCAACGCTGAAGGCTGAATGAATCGTGACCGGCCCTCGAATGCCTATTGATACTCCCGTATCAGATTCGTTGTCTTCGCCCTTCTTGGCGCTCTTTTTGCTGGCATACGCGAATAGTTGCCCAAATGCCCTGACATCAATCCAAGTCTCACAAGCCCGCGCGGCAGTCTCGTGTCCACCCAGCTTGTTACCCAAGAACTTTTCAGCGCGCTCCTTCAGGCTCTTCGCATCGTCGTCTTTTCGATCATCGGATTGTACAAAAATACCTTGTCCCTTTCGCTCCGATTCTGGGAGTCCACGAAACCGCTCAAGCAGCCGGTCTCTCAATTTCCGCTTGATGCATACATCCGTGACTTCCCCTAGACCTGAATAGTCTGTACGCGGGCGATTACCATTCAACGGATCGCCATTGGGATTTGCATTCCGAACGCGAAACACGAGTGCGAAGTCAATTTTGTTGTTCAGATTGGTCATAGTCAGCTCTCTCCGTCAGTAATTCCGATGGTTTCAGACGATGCTTGATCAGTCGATTTGTGATGTTGCTTCAGGGTTTTCCGCTGGCAGTGGTATCCCAACAAGAACTCGCCGGACAACGGACGATCATTTGTGAAGGACTCTGCGCCTTGGCCCGAAAATGACTGCACAACGCTGTCCAGGAGACTCTCCATTTCCCAAAGAAATGGTCCCCTGGAAGTTCGTAATCGGGCCTTGTAAGGACTTAGCGCCAATTCAATGGTTCGCCACGTCGAGTATGGTCTGTCCGCAAAGCGCTGCATAAGTCTCGCGGCGGTTGTGTCACGCTTCTCGTCAGCCAAATAAAGAGCTCTACTCTCGATATGCTCGGCTATGGCCAGCAGGCNNTATTCCCGAGTCATTCTGGTTTCCTCAAGCGTCATTTGGTAATTCCTTTCCTTGTAGAACCCGTTATAGAGCGCACACGCAATCCCTATGCATTTCCGCCATTGCGACTCGTCCTTTTTCCTAATGTCTCGATCAAAGCCAAGTCGATTGACTGCTCTCCGTACGCATGAATCGACGAGATCGCGGGGCACTTCCTGCGCGTCAATAATGCAGGGAAGCAATCGTTCTACCGTCGACTTAAGAAGCTTCTCACCGTTCTTTCCTTCTGTCTTCCTTCCGTATGCCGCTTCTGCAATTTGCTTCGGAGCCGGTGCCCAAACAAGATCTGTCGGTTCGTCCAGATTGTGATTCCAAGCATACTTTTCGTGCCATGACTCTAAGCGATGTAGAAACTCAGAAGACTTAAGCTCGCGATAATAGGTAATTGCCATTCGACCCTGAGTGGCCGAATCCAATCCCATAATCATGATATCCTCGCAGTCGTCAACGTTGGAGCGATATCCGGCAATGGCGCGACTGAGTCGGCGCGCGTAAGCCTGCCCCACGTCACCAATTGGGAGGTCCGCCTTTTCGTCAGCTTGTGGCTCTGTGTTTCCTACTAAGTCAAAAAGATCCATTGTGTTTTGCCACGGGTCCGGTACTCGGTTTCCACCAGCGGCCCACGACACGAACACCTGATCCCCAGCCCTGAATGACTGCTTTCTAGCAATGAGCCACCGTAGGGCGTTGTGGGCCTTCTGGGTCACGACATATCCAATTCCCGCCGCCTGAACTGCGTCGGTGAACCGCCCGCGAAATGTGTAGCCGTTAGTGTCGTTCGATGAAACCAATTTAGCCTTATCGGCGCCATGGCGAAGTCTGGCCTGATGTTGTTCAGCGAGCGCCGCATTAGGCTCTCCCGTCACCATGCACAGTCCGTATAGTGACTGCAAGCTGGTACAATGCTCAATCCACGCGCTAATCAATGCTCGGTCTTCCCAAGTACCTGTTGCGAGACTTCCTGGCGCCTCGACTCGCCAACGCACAAAAGCATCCTCCGGATTTCCGCTGGCAATGGCCTTAAAAATGGCAGGCATTTGGGCCCTTTCTCCCAACCATTCCTTAAGCAACCGGGGCTGGCCGTTTGATATTGAGTCTACGGGCAGCAGCTGAGCTCGCACAAGATCCTGAACTACTTGTCCTTGGCGTACATATTTTAGAATGGCTGTTAATTTAGGGTGACCAAACGACGATTCTTCGCCCCAGGACGCTAGCATCGCTAGATAGTTCTTGTGCGGTTCCCGAGGATCCTTAGCGAAACCTGACGTCACCTCACCTCCAAAAGTGATAAAATCCCCAGCAACGTACTGGAGCTTGTCGCACAGCGGGTGATTTACAGGTTTTTTCCCGGCCCTTCCTCCAGAGTCCACCGTACACGGAATCAATGTGGATTGTTCCTCTTTGGGAACCAGCGACGCGCGTCTGAAGTGCCCCTCTCCATCGATTACGATTTCGATATTGGCTTGTTGGGTCGTGTGCGCTACTGGCAACAGGGCATAGGAATCCGGCAATTCTGGGTTGTCCGCGCATTTTTCGAAGGTCTCATAAAGTTTCTGCACCCAGCCCATCTCATGCCTCCCATTCTGTAGCGACCACGTCAACGGGTTCCACGGTAGTTCCAAGACCAAATTGCTTTGCGGTCATGTCTCTTACAAATTTCCTAGTGGAACAATCTTCAGGTCGCTCAAATGTTATGGTTCCGTTGAACATTACTGGTCGGCAGAAGCGTGCTTCAAGCTTTGCAATTCCTGTTTCCTCAGGGTAGTCAAATCCATGAAACACCAATCCGAATGAAAGCTCATCGAGATCGTCATAGTGACTCGGTCCAGAGCCAAACTCGCAAGGCTCAACATACCCCTGACAATCCCGAGTACCGAGAAAAATATCCTGTCGCCCACCGCGTTCAAGCATCCGCTGCGCCAAGGCGAAGTGTTTCCCGTCAATCCGGTCGGCTTTGAGGTTTGGTTGGTGCTTGTTCCACTCAAAGTGTGCTTGCACTTGGTATTCCACTTCGGAAAGGAATGTATAGATCGCCAAGGTGTTGCCACCACTAAACTCCAGAGGCTTTGTGCCCTTGGTTTGAGTCTGAATACGTTTCATCACACGCACCTTGTCCACGACCCAAACAATGGTCGGCTTCCAATAAATTGATTTCGTTACTCCCTTTAGGGCCTCGTAAGTCGGAATGTGGTATGAGCACTTTTCACCTCCAATTTTTGTTAAGGGGTCGGTGAAGAGCGCGTACCGTCCCCACACTCTGAATTGGATGGTGTTTTTGGGTGTGTCATACATAGGCCAGCTCCTCGTCAGCGACTGGTTCAGTGGCTAGGCCGAACTCCTCGCTGTAGTAGCGTTCATTCAAATAGTAGATGCCCGAGTCCTCTTGGACTTCATTGAGGGCGTCCGATTCAATCAGCTTCTTAAGCACATTCGGAAAGACATTCACCGTGAATTGCTGCGCTCGACGCAGTAGCTCATATTGCTGTTCCAATTCAGGCACCGCGCATAGTTCATTGACTATTTCACGTCCCTGAATGCCATATGGCACAATCACGCCCTGCGTAGGTGCGTCGATGGCCTGAAATGCTTTGGCGGCTGTCATAAACGACTGACGGAGATATATCTCGGGCTTCTGCTGCTTGCTTCTGCAGTAGTCGACTTCAGCCAACGAATTTCTCGAGAGCAAGTTAAGCAGCGTGTCATCCCTCCCGATTCGATCAGATGACACTTTGTACGCCATGTCCTCCGTTCGACGAAAGAAATAATACTCGTAGTATGATGTCATCGCTTTAGGACCGATTAGATCGTCGTCGAATTTCCCAGGTCGTTGAAGGTACTCATCAATAATTCGTTCTGCGATGTCCCGTCCAATGGTAATATCTGTGAGGCTACGCAAGTTTTCTGATTCTGGTGCGGGATTGACAACCGAAACGATTCCCTTGGCACGCAGTCCGTTCCGGTTGCAGCGTCCTGCTGCTTGCGCAATGGAATCTAGCCCCGCCAGACATCTAATCACCGAGCCGAAATCCACATCAACACCAGCCTCAATCAATTGAGTGCTCACACAACGAACTCTGTCGCCGCTGGCCAACCTGGCGCGCACTTCCGCCAAGATTTTGCGTCGATGCGCTGGGCACATACTCGTGCTCAAGTGGAACAAGGGCGATTCGTTGGTTGGTGCCAGCGCGAGATATATGGCCTTTGCCATTTTCTTCGTATTCACTACAACTAGGCAGCTGCCGGAATCTCGAGACTGTTCTTGGGCCAGGTCAGCAATTTCCGTTGCCGCCCACCCACCCGGCTTGCGACTGTCTGTCACACTCACGCGTTTCAGGGAGTCAAAAAGCGACTGAACGTTAGGCATTATCTCTGAACTATCCGTCAGAGCGATGGCGCCTTTTTTCCGATCTACGTTATCCAATAGCGGTTGTGTAGCTGTGCATAGGATGACGGTGCTACCACACTGTTCAACAAGAAAGTTGACTGCATTGTTAAACAAATGGACGCACCTAATAGGTAGTGTCTGAATTTCGTCAAAAACGATTACAGCGTTCGCCAGCTGGTGCATTCGCCGTGCCCCGCGGGTCCCAGCACCAAATAGGGCTTCAAGAAACTGGACGCTAGTGGTGTAAACCACAGGTGCATCCCAGTTGTCCGTAAGTAACTTGTCGCGCCAGCTTTGTTGTTCGGGCGTAAGATTGGAGTGGTGTTCGAGTACAATCTGAACGCTACCCTCCGGTCTGCCCGGAGGTTCTAGAATATCCCGAACCACGTCCGCATTCTGATCAATAATCGACGTGAAGGGTATTACGTACACAACCCTATCCATTGCATGTCGATTCGCATGACATAGGGCGAAACGAAGACTAGCAAGCGTCTTGCCGCCGCCGGTGGGCACCGATAACGTAAATAGGCCCTTGTCGCGCGTTGCTGCGGCGAAACAATGACGCGAAATATTATTTCGGATCTCGTCGATCGCATGACGAGGCTTGAGCGAAGCCAAATGCGCATCGAGTCGTTCAATCAGGACGTTCCAAGGCACATATTCGCCTCGAAGTCTTGAGCGCGCGGCCCACGGCTTCTCGAAGTCCGCGCTGTTGATTCGGTCCCCATCAATCAAGCAACTGAACAGTAATCGGACCAGAAGACCGATGTGAAATTGAGCCACCACGCTCTTATCACTGCGCTCCGGCGAACATATGATGATACGCCGTATGACCGATTTTAATGACTCTAAGAGCTCCTCGCGTGAAACAATTTCGTAGGCGCGCGCCAGGATCGAAGCATCGGCTCTAGTTAGTGCTTCTTCAAAATGCGCCTTCTCTTCAACTTTATTGATGCGACGTGTGAAGCCGTCTTCGACGGGTCGCGCAACGTCTAAAGTTAAACAATCGATTAACCCGGAATGATGGGATGCAATGCACAACGAAAGGATCTGCCCGGCGATCTCGCCGAATTTACCCTGTTTAGAAAGTTCTCGCCAGGCAAGCTGAGCCCCCGCCGTGGAGTGGTCGATTTTTCCTTTCAATCCCTTCGCATTGACAAACTCTTCGTCGTCGTCTGGATTCAAAAGATCAACGGCAGACTTCAAGTAGTTCTGAAATGCCTGGCTATATTTACCCAAGTCATGGACTAGCCCAATTAATTCACCCGAATGGTCTAACCCTATCTTCGAGGCAAACCCACGCGAGAGCTTCGCTACGCCCTCAAGGTGCTCCTGCAACGTTTGCTGTTGGCCATCCGAAGGTCGAACGTGCGCTAGGTTGGCACTCGTTTTCTTATCCTTTCCGTTCATGACCATTCTCGTCTTCCCCTACCTACACCCGCTGTTCACCCTATCTCGTCGACCGTTTAGATCTCACTGAACGAAGCTTCAGCATCGGATTGTCTGGTTGATGCACGCTGGTTGACCCTATGGCGAGTTCTCTTACGACCTCTGCGAGTTGCTGTGTAATGGCGCGCGCTTCCGCGCCGAGGCCCACTATGAATCGAGCCAAGGGACGGATGCCCGCCGTTACGCCAAGAACTTCAATGCCACCTTCGACAGGGCTAGAATTAAAGCCCTCGGGCAAGTTGTACTTCACCCAACGCGCGGCCTGTTCTGCTACGAAGAAGCGGCATTCAATGGGTTCGATCGATTCGTGATATCCGTCGAGGCTGGCGGAAATGAATTGTTGGAGGTCGCCAGGTTCATCGCGAAAGTTGTCGTTTGCGCTCGGGGCGATGCTTTGAACATGGTCGAGCCTAAACCAACGCAGGCTTGACGAGCGATGGCAGAGCGCAACGAATCGAATGGGCGGCCCTAAGTCTACTCGGAACGGGGAGGCTTCCCGCCATTCCACGGTTGCGCGCGAGGCGGTGAAGTACTTGAATCGAAGAGCCTTTTTCCCCTCGACGTGGTCTTCCAATGTCGAGAGGAATTGGTCTTGCTGCGGGTCGGATTCGCGCACGATGTGCACGGGGGCCGTAACTGCGGTGCGATTGCCTAACGCATCACCCAGCTTCTTCAATAGTGCATTGCGTGACGCGCTTTTCGGCAATCGCGTCAAGAGGCGGCGCAGTTCCAGAATGTCAGTTGGATTGAGCTGAACGGCGCCCGGCAACCAGTTTTTGGGAACGCTCCAGTAAACGTGCGGTGGATCGGCCTCCGTTTCGAGTGGCACTCCGGCCTTGGTCAGTTCGTCCAGGCGCTTTCGGAGCGCTGGTACGCCGATTGCCAATTCCCTAGCTAGTTCAGCCTGCGACCAGGTGCGGCGCCCCAAAAACGCTTGAATTATTGCAATGGCGCTTTCAGTCCCGCTGCGTTGGCCCATAACAATGCCGATCGTTTCACTTGCCAGAAATGACCGCGGCGGGTGCAAATCGGACTAAGAGGGTCACGGTCTGTCGCTAACCGCAGTGCAATGATCGAGGCATGCTAACCGATTTGTTCGGCAATCGGGGCAGATGTTCAACGCCATTTTATGCGACGCACAGGTTCAACCGTGATTTGTCGCAAGTGACGGAACTATTTGATCATTCATTGCGCCGGCGCAGGCCGATTTTTCATAACCCACGCAACTGTTGCACCACCTGGACGTGACCCCCTGGGATTTCCCTTGGTACGCCCTTGTCGCACCAGGGTAACCAAAAGAGACCCTTGCCCAAGCCGGCCATCCAAGGCGCCTCCGGCCGCCCATCGTGGGTTCGTTGTAGGTTCGTTGTAGGTTCGTTCTTCGTATACCCCCCTCGGGAGATGCCTGGAGCGGCCAGGGAAGGTGGGCGCGGCGATGAAGTCCGTGCCCGTGAACGGCACGCAACCGACCGTTTCCGTGGGCGTACGACATAAAGGATCAAGGGGCGATCTTTTTTAGCAACCGGCCCCGGCGGGGCTCCGATGTAGTCAGTGAATGATTTGAATCATTGGGTAATTCGCGATGGGCGGTTGCCGGTTTCGAATCGTCGTAAACAACAAGGACAGTAACTAGAAAGAAAGGGGCCAATCATGGCCAAAGTACAAAATAATCTCGTAATTCATGGCTTATCAGGGATGTTGGGCAAGCAGGTCGTCATACGGCGCCAAAAGAATGGGCAGTATGTTTTGGCCGCGGCGCCCGGGCGTTCGACGCACGAGCTTTCCGACGCGCAGAAGCAACATCAAGAGAAGTTTCGCCAAGCAATTCTCTACGCGAAGGCCGCCAAAGGTACTCCGGAGTATCAGGGGCTGGCGAAATCGCGGGGGCAATCCGAATACAACGTGGCCGTCGCAGACTTCTTGCATCCGCCGGAAATTCAGCAGATTGACCTAGCGTCTTACAAGGGCGCGCCCGGTGAGAGTATCCGCATTACGGCGGTCGATGACGTAATGGTCAAGACCGTGGGTGTATTGATTGCAACGGACGATGGAACGCTCGTCGAAAAGGGCGCAGCTGTTCCAGTCCCCAACGTTCCCAATCAATGGCTGTACACGGCCACGGCCGCAGCTCCCTCAGCTTCCGTGAAGATTGTCGTCGATGTCGCCGATCTCGCGGGTCAAGTCACCGAAGAGAGTGAACACACATAAATCTTTGCTTTCGCTTAGCTTAGTTGGATTGTAGTTTCAGACATGATGACGCCTTTATACCTTCGAAGGGCAGGGTCGGTTTCGGCTCTGCCCTTCGGCTGTTTCAGGCGCAAGAGGCAAAACCTCCTGCGCCTGGGCCATGACGAAGAATATCTCGAATGGTGGTTGTGAAACGGAAATCCACACTTGCCCGGTGGTACTAAAGTGAGATTGTCCCCGAATTTTTTGCGCACCCAGGCGAGCAGAGATTGGGCCATGGGTGCATCGAATCGCTCGGTAGCGGGACCCGTGGCGGCAAAAGCTGCAGGGCGCGCCTGAGGTCGCAGTCGTTGGGTTTTTCTTTACACCCATCAATGATCGAGTAAGCTACAAAATAGTGCGTAGTTAACTCCTGTGGATATGAATATGACACCGAAACATAGTGTATATAACTCGTGCGTGCTGGTTGGCGTGATTACGCTCGGCCTAGTGGGTTGTGATGCGGGCAATTCCAACCGGCGCCTGGGGGACGCTGGACCTCTCGAGCAAGGGGGGCAGGCTTCGGTGGGAGGCAGCTCGGGCGTGGGCGGGCAATCCGACTCCACGGGCGGCGCATCGGTTTCGGACAATGTGGGGGGCCAGTCCGCTGTCGGTGATACGGGTGGCTCTTCGAGTGTCCCAAGCACTGGCGGCACGACGAGCCTGCCACCCGCAACTGGAGGAGCTTCACCCGCCGGCGGAGCGCCTGCGACTGGCGGAGCGCAAGCTACGGGCGGTACCCCTGCAGCATGTGCCGGTGTCGCGGTGCCGACCACCACGGCAGGGGTGGGGATGGTTGTGGCGTCCAACGGTTACGTGAAGAGTTACTACAGCACGGCGGCGGGGTTTGCGTACACTTGGGTGGGGAGCGGGTCGATTGTGCCCGCTACTTGTATCGTGCCAACGTGCACCACTGCCGGCTGCTCGCCGTCATTCGGGGCCAACGCCATCTGCGCCGCGGGAAAGGTTGCCGGGGATAGCACCTACAGTTCCGTGGTTGGTTTTGGCTTCAACCTGATGCAAGCCAATACCTCGACGGACGCTCCCACAATGGTGTCGGCACCGTCTTACATGACGTTCTACTATACCAAGTCCGGTACCGGCCAATTGCGTTTGCAGATATCCAACGGAACCAAGAGCTGGTGCTTCGATACCCTGGGTATCAACTACAGCGCCTTTAATATTCCCATCTCTGAATTCAATACCGCATGTTGGGACAACAGCGGAACCTATCTAACGAGTGGCACACCCATTCAATCCGTTGAGTTGATAATACCGAGCGGACTTTCGGCGGTGACATTCTCCGATTGTTTGCTGGACATTGAACTGGGTTGACGATCCGACAATTGCAGCAATGCCGACGTGGGACGACACCCAATACCTGAAATTCGCCGACGAGCGGTCCCGTCCGGCGCGGGACCTGCTGGCCGCGGTGCCGCTGACGGCCATGCACCGCGCCGTCGATGTCGGCTGTGGCCCAGGCAACTCGACCGAACTGCTGGTGGAGCGCTTCCCGGATGCGGAGGTCGTCGGCCTCGATTCATCGCCCGAGATGCTGGCAGCGGCGCGCAAGCGTCTGCCGAATGTCACCTTCATCGAGGCGGACGTGGCGACATGGACGCCTGAGAGTGCGGTTGACCTCATCTTTGCCAACGCCAGCTTCCAGTGGGTGCCGCGCCATCGGGTCGTGCTGCGCCGTCTGCTCGAGGCACTGCCAACCGGCGG
>PMCK01000078.1:23487-41022 GCA_003154095.1 Myxococcales bacterium | reverse complement strand
CGAATGTTGGCAATGTGGAAGCCGCTCCAACTTAAGCCCCTTCCATTGTCGCCGGCGGAGGCGAAGGCGATCATAGACGTTAAGCACCGGGATTAATTCCGACGAGTGCTGATCGAAGGAAACGGGGCCCGAAGTCATGACAAGCGATCAATTTGAGCGCATTGCTGACGCTGCTCTTTTGGGAACAGCAAAGTCGGCCATCCCCGGCGTTGGCCCATTACTCGATGTATTCAAGGCCATTGTTGGAGATAATGACGCCAAATTTCGCGCGGCCTATATTGGCGAGCTTCACGATCACTTGAATCGCCTACAGGGCAAGGTTAACGATCTTGAACAAGAACTCAAGGCACAGGGCGAGCGGCTTGACGAGATGGACCCGATCGCTCTGGCCCATCTGGTGCAAGATTTTATGCATGATGTCTCCGAGAAGGCATCTGCCGCAAACCGCGATGCCATAATAATGGCAACTGCTCGGCAATTCGATCCCCGCCTTGGGCCATTCTCAATGCGTCAGTATTGGTTGCAACGCATCCGGACGCTGAGTGATATTGAATTGGAAGTCTTGAAGATGCACACAAAAGGGGCCCTATACATCGACGCTCGAGAGGGCTTCTATGTCCAAGGGGAGATCGATCCTCTTATAGCGTTCATGTCGGGTCGTGGAGTGACGGGTCTTGAAAAAGTTTCAATTCCGGCACCCACGGCGACTGTATTTTGTTCCACGGTGGTCGACTTTGTCGGTCCCAACCCTTTCCTTCTTCAGCCCATTGACGGGAGCATTTCAGTAAAAGCCATTGGGCAATTGCTCCCAGCTGGAAGCGAAGTGCTTCGCATCCTCGGAATCGAAGCAACTTGGCAGGAATCAAAAAACATCAAGCTGACATTTCGGTAGCATTGCCCTCACGTCGCTCTCCGACAAGCGCCCAAGTAGCCCCACGGCAAGTCGAGCGTCTGCTGCCCTCCAGAGCGACGCTCGACCAATGGCGAACCAGTCCGCCAGGCTCGGAGGTAGCACGCGTAGCAGGCGCCAAGGCGTGGCGTAGTCGTTGGTTTTTGGCAGCACCGACAACTGACAGGTTCACGCGGTACATTGCGCGGTCGCTGGTAACGCATGAAACGTTACTCTCACAAGCGAGTGTTTCCCGTGAACTTTTCAGATGAAACAACTTCACAACAATGCACGATTATAGTGGACAAAGAACCGGTCGACTATCCGACTTAAGCCGGCTATCCGTTTTTGTAATCCATTGCGATTTGATATTGCGCATGCGGTGAACAAAATCCATGTTCCATTTGTCAGCGTGAGTTGACCTGGTCGTCGCCAGTAGAAGAGACGGCGCTTGGATGCGCCAAACAAATCACCTAGCGGCTCGAGCCCGGCGAAACAGGGCAGGTCAGGCAGGCAGGACTCTGCAGCTACGGACGACGCGGAATCGGTCGCAACCAAGACCCCTCACCGGCGCAAGCTGGCAGGGGTCAAGGCAGTAGAGGCACCATGCCGAGACAAGTAAATTCCCCGTCTCCGAACGTCATTTTTCGGGCGGATGATGAAGACAAGCAGATCCTAAACCGACTGATTGCATTCGAGAAGTTGAACCGCTCGGACGTCATCCGTCGGGCAATTCGCGCCTATGCCAAGCAACTGGGCGTTATGCCGGCACCAGGCAAGGTGGCGTAGAAACTAATCGGCCCGCAACTGCGACGAACAGCCCGGGCCCGGTCAATCAACGAAAGTGATCGACTCATGCAAGATAGCAACGACTCCAAGACAAACAAGGGCCGAAAGCCCACCGGGACGATTCAGCGAACCGCGGACGGACGCTGGCGCGCCCGAATCACGCTCGCCGACAAGTCGCGCAAGTGGTTGCCGCCATTCCCGCCAGGAACCTCCGAGACGATGGCGCGCGAGAAGGCAGCCCACTATGCGGAGCAGGCGCTGAAAATCGATTTGCGCCGGGCAGACAAGCCGCCAACCAATATGCGCAAGCTTGCTGCTCGTGCCGGGAAATCTTGCGACGGTTGGGTCGAATTATGGAACGCCGATCGGGAGCGCCGGGGCCTTACGTCCGCCAGGGTCAGCGATAGCCACTGGACCACTTACATCAAAACTATCCTGGGTTCGAAGCATCCGAGGGAATGGGCCCGCGATGATTTCCGCCGCCTGTCCAAATTCCTTGACGGCAAAGTCCGCGATAGCGTCTGCACCTGGAAGACCGCGACGAACGTATGGGGCACGGCAACCAAGATGGCCGACGATGCCTGCAACGCGAAAGACGACGCAATTCGGTGCCGCACCACCAACCCAGCCGCGGACGTGCGCGGACCCGATACAGGCGAAACGACGGCACTTCAATACCTGTATCCAAGTGAACTCGAGGCACTGGTGGCTTGCGAAAAAGTGCCGATTCAGTGGCGCCGATCCTTTGCCACCGCGGTCTATACGTACGCCAGGTTAGGGGAGTTGCTCGCGTTGACGTGGGCCGACGTCGACCTCGAGCATGGGATGATCAGAATCACCCGATCGTTCGATTCGAATTCCGGGCTCGAGAAAACCACGAAATCGAAGGCGCCCCGCCCGGTGCCGATTGAGCCGGAGCTGATGCCGCTACTGGTTACGATGTTCGCCGAATGCAAAGGCCAAGGGGCAGTTCTCCGGTTCCCGACGAAGCTACACCACGCACAAGCGCTGCGGGATATGCTGGAACTAGCCGGCGTCAAACGTGAATCGCTGTTCAAGCGCGGGATTTCGGTCAAGCCGATCCGCTTTCACGACTTGCGCGCCACCGGGTTGACCTGGATGGCGGTCCGGGGGGACGACCCGCTCAAGATTCAGACCCGGGCGGGGCATAGTCGGTTCGATACAACCCAGATTTATATCCGTGAGGCCGAGACCGTTCGGGCTGGGTTCGGAACACCGTTTCCCCCACTGCCGGCGGACGTTGTCAAGGTTAGGCCGGCTCTCGGTATCGTCTACGATGTGTCTACGCGAAACGATTTAGAGGATGAATCTTGGTGGGCGCAGCAGGATTTGAACCTGCGACTTCGTCCGTGTGAAGAACGCACTCTACCACTGAGTTATGCGCCCAATTCGACCTAACTTGACTTGACTTCTCGAAACCACGCTGAGGCGCCCTCATAGCGCGGGCTTGGCGGCTTCGCAAATGCCTTTTTTCCGTGACCCTACGCGCCGAGCGATTCTTGTTCCGGTTGGGAGAGCCACTCACGGCATAGATTGAGCCAAAGCGAAGCGACCAACTTTTGCTCTAGTGCCGAGAGGCCGATAACCTTTTGGTTTGCTTGCCGCTCCAGGTCGCGTAGGCGGGTCATTCGTTGGTTTTTGGGGACCTCGTCGAGTTTCGTAGCCACGAGCATGGTCCCCAGGGCTGCCCGATTAGCGTTTGAGGGCTGATTGAGCATTTCCAACAAGTCACGGTCGTCTGCCTCGACGTCACGCCGCGCATCGACCAGCAGAACGACACCTCGCAGGGATGGGCGTTGCAACAGATACGCTTCAATCATCGCGGCCCAGCCTCGTCGTTCCTCTCGCGAGCGTTGTGCGTAGCCGTAGCCTGGAAGATCAACCAACATGACTTCGGTATTGTCGGCCCTTCGAGCCTTGAAGAAGCTGATGGTCCTCGTGCACCCCGGAGTGTTGCTCGTGTGCACGAGGCGGCGACGGCCCATTACTGCATTCATCAGCGTGCTCTTGCCAACATTGGAACGTCCCGCAAATGCTATTTCCTGCAGTTGGGGAGGAGGCAGCTGCTCGAGCTTGCCTGCGGCCGCCACGAATTGCGCGTCAACAATTCGAATTTTGGATGGCTCGACTTCTGTAATCACAACAGTTGTGTTTGCAGCTCAGTGGGCGCAGGTCAAGCCATTGGGGCAGATTCCGTCAAGGATTGTCGTCGTGCAACCTCGAGTCGATGATCCACGCCCATGAAAACGCCAATCCATACATCACTTCAGCCGGTGCCGAGAAACCTGGACCCTCCGCGAAGCGCAGCGCGATCGAGGAGCTTAGCCAAGGTCCGCTGGCCCGAGCCACCAAAGGTAGTGACAGGCCTGTGGATATGGACGTGCCTCGCCTCAGTTGTCGGAGATCACGATCATAGTCCCAGAATGTCCCAATACCGATCATGAATGAGTCCAAAGCGAGATCCAATAGNNGAAAATAGGAATCGGCATGCTGAAGCGTTACTCCCATTGTCGAAAAATACATTGCCTGGAGCCCGACGGTGGCTTCGATGTCCCCTCTGTAATGTACGAGGCCAACAATCGGTGATAGCGCAATATCGCCGTCGAGGCGGCCATAGACGCCGTCGGTATCCGAAGGCTTGGCCCAAGTTGCACTGGGCCCCAGGATCGCGAGCGCCATCGTGCAATAGAGCGCGAACATCGGGCGAAATCGTAGCCACGTGCCGCAGTGCCCCATCACGAAAGTGCCCCCGGTACCGGAATTATGTCTAAGCTTTCAACGACCTTTGCGCGAATTTCGGGCGGGAAAATCAGTCGAACTCGATCGACGGATTCACCGCTTAGACGCCGCAGGAGCACGGACACTTCGCTTGGCGCTCGCACTTGACCGTTGGGGAATAGCACGACAATTGCAGCGTCGGCGTCGTTGAACGGGACGTCTTCTGCGATGTCGAGCCCCACATGCCAGTCCGGATCGAAACCCGCGTTGTGTGCGAGGTCCCGGACAATCGAATGGGCATTGTCACGCCAAGCGGGCGCTGTTTGTGAACCGTACAGTTCGTACGTTTTGTAAAGGCGACGCATGAACAATCGCGACGCCAATTCGGAAAGAATTGCGTCCGAAGCGTGGCGCCAGGCGCGCAAGCATTCCCAGAGGACCATATCGTCCAGCGCCAGATAGGCATCGAGCGAGGTGTCGGCACGTTTGGCCAAATCGACGAGCGCCGGCGGTACCGCCGCAAGACTATTTCCGTCCAGGATCAATGTTCTGACGCGATTGAGAACTCGGGAGAGCATCCACTCGCTAGACCGGCTGGCCTTGTGAAAATACACCTGCTGAAACATGAATAGGCGCGCCAGCACGAAGGACTCGATGGCGGGCAGCCCCTTTGGGCCATCAATCGCCAGCGGCGGGGCACTTCCAGAATCCCCGGCAACGCCCAGTCTCAGGCTGCGCAGAAGCCAATCGAGATCGAAGCGACCGTAGCCGACACCGGTAAAGTGAGCATCGCGGAGCAGGTAGTCGCAGCGATCTACGTCGAACGTTCCACTCACCGCGCGAGCCAAGTAGTCGATGGGGTGATTTCCGCATACGAGGTCAGCCACGCGCGCGGGCAATTCACGGTCAACTTCGTGCAGGACCTTGTGAACTTCGGTATCTGAATCGAGCAAAATTCGGACCGTCCAAGTCTCATGGCTCGGCGCCAGCGGAAGTGCCGCCTCGAACAGGTGTGAAAATGGACCGTGTCCCAGATCGTGCAAGAGCGCCGCTGCCAAAGCTTCACGGGCGCGTTGCGTGTCGAGCCGCTGATCGGGCGGCAGCTCGTGATGCAGATCGCGCAGGCGGCGGACGAAACGCGTCATCACATGCGCCGCACCGAGGGAGTGTGAGAACCGGGTGTGATCGGCGCCCGGATAGGCGAGGGAAGTGAAGCCCAACTGACGAATACGACGGAGGCGCTGAAGTTCGGCCGTGGCCAGGAGCTCCTCGATTATCTGCTCTTCGGCAGATTCAAATGAAACCAGACCATGGACGGGGTCGCGGAGTATCATCGAAGTTCTAGCCTGCGCATTGCTGGTGAAGGGCGAGTGCCTTTGTCAGCGTTGAAGTTACTATCTGGCCGGCCCAAAGTGTTCGGGAACCGCGGCCCTTGGGCGGTCCCCTTCTACGGCCGAGACCTTGAGTTCTTGGTCCGCCGGTCGAGCAAGGTATGTCTTTTCTGACTGCGGGTCGATGGATGGACATGACAGATTTCGTGGGTTTGCCCTGGACAGGTTGATCAATTCAAGCTTTTCTCGCAGCATTGGTCTTTTGTCCCCCCTAGTACAATTTCGATGACGTCCTCCAGCCCCCCTAATGCACCACGCTTTGGTGCCCGCAGTCCCGCCATACGATTGGAGGATGTGCTGCGCCAGCTGCCTGAACGTGAACTGACGTCACTAATCCATCGCTCTCGTATCAAAATCGATGAGGCCAAACGCATCGACATACCTTCGCAGGTGGCCCGTGCGCTGTTGATGCAACCCGAAACTCGGGACCCTTCCCAGCTGCCTGGACCCACACGCGAACTGGTTTACCGGATTGCGGAGTCCCGTGGCGCTCTTTTTGTTGTCGAATTACCACCTGGACTCGAGTTGCTCGTAGCCCGCGGGATCTGCTACGTGCGGCGCCACGAGCATGACGTGCTCGAATTACTCCTGCCCATCGCGTTCATGGTTCAAATGCGCTCATGGTCGGGGGAAGATCCTAGGGGTATCCGGGCCCTCTTGTCTCAGTTGACTGCGGATGTGGCTCAGAGCATCGCGTCCCAATATCTTGGACGCTCGGCTACGCCTCCACTTGCACTTGCCCTTGAGTCGACCTGGGAGGTCTTGACCGATCCCACCGAGCTTGCGTCTCAAATCGAGCAATTGGCTCCGCTCGAAAGGAAATTGCTGCGCGCCATCGAAGAGGTTGGCGGCGAGGTCGACACTGAGGAACTCCTGGAATTGGAGCGAGAACCTTTGCGACTACGCGGCGCTACTGGCGCTACGCCGTCACGGCGCGGTGTTGGTTTCGCACTGGAACGAAGGGGATTTCTCATCCCCGTGCATCCCAACCGGCACGTCATTCCAAGTGAGGTTGCGTTCGTTGTGGGAGCGGAGCGTCGCGCAGAGCGCGAAGCCCAACGCCAGGCCATTCGCGCCTTCGCACTGGGAGACGACCACGCGCCCAGACGCGCACGATTCGCCGTCGATCCGGTGCCGCTCGCCTTGGCAATGGCGATCTCGGTGCGTGATCCGAGCGTAGATGTTCGTGAGGGTGTCGGAACGCCGCGCTCCCTCTTGTCGAGATTGGCAACTCGGCTCGGACGCGAGAGCGACGCGGTTGCGTTCATTGCGGCACTGAGTCGAGCCATCGGGCTGTGGGACCCATCGGCCGTCGGTGTGTCGTCACCGCCCGGCGGCCTTACGGTTCAAGAATTGGGGCGGAGCTTCTTCGATGCTTGGCGCCGTGGCGGCGCTTGGGATGAAGCGCGACCGGATGGGGAAGTTCTGCGTGCCACCGCTGAAGCGCGAGATGCAAGCGCTACCGGCGTAGTCCGCGAAATGGTTCTCGAAGCTCTCAGTGAATTGGCCGACGGCAATTGGGTTCCGTGGAATGCAGTCCTTCAGTATTTGCGAGCAGATAGTCGCACCCCCGGGTTGGATCGTTTGCTCGAGCGCTGGGCGACGCGCACACAGACGGAAGGCCTCGCTGCCGAGCGAATCGCAGAAAGAATAGCTCTCGAAAGTCTACATGTTCTCGGCGCCGTCGATATCGGAGAACCCGATGAATTGCCCGATCTCAGTGGGCCCTTGCTACGCATTACCCCACGGGGCAGAGCCTACCTTCGCCGTCTGCCCGTTTCGGCGCAACCTGAGGCCAGCCGCTTCATCGATGGTCAAACCTTGCGCATCGGTCCCGATGCCAGGGTGGGCCACGTCGTGGGGCTGGCTCCGTTCGTTGAGTTAGGTGCCGTTGCAGGTTGTTTTGACGTATTGGTGACTCCTCAGGCGATTGCCCACGCGTTGAGTGCTGGCATCGAGTCCGATGTGCTTCGATCGCGTCTTGAGGTCATCGCCCCGCTTCCCGATCCGATCGCGCGCGTATTGCAGCAGGCGAGCGCGGTCATCGGTCGAGCCGAATTCGTGGAGACCCAAGGCTTTCTGTGGGTGGAAGACCCAGAAATCCGCGAACTTTTGCGGACGCGACGCCAGACTGTCGATCTATTTATAGATCCGTCGCCGCCCGCTGGGCTCCTAGTTGCACCCGGCATCGACATGGATCGCCTCGCGCGTCGCTGTCGTTCGTTAGGAGTTGAGCTTGTTTATGGAGGTCAGCCGTATCGGACTCGGTCTACACTTCCGCCCAACAAGGGAAGTGGTCAACATCGGCTCGATTCATCCTCCTCGTTGCAGGCCGTCCGCGCCCCTGACTCGCGGCCGCCGGCGGCACCCCGTCGTCGTCCGTCGTCGGCATCAATGAATGCGGTCAAACGGCCGATTCGCTGATTTCCGACAACTTTTACCTCCGTTCACGTCCAAGAGTTGGCGGACGCCCCAAGCGAATCTCGTTGCGCTGCGCATTTGGGTCAAAAGGCACTACCATGGGGTGCATCCGCACAGGTCGTGCATGAAACCTGCGCAAGAAATAAGCATACAGCTGGATAAATACGAGCTGCTGACCGTACTCGGTCACGGAGGCATGGCCACGGTTTACCGCGCCCGCGACCGCCGTCTGGGGCGCAACGTCGCGGTGAAGGTCATTCACCGACATTTGCGTGACGATACCGAGATAGCGACTCGGTTCGTTCGCGAAGCTCGGGCTGTCGCCAAGCTGCATCACCCCAACATCGTCGAGGTCTTTGACGTATCGGAGCCGCAAGAGGCGGAAAGATATTTAGTCGTCGAACTCGTAGAGGGGTCGTCCCTGAGAAGATTTCTCGCCGAGCATGGCAAAATGCCCGCAGAGGTAGCTGCGGCCCTTGCCATCGAAGTGGCTGACGCGCTTCAGCACGCACACGAAAACGGGGTCATTCACCGCGATATCAAACCGGAAAATGTGCTCATTACGGCTCGAACAGAACCTCCCGGGGCAGGCTCGCCGTCGCGAGCACCCTATCAAGGCGGTCGCGTAAAAATCACGGATTTTGGCATCGCAAAGATTTTGGATACTCAGGGAGTCACTGTAACAGGGCAAGTCTTGGGCTCCCCGTCACACATGGCCCCCGAGCAAATAGAAGGTTCCGAAGTAACCGCTCGCTCCGATGTATTTGGCTTGGGCGTCCTCATTTACGAATGCATGACGGGTCGCTTGCCGTTCGAAGGCCAAAATCCAGCTCAGGTTCTGCGCAAGGTTATCGAAGGTCGATTCGTATCATCCGAGCGAATGCTGCCGACGATAGGCGTAGAGCTCGGCCGTATAGTGGATCGCTCGCTGTCGCATGAACCGAGCGAGCGTTATGAATCCGCGGCTGATTTCGCGGCAGCTCTTCAATCCGAGCTCAGTCGCCTGGGCTTCGAGGATCCATATTTGGAGCTAACCGCATACTTGGACGGACCCAGGCTGTATGCGCATGAATTCACCGAACAGATCGTTACACGACTCGTATCGGTTGCCGAACGAGCTCGAGATGAACGCGACGTGCTCTTGTCGGCATCCCTATTCAATCGAGCACTGGCTTACAAGCCCCACGATTCGGAACTAATTGCGGCGGTCGCACGCTTGGCAAAGCAGCGTGCCTGGGTCAGAAGAATTCGTAAATTTGCCATTTGGGGAGGGGCAACCGCCATACTCGCACTTGCGGTATTGGTCTCGGTTAGACTGCTAAATTCGCGAATCAATCGTCACTCGCCCCAATCAAAAGCCGAGCCTACCGCTGTACCCCATTCGACACAATTGGTTGTACCGATCGTTGCCGCGATGCCGAGTGAGCCGGTGCCACAGCCAGCCAAGAACGCTTATACCAAGCGCCCCCAGCCGGCTCGAGATAATCATCGTGCCTCCGACGCAATCCCGGTAGAGCAATCGTCCGAAACGAGATCGGTGCAAGTCATAATTACGGGTGCTTCCGGGGGACGATTGCTCATTGACGGTGCCGAACAATCCTGGTTTGGCGTGCACCACGAATTGTCGACGGGGATGCACCGGTTCGAAGTACTCCCTCCCAATGAGGCTTGCTGCGTCCCACCGCCCCCCAAGACCATCGAAATTACGCCGGGTGCAAATGACCAAAAAGTGATTTTGGCGATAGAATTTCGGGAGTCGACCTTGTTCGCACAGGGGCCAGCGGGTGGCACGTTGATTTGTGGTGAGTTGTTTCCCGGCTCGCTGCCCATACCAGGCAAACGGACGGTCCGCGTTACGAAAGCAGAGACGAAAGCAAATTGCACGCTGCTGCCTCCCGCGGGTTCTTCGGATCGGCCCAAAACTGTTGACGTCGTGCTGCGTCCTGGTGATACCTTCACTGTATCTGGTTGACTGTTGACTGCATCGCCAAGCCCACGCAAAGAATGACTCTCAGCCGATCCTTTTATGCCTTGTTGCTGGAGGGTGTGTGCATTCTATTGTTTCTCTCGGGTGCAGCAGCGGCGCAAGCGGACGGAGCGGGAAGCGATCCGAAATCGGTCGCCGCTCAGCCGTCGCGCCCCGTCGACACAAAGGCGACTGACGGCAAGGAGGCGGCGTCAAAGCCCGACAAGGGGTCTGCCCCCGAAGCAAGCCTAGGGAGCGAAGCGGCGTTGTCTCGCAGTTTGGCGCTTTACGAGAGCGGACAGTATGAAGCTTGCGTAGCAGGACTTCGGGAAATCTTGGACGCATCTGGCGAATCAAAACTCCAGCGTCCCGAACTCATCGATCAAGCTGAAACCTACCTGGGCGCTTGCCTCATCGCAAGCGGTCAGCCAGGGCTTGCAGACCAAGTATTCGCCGCGGCAATCCGCAACAATCCGCAAATGCGGGCTCCCGACAATTTAGTATTCCCGCAGACAGTCGTGGACCGATTCTTGCGAGTGAGGGAAATGCTTCTCACGGACATAAGGCGGGACGAGCGCAACCGTGTTCAAGATGCCGAGTACAAAGCTAAGGAGCAGGATGCGATTCGGCGCAAAGAAATCCAAGTTACGGAGCAACTGAGAGAATTGGCCATGCGCGAGTCGGTGGCCGAGAAAAATCGGCGCTGGCTAGCATTTGTCCCATTCGGTATAGGTCAGTTCCAAAATGGTGACAATACTGCCGGGGGGATTCTGCTCGGTGTCGAGTCCCTGCTACTGGGTACCTGCATTACGGCAATGATAATCGATGAACATTTGGTCAACAGGTCTCGAGATGTTGGGATTGACATCAAAGACCTGGATTCGAAACGCACGGATGCCTATCGGGTCATCGTGGCCTCGTCGTGGGGATTACTAGGAGTAATGGCGGGCGGTATCGTGCACGCAAATTGGCGATTCGTACCCGAACGTCGCGTGACTCGATTGCGCCCCTTGCCCCCGAACCTTGTGGCGCCGGTGCCGGCCAACTCCGGCCAATCTTCTAGAAAAGAGTCGCGTCCGAACGCTTCCGTGTCTCCGATAAGCCTGCCCTCGGGTTACGGAATCGGCTTGGTAGGGGAGTTTTAGACTCCCTCAAAATTTCCTATATGCGGCGATGTAGAACCCGCCCAAGGCTCGCAATGGTGAATCACAAAGTTGGGTTTCGGCGAACCAAAAGCACTGTCGAAGCAAGGGCAACCGCATGGCGAGCGCCGTAGGTGTCACGATTCTGACCCCGCGGCTATCGCAAAACTCGCAACCGCTGGGTGTCAGCTCACGTGCGCGAACGGGACTATCGAACCTCGTGTACACTTGCCCTTCGTGGGCATCTTTTGCTATTGCGCGGGGCGGAGCCAGGCGTCTAAGCAGGCCACGCAGGCTATGCGGGTTGTAGAACTCGGCAAGGATGTGGCCGCCGCTTCGAGTAACGCGGGCCATTTCCGACAAGGCACGTTCGATGTCTGGTACGTGCGCGAGGACTTTGAACGAGCAGGTGACATCGAAACTAAGATCTTCGAATGGCAAGTCGGTAGCTGAGCCTTCGACAACATCCAGACCTCGATCACGAGCCTTTTGAAGCATACCCGGGGACAAATCTATTCCTTGGGTCCTTCGGGCAAATGAGGCGATGCGCGAAAGTACCAAGCCCGTCCCACAGCCCACCTCCAGAACGTCTCGATCCTCGCCGTAACGTCGAACGAATCCGGCTTCCAGTTCGTCTAGAAGCTCGTGGTACCCACCGGGATCGTTTTTGCCCCGATGCTGTTCATATTGCCTTGAAAAGCTGTCGTAATACTGCCGATTGGCTTTATGGGATCCCGAAGCGTCCATAAGCGAGAGCAGAATGGTCCCGCTCCCGCCGAGAGGCAACTTGTCTCCGGCCAAATCCACCACAATTCTAGAAATCGGAGGCGAATCCTACGTGGCGTAACCTTTCAAGTCGCAATTGTGGTAGATAATATCGCGCATGAAAGTCCTCGTGGCCGGGCGTTTACCCGCGGCTAGCCTGGAAGAGATGCAGGCTCTCGGTGTTGAGGTGGCCTATCAGCCGTCGCTCACAAGCGAAGAGCTGACGGGCGCCCTGCGGGGCGTCAATGTGTTGGTCGTCAGGGGACTCGAGGTGACTGCGGATGCGATTGCCGCCAGCACTTTCCTCAACCTGATTATTCGTGCCGGCTCAGGTACCGGGCGGATTGACGTAGGAGCAGCTAGCGCCCGGGGAATTTACGTGGCTAACACGCCGGGTCGCAATGCCGCGGCTGTTGCGGAGCTCACGTTTACTCTAATTGGCTGTTTGGATCGCCGAATTTTAGATGCAACGTCCAGCCTCAAGACGGGGCAATGGCAAAAGGATGAATATGCGCAGGCGGTGGGTTTACGGGGCCGAAACCTAGGAATCGTCGGTCTTGGGCACGTGGGCCGCGCGGTCTGGTCGTTGGCTCGCGCTTACGGTATGGCCGTTACCGCGTGGAGTCGATCGCTCACTCAAGCTCGGGCCGCGGATCTCGGAATAGGGTACGCAAGCACTTTGCACGAGTTGGCTTCACGGTCCGAGGTTCTAACGGTGCACCTCGATTCGAATGACCGGACGAATCGCCTCATTGGGCTCGACGTACTCGAATTGCTACCTAAAGGTGCGATTTTCGTAAATACGTCGTCCTCCGAAGTAGTCGATTACGATGCTCTCGCCGTCGTTGCGAAGGCCAATCAATTGCGAATTGGTTTAGATGTGTTGCCCGGAGAGCCCCAATCTCGCAGCGGCACCTTCGATCATCCGGTTTTGCATTCCGGCCTAGTGTACGCAACTCCTCATATTGGAGCGTCAACCGATGAGGCTCAGCACGCTATTGCCAACGAAACGCTGCATGTTCTGCGGGCATTTCTAACCAAGGGCGAAGTCCCGAATGTGGTCAACATCAGCGTTAGTTCGTGGGCTCGCTACCAGGTAGTGGTCCGCCACATCGAAAAAACGGGGGCGCTGGCCCATGTGCTAAGCGTCCTGAAGCGACATGGAATTCACGTCCAGGAGCTCGATAATACGGTATTTGAAGGCGGACGTGCCGCCTGTGCCAAAATACGCGTAGAAACTCGACCCTCGGAGGCATGTCTTTCCGAAATAATGGCATTTTCAAGCGAGATATTGCATGTTGACTTGGTCAGCCTGCCGAACTTCGCCTAAGCGTGCGCAAGCGTCAGCGGCCCGCAATCCGACCACGTAGGCAAGATGCGTGGATAGTGGCTGGGCTGACTTGCGGGCACCGTGTCGGCACTGTATGCTCCGCGCCGAAAAGTTCGGGCGGTTCCACGCGGACCCCGTCGTCGGGTCCGTTTTTTTTTGCCAGCTGCCTGAACTCAACGGCCGCGCCATTCATGCGGTGGATGGGCGGTGTTTCCCACGGCCCCCATGCAAGTTGCGTATGAAAAACTGGACGGAATCGAAAGGGAACGGCTTCACGCCGTCCTTGAGCCCGTCCTATTGGCGCACGGTGTGCACGCGGTCGAACTGATTTGGCGCACGGACGACAAGGGCTGGGTGCTGTCAATCACCTTGGAGAAGCCGGGCCTCGCGTTGCCGGGTGAAGGTATCACTCTGGATCTGTGTGCCGATATTTCGAGGGATCTTTCGATAGCCTTCGATATTGAAGACGTAATGCCGCACAAGTATCGACTCGAGGTGGGTTCGCCCGGCCTCGAGCGGGCGCTGTACCAGACACAAGACTACGCTCGTTTCGCAGGGTCTCTTGCGAAGTTGAAATTGAGGGAACCCATTATGGGCCAGAGCGTAATTCGGACCAGACTCTGCGGCCTTGATGCTGACGGAAATATCCTTATTGAGACCGAAAATGGCCAACGTGCGTTGGCTCCAGAATCAATCCTGACCGGGCGACTGGAGTTCGAATGGAACAAACCAGGCGTTCACCGCGGGTCGCGCGACGACAAATCGCATACTCGCCTTTCTGGCCGCAATGCGCACGCTTGCGGCCCACAACGGAGCAAGTAATCCCATGGCAGCGGGCTTCGAAGACGAACTCGGCACCATTGTTGAACAGGTCGCCCAAGAAAAGGGCATTGATCCCAAGGTCCTCATCGAAACCATGGAGGCTGCGATTCTGAAGGCCGCTCAAGCGGCATTCGGACCGAGCCGAGATCTGGAGGCGCGCTTCAATGTCGAAACAGGAAGCATTGACCTTTTCCAGTATATGACCGTGGTTACGGATGTCGAAGAGCCTGAACGGCAAATCTCAATTGGCGACGTGCGCAAGCATGGTCTCGAGGCCGATGTAGGCGAGGAATTGGGCTTTCAGGTATTTTGGCACCCTCGCGACGCCGAGAAGGCTCGACAGCAGGACAAAGAGTTTGGCGACATGCTGGATCTGAAGCAGGCACGAACGACGTTCGGGCGCATTGCAGCGCAAACGGCCAAGCAGGTGCTATTGCAGCGAGTTAGAGATGCCGAGCGGGACATTATCTTTACCGAGTACAAGGACCGGCAGGGGCAACTGATTCGAGGCATCGTTCGTCGTTTCGAGAAGGGCCACAACATCGTCGTTGACCTCGGTAGAACCGAAGGACTCTTGCCTTCGCGCGAGCAAACGCCGCGAGAGACGTACCGCCCCGGTGATCGAATTGTCGCATTCGTGAAAGACATCGATCGTGAAGCTCGGGGCCCAATGATTATATTGACCCGCTCGTCGCCACGGCTTGTAGAGAAGCTATTCGAAGCGGAAGTGCCCGAGATTTACGAGGGAATAGTAAGAATCGTCAGCGTAGCCCGCGAGCCTGGTGCCCGCAGCAAGATCGCCGTCATGTCCAGGGACAGCGACGTCGATCCAGTTGGAGCCTGCGTCGGCATCAAGGGGTCCCGGGTTCAAGCCGTCGTTCAAGAGCTTCGCGGTGAAAAAATCGACATAGTGCCGTGGGATGCAGATCCTGCCCGCTATATCATCAACGCAATACAGCCTGCCGAAGTCAACAAGGTAATTGTCGATGAAGGCGACCATCGGATGGAACTGGTGGTACCCGACGAGAAGCTTTCGTTGGCGATCGGTCGCAAGGGTCAAAATGTTCGCCTCGCCTCGCAGTTGACTGGTTGGAAGCTCGACATCATAAGCGAGTCCAAATTTAGGCAAATGGAGGACGAAGCCTTGGGCGCGCTCCGAGAAATCGACGGAGTGGAAGAGGAAGTGGCCAAGGCCATGTATCGGCTCGGCTTCCGCGCTCTGGAAGAAATTGCGGACGCTGGCGTCGAGGATTTGGTCGCAATACAAGGCGTTGGGACAGAAGAACGCGCCGAATCCCTCAAACAAGCCGCCCTGCAAAGTATGGAGCGACAGCGGCTCTTGCGGCTGAAGGAATTGCTGGAACGAGCTGAACCGGCAACGGAACGTGAAAAACTTCGATTGATTCAGCACGTCGGCGCGCATACTGTGCAATTGCTCGAAGACGCCAACTATCGCAGTGTTGATGATTTGGTGCGCGAAGACCCAGATCGATTGGCATTGCGTACGGGTCTTGGCATTCGCAAAGCCCGGGCAATTCAAGAGGCCGCTGTCCTATTTTCCCAAAATGAAGCTCAGGAATTGGCGTTGTCACGAACACGTCAATTGTCGGGCAACGCGAATGACAAGGTGTCGGGAACTGCCGACTCGTCGGAGGCAAGACCTACTTGACAAGTCAAGTGCAGTCGCATCCACACAGGGACGCAAAGCGATCGGGCCGAGGCACAGGAGCTCGCGTGAGACGAGCGCGCCCTTCGACAACGGTGACCGCGCGTACCTGCATTGGTTGTCGATGTTTGGACGAACGCGACAATCTTCTGCGATTGGTCGCGTCAGCTTCCAACGAAATCGCATTCGATTTGGCCGGTGGCTCATTTGGTCGCGGTGCCTGGGTGCATCCTCGAATGGCGTGCCTCGCAAAATCCGTGCGCGGGTTGAGTCACGCGCTTCGGGCAACGATTGTCACTTCCGTCCCTGAAATTCATCAAAGCCTGGTGGCGGCAGCCTGGCGTCGAGCCGAGAGCCTGAGTCGGGCTGCCCAGCGTGCGGGGCACTTGACGACCGGCGCTGAAGCGGGCGCCAATGTTTGGAAGGCTGGAAAAGTAGCAGCGGCAATTGTGGCCGAAGATGCGCGCGCGGCTGCAGTCGTCTCTTGGGTTTGCGAAGCTCAGGTTGCTGGGCGCACCATCGTGGGGCCACCAAAGTCGGTACTTGGACGTTGGTGGGGACAAGAACAGGTGGCCGTTGCTGCCATCACAGATACAGGTTTAGCCAAGGCGATAACTAGAGCTATCGCAATTGCGCAAATACCTGACCCGACTCTAAGCAGCCGGGAAGCCGATAGAGGTACGGAGGTTGGATGAGCAGCAAGCTGCGTGTATACGAAGTGGCGCGCGAACTTAGCATGGACAATAAGGAGATTGTTGCACTTCTCCAGTCCATGGGATTTGGTGAAGTTCGCAATCACATGAGCGTGGTCTCGTCCGACGCCGTCGAGCGCCTTAGGCGTCATCAGGAACGCAAAGCTGAACCTAAGGTAGTGGAAGAGCGCATCCGACCTACGGTCGTCAAGCGCCGAAGCGTTGCAAAACCGGCCGAATCGGCTGGTCCAGCACCCGTCGAGTCAATTCCTGAACCTGTAGTCCATGTTGCGGCGACGAAGGCTAGTGGCGCCCGAAAGGCTGCGCCGGCAAAGGAGCCCGAACCGGCACCCGCGCCCAAGGAATCCCGCCCTGTTTCTGATGTACCAACAGCGTCCGCCGTGGTGCGGACCGAAGGTGCTGGGTCTGAAATAGCTCCGGTCACGTTGAGCTCTGCCGAACTTGCTTCGGAGCCAATCGCAATTTCGACTCCAATGTTGGGGGAGTCGGTTGAGACAGCGGCTCCAGCCGACAAAGTGGATTCGCAAGTACATGCCAGCCCGCCACCAAACGTTGAATCATCGCCGGTCAGCGATATCTTGGCGGCCGGCGCGGCTCCGGGTGATTCAGTGGCTGCCAATTCTCAGGTGACATCTCAGGCAAGCCGCCCGACGGCCGCAGCTGCCGTTGCTACGACTTCCGTCGAGTCCACAAGTCGAGAATCTGCATCCAAAGAACAGCCCGCGGCTCGTCCCAAGGACCGTCCCTCGACACCGCCGGCACCAGGGTCGCTGCGTCCGTCAAGTCCTCCTCGCACGGGCATTGAGGTTTGGGAGGGAAGACCAGGGGTGCCGATGACGCCACCGCACCGTGGTCCGGTGCCTCGGCGAGTCCAATACGATGCAAAGGCGGGTACGGGCAAC
>PMCK01000078.1:0-23459 GCA_003154095.1 Myxococcales bacterium | reverse complement strand
GTCGTAAAGATTGAGGGTTCAATCGGTCTGCAAACCTTGGCGGGCCGCATGGGTATCAAAGCTCACGAACTATTGCGCAAGCTGATCACCCTGGGCATGACGGGAGTGAATATCAACAGCACCCTCGATGCCGACACAGCCAAAATAGTAGCCAGCGAATTTGGTTGGGAAGTTGAGGACGTCGCCGTTACGGAGGAGGAAGCCTTGGTGCTGGCTCAAGGCGGCGATGCACCCGAGGAAGAAACTGAAATCCGAGTACATAGACCTCCGGTAGTAACGGTCATGGGACACGTGGACCACGGCAAGACAAGTCTGCTTGATCGCATTCGCAAGGCAAATGTAGTCGCGTCCGAGGCGGGCGGCATTACACAGCACATTGGAGCATACAGCGTCGAAACTGCCGGCGGACGGGTGACTTTTCTAGATACCCCGGGCCACGAAGCATTTACCGCGATGCGCATGCGCGGTGCCAAGACGACGGACATTGTAGTTCTAGTGGTAGCTGCCGACGATGGCGTCATGCCTCAAACCCGCGAGGCCATCAACCACGCCAAGAGCGCCAAGGTGCCAATCGTGGTCGCAATCAACAAGTGCGACAAGCCCGATGCCCAACCGGAACGCGTACGACGCGAACTTAGTGAATTTGGTCTAATGCCGGAAGAGTGGGGCGGCGAAACACTGTTCAGCGAAGTCAGTGCTCAAACGGGCAAAGGCGTCGATGAGTTGCTCGAAAGAATCTTGCTGCAGGCCGAAATGCTCGATTTGCGAGCTAACCCGAACAAGCCCGCGGTTGGCGTCGTCATCGAGGCGCAACTCGATCGCGGTCGCGGCCCCGTCGCGTCCGTTCTAATCACCGATGGCACGCTCAATCGCGGTGACGTCGTATTGGCCGGCGGGGCCTGCGGCAAGGTGCGCGCCATGTTGGANNTATTGCGGAGGCAGAACCGTCAACACCGGTCGAAGTCATCGGTTTGAACGATGTTCCCGCAGCCGGCGACCCGGTTCATGTCGTCAAAGATATGAAGAAGGCCTTGGAGATTGCCGATACGCGCAAGATCAAGGAACGCCGCAGCCTCATGCCCACAGGCGGTCCAAGACTTACCCTTGAGGACCTCTATAAGGCCATGAAGGAGACCGAGCAGTTGGAGCTCAAGGTCATCGTCAAAGGTGACGTCCACGGTTCAGTAGAGGCCGTGTCCGACGCCTTAACACGCCTGAGCACTGACAAAGTCAAAGTCACGGTCGTACACGCGGCTGCAGGGGCGATTACGGAGGGTGACGTCAATCTGGCCGTCGCCGCCGGCTCGATAATTATCGGCTTCAATGTGCGACCAGCGGGCAAAGCTTCGGCGCTCGCACTTCAGGAAAAGATCGAAATTAGGCACTATTCAATCATCTACAATGTCGTAGACGATGTGAAGGCCGCCATGGAAGGACTCCTGGCACCGAGCCTGATTGAGAAGATTACTGGCAAGGCTGAGGTGCGTCAGGTGTTCCGCATCTCCAAGGCGGGAAACGTGGCTGGTTGCATGGTAACCGAAGGATTGGTCAAGCGTGCCGGCAGCATTCGAATAGTGCGCGACAATGCCATGATTTGGCAGGGCAAAATGTCCAGCCTCAAGCGATTCAAGGATGACGTTCGAGAGGTCAAGGAAGGCTTCGATTGCGGCATCTCGCTGGAGGGTTACCAGGACCTGAAAGAGCGCGATATCCTAGAGTGTTTTGAAGTCGAAGAGGTGCGCCAGAGCTTGTGATTCGCGTCCGAGCCCTCGCGTAAATGCTCCGTGTTCGTCGGTATTGCTCGAATTATTCTGAGGATTCCGAATTCCCGATCCCTCAAAGACCGGCGCCAGGTCGTCAGAAGTTTCAAGGGTCGGCTGGCGGCCAGAATGAATATCAGTATTGCTGAAATCGGCGATGTGCAGCAGCATCAAATGGCAAGCCTTGGCGTGGTGACGGTTTCCCGTGAATCAAATGGGTGTCAGAAGATCCTTCACGATGTGCGCCACGTCGCATCGACATTGCCAGAGGCAATTTTGGTCGACCTAAGAGGTGAAATCCTTAGCTTTGGAGAAAGCGGGGCTGGGCTGCGAGGTGGCATTGAAGAAATGCTGAGCAATTCGGACGGGTTGTATGTCGATCAAGAGGAGTAATTTTGAGCGAACCTAGTCGACGCCCCAAGCGGGTTGCGCAGGCAATCCGGGATTATGTTGCCAACTTCTTGGTTTCTCAGGTCCGCGATGATCGATTGAGACACGTTGTCGTGACCGATGTCCGTGTTAGCGATGATCTCAGTATGGCATGGATCGGCGTTAGACTTCTCATGGGCAAAGGCAGTGACGTTGAACGCCGTCAGTGCGTCAAGCAACTTCAATTGCTCGCGGGTCGACTTCGGCGCTCATTGGCGCCGGTTCTGGGCCTTCGTCGCATTCCAGAGCTGCGATTCGAATTCGACGAGGGCCTCGACGCGCAACAACGCGTCGAGGAGATCTTGCAAGAAATAGGTTCGCAGCCCGCCAGCAAAACATGACATTCGCGGGACGTCCTCCAATGTGGGACGCCCCGTTGTTCCGTCGATAAGCAACCTAGCGATCGAGAATGACGAGTTGTACGCGGCGATTGCGGGCGCGATTTCCGTCTCCGCTGTTGGGAACCAGGGGCTTGTCCGCGCCGTAACCGACGGCGGAGAGGCGACTCGATTCGACTCCCAAACCAACGAGCGCCGTTCGGACGGCTTCTGCCCTGTCCTGACTTAGACGCTTATTGTATGCGGCACCGCCCGTATCGTCCGTGTGCCCTTGAATTTCTAGGCGCCGGATTTCCGCGTGCTGCGCAAGCACTGACGCAATTTCCTGCAGCAGCGCCTGAGAGTCCGGCAAAATACTGGCCGAATTGGTGACGAAGTGAATCTGGGTTCCGAGTTTCAACTCTTTACCAACGACCGATACATTGGGCCGCTTGGGCCGCTTGTTGAGAGTGAGAGTCGCGCGTTGTTCGCCTTTTTGCTTTACCTCGACGTCGGTTGCGCTGGGTAGGTAGCCGTTGGCGTCTACACTTAAGTGAACGACCCCCACGGGCACATTTTCGAAGCGGAAATTGCCAGCATCGTCCGTTTGCACTTCGACTTCTCGACCCCGGGAATCCCGCACCGTAATGCGTGCTGCGGGCACCGCCGAATTGGCTTCGGCATCAACTAACGTGCCCTGAATTACTCCCACGACCGGTGCGGGCTTAAGCACGCATTGCAGGGACGTGATTGTAGCGCCACCGGTTGAAGCGGCTGGCACCGTCGTGCCGGGCGCGCCCATGGGTTGACCACCCGCAAAGGGAGCGTTGTTGGGCTGCATGGCACCCGGTGCGTTAGCTCCCATAGGCTGTCCACCCATAGGCGCAAAAGACTGATCATATCCTTGGCCTGGTTGTTGCGGCGCGCCGGGCATGCCGGGTGGAGCCGCGGGCGGCGGGGCCGACGCGAACGCGGAGACCGTCGCGTTGCAAATGCCGTCCTTGTAGCCATCAGCCGTTACAGCAAGCGAGTATTCGCCAGGCTCCAAATTGCCTGTTTCGAAGGAACCGTCTGCTCGTGACACAAGCCCGGTCAGCGGTCGACCTTGGAAGCGGATAACTGCATTGGGAATTGGCTGCAGTGATTTCTCGTCGATGATAACGCCGACGATATGGCGCTCTGCCAAAGGCGGCAATTGGACAACCTGCGGCGTTGGTGCGGCATTCTGACCTGCCGACGATATCAACAGAGTGTCGTAGGCGAAGCCGATTCCGAAGTACAGATTCCAGGGCGTCTGAGGTGCGAGTTCTTCGATGAAAGTGGATGTGCCCCCCGTTCCAATATCAAACGCCAAGGTCGCGTTGAAACCTCGCATCCAAGGTGTCGTGCGCATACCCAGCGTAATTCGCGAAGGTGTGGCAGAGAAACCGCCGTTGTTGCCCAGGCACCCGTCGCCCAGGGATGATTGACTGGGCTTGCAAACATAGCCCTGGCGATTGGATGGAATGTCAATTGTCCATTCAGCGAATGGCTGAACCACGGAATTAACGTATTCCCCACCAACGCCGATGAACATCGTGTCGACACGATTGATGTCCAAACCGAAGCGTTCGATTCGTTCAATTGGCCGTTTGCGCGAGGTTTCGGTACTCGTAATGATCGACGAAGAATTATCGAACAAATAACCGAAATTCGCATGAAACCTTAACGGAATGCGCTGTTGGGGATCGCTTCGGTTACTCAGGTCAATCGTGCCAAGGGCACGCAGCGCAATGTTGGCCGTGTGAATTCCCACGGACCCCGAACCATTCAACATGCGCAGTTCGCCCAAGGCGCCGAACGAGAACATGTTGTCGGCCTGGTGGGGCAGGAACCCCTTGAGGCCCAAATTGGTGTCCCCGAGAACTTGCAACAATTGTGGCCGACCGTAGTTGTCCGAAGTGGCGTGCGAGTGCATGCCAGCGTAGGCTTCTAGAAACGGCAATAGAGTGGCGGAAAGAGTTAGATCGGCTCCAACTCGGTCCAACGTGTCTTGCGTGTCGGTTACTCCGGCGGGTTTGGGCAAGCATACCTGTTCATTGGGACACAAGAACCCCGAACCCGAGAAGTAACTGGATAACAGCGAGATTCTGAATGTGCCGGGCGCCGCGGAATCCGCAGAAATCGTATGTAAGAGCCCCGTTGCTCCCGAGAGGGAGTTGTGTCGGTACCAGGAGTATTCGCGCGCATCACCGGTGTTGGCTGGAGCGCTGGCGTCGGCAAGTCCCGCATCTGCCTGGGACGACCCCGTCATTCCCGCTGCACTTGAGGCATTGACGTCTACCGCCATGGGTGCCTGTGTTCCTGTTTGCCAGGCGGGGGGGGTGCCTGTTCCGGGCGCATTGGTCCCGCCTGGAGGCGCTTGAGGCGCCATTTGGGGATACGCAGCTCCGGGTGCCGGTGCCGGCTGATTGTACGGTTGCGGTTGATACTGTGTTGGAGGTGGAGGGTAGGGTGATGTATTGGTTGGAGCCGGAGCTGGCATACCAGTGGGAGGTGGAACGGGAGGTGCCGGTGGTACCGGAGGGGCGCCCGTTTGCGCAAATACCGAAATTGTTGATGTAAGCGTTAGAAGTGAAGTTCTTATGAAACACCCAAACATTCTCATTTTGCCCTCTTCATCCGATGCGCACATCGGGTCGAGTTGCCTGATTGCCGTGATATTTCATACCCCGAACTGCGCGTGGAAGGAACGGCTGATAGCATAGCTATCGACTTTTTTTGAGTTTGGAGGCACTTTGGCCGCACGGGGCCCCCCCGGAAATGTCAAATGCCCGGATCGGATGGGTTGTAAGCCGGGCTTTGTGCGCTATCTCGAGCATGCCTAGGCAATCATGGCGGACACGGTTATTTCGATAAGGAGGTTAAAAAAGGACTACCGACAAGGCTTCTTTATGCGCCGTGTGACTGCGGTGCATGATGTCAGCTTCGACGTGCAGCGGGGGGATATATTTGGATTCGTGGGCCCCAATGGCGCGGGCAAAACGACCACGCTCAAAGTGCTCATGGGCCTGGTTCGACCCTCCCAGGGTACGGCATCGCTATTCGGTATTCAAGTACCGAGCGCCCGCGCCCTACAAAGGGTCGGCTTTCTCCCCGAGAACCCTTATATCTACCCGTACCTGACCCCGACGGAGTTCGTCGAGATGTGTGGCAGTTTGTCGGGCCTGCGTGGGAAGACATTGCGGAGTCGCACTCGGGTAGTGCTTGACAAGGTTGGAATCCTTTACGCGGCGGACCGACAGGCACGCAAGCTGTCCAAAGGCATGCTCCAACGCACGGGCCTTGCGGCAGCATTGGTTTCCGATCCCGAGCTCCTCGTATTGGACGAGCCGATGAGTGGACTCGACCCTGTGGGTCGCAAAGAAGTCCGCGACATAATTGTCGAAGAACGTCGGGCAGGGCGGACCATCCTATTTTCGACCCATATTTTGAGCGATGTCGAGACCCTCTGTGATCGCGTGACTATTTTGCGCAAGGGTGAGGTCGTCGTTACCGGAAATTTGGACCAATTGTTGCGGCGCGAAATAAAGTTGACGGATATTTGCCTCGCAGGAATGGGTGACGAGCAATTTGCGCATCTCACCGAGCTGGGTGTTAGTGCCGAGCGACAAGGTTCACACGTAATCGTGCATGTCGAGGGAAGCGGGAAACTCCAAGAAATTCTCGCAAATCTGCTCGCTCAAGGGTTGCAAGTGCTCGAAGTGTCTTCACGACAGGAAACACTCGAGGACCTTTTCGTACGTGAGGCTATTGGTTAGGTGGCAGGGTCAGACAACCCCTAGCAACTGCCGCAGCGGTCTTTGATATCGTGCTCCGCGGCAGAAACTTTAGTTCTTGCGGAAGCGCATCGTTGCAGCGGATCACGACTCGACACTAAATCACAAATTCGCGCTGCCGCGCGCTGCATAGATTGAAAGGCGCGACACCCTTCATCGCAGCCATGTCCTGCGGCCAACATTTCTGCAGCTCCTTGAAGATCCTGCAACGCCGTGCGGATGTCCGGCGGATCTGCAAGGGTGGGCACTAGCGGATCGACACGCATATCGTCAGGTTGCGAAAGCATTTCCTCACCGGCGCCGCTTGCTTTCTTGTCCTTGTCGGCCGCGGAGGGTTTGGGTGCTTCGCCGCGCGCACGACCCGTTGCGGGAGCCGACGTAGCTCGGTTTTGCTTACTCGGTTCGGCGAATACTGGCGCGGCCGCTGGTGCAGGAGCTGCTCCATGTGCCCGCTGCATTCCCTTGGGTTTACTAGCCTCGCTCTGTTCGTCCCGGGATGCAGCCGGTGGCGGAGGCATTGCATATTGAGATGGCTTGTTGGATGAAGCGCTAGTGGCAGAACCAGCGGGTTCTGGACGCTGAGAACTCATACATGCGCCACACAGGCCAGATGTCGCCAGCGCCCATGCAAGATTGCGAGCCAATCGATGAATTCGAGTCGTATGCATTGTCATTTACCTGCGTCAGAGGAAGACGATCGAATCACTTCTGCCTGAATAGTCATAGACTGTTCGAAGGCCGTAAGCGCCCTATTTTTTGCCAATTCAGCAGCCGCCGTGTTGCCCGCACGCGTCAGCGCTCGTGCTCGCCTTTCTTCGATTAAGCCCAAGACCTCATAAAGATGGCCCCGAAAGTAACTGGGCTCAGGGACCCNNTCCGCTTGACTTTCGATATCGGCCACGCGCGCAGACGTGTCCGCGAGGACTTCGAGAACCTCGGCTGGTCGAGTTTCCGGGCGACCCGGGAGTGGTCCGTCGACTATTGAGCGAAGCGTTTTGAGCGCTTGTTGCGGTTGGTGTTCTTCCTGGCTATCCGCAATATGATGAGCGGTGCGCGCGCGTGATAAGAAGGCAAGCAGTGCAGGGTCAACAGGCGCGCCACCCGATCCAGGGCCGCATGAACGCTCGCGACGAGCGCATCCGAGTACCAGCAACGTCAGCAGTAGGGCTATGAGACTTACCCGTGCCGTCATGGCAAACCCCAAATCGCATAGCGATTGTTACGAAGTTCGCGCGATCGCACTAGCGCAATTTTATCGATGCGTTCCGAATTCGTGCTCTGGGCAAATGGCTTTGCGAAGAGAGACTCAGTTGATCTCGACAGAACCAGAGTGTCGGTCTTCGGTCGGGAATATCGAGCGTCCCGCACGATTCCATTAGATTGCGTGATGAACCACAGGGCGGCGGCGGCTGCAGCTGCAAAAATTCCCCACGCGGGACGGGTCAATCGACGCAGTAAAGGCGCGACGCGCCGTGACGTTTTCTCGATAGCCACCTGCCGCAAGGTAGTTTCGACATCGCCTAGAGGAGGACTCGGAAGGTGTGCCGAGCGTAGTGATAAGACCAATTGATTCGAGTCGAAGTTGTCGCGGAGCTCTGCGGCCGCAGCTAGCTCTTCGGGACGGGCCGGGGCCAGTGGGTCGACCGAATTGGGTGCCGCTTGATGAGTCGCTAACCCGAGTGCCCGATCGATGATTTGGCGATGACGGTTTTGGTCCAGAGTCTGCGGCTGGTAGGCCGCATTCAGTGCGCCAAACAGTGCATCGCGCTCGTGTGCGTCGATAGGCCTCGAGTCGCCTTCCTCGGCAATGAGTGAACTGAGCCAATCAGGTCGCGATGGAGAGCTCATGTCTCCTCCGTTTGACTCAACGTGAGTACTTTGCGTAGTGCGGTCAGAGCGCGATGCATCACGACATCGAATGTACCTACCGTTACCCCAAGCTCCTGCGCAGCGTCCTCACGGCTTCGTGCTTCAAGGACGCGCAGGCGAATTGCATCGGCATAGCGTGGATGTAGTTGTTCGAGCAATTCGCTTACGCGTTGGCGTGCGGCCGCCAAATCGTGCTCTTCCAATTGATCGGCGCTGGCGTCTTCGCGCTGACCGAGATCCAATTCACGCTCGAGATCGGACGGTTCGAAGAGTACTTCTCGCTTTCTCGCGCGAAGCATGTCGATAGCTACATGCAGCGCTACCATTCTAAGCCACGGATAAACCCCTACCGCTTGCCACTCGAATTGAGAGAAGCGTTCGACTACCTTGGAGTAAGTAATGGCAAGGGCTTCCTCGGCGGCGTCGACGCTACCGAGGCGGGGCAAAAGCACGCTTCGGTACAGCCGGCTGCCATGCTTTTCCAACAGTTGACCGAGCGCCAGGCGCGAACCGGCACGGGCACGCTCGCAAAGCACTTGCTCTTCAATGGGTGGCGATTCGGAAAACTCGAGCAATAGCGGGACTGTACACGAGTGGGCCGAAGCCGTCCCCGGGATGGGAACCATTATTGGATTCCATCTGGGACTTTGGAGCGAGAGCACGCGTGCGGCGTTCACGATATGAGAACGCGGAACCATCGCTTTTCTTACACAATCCAAGGATCATCGGCGGGCCGGGAATTGTTTCGTGAGCGCTGAGCCCTGCGATGCCTAATTGGAAGAATTGATCAATGATTTCAGAGCTATCAGCCTCCAGCTGTCCACAATCGTGATCCTCAAATTCCGGCAGATAGCTGATGACTGACGGCTGAAAGCTGAGACCTTCTTGCTTGTCCGGCCCATCAAGTGCAGACATACGGACGAACGTAATGGCCACGGGAGCCCGAGTTTGTACCTATTGCGGAGCGCTCCGAGCGGTCGACGACCAGACCTGCCCTCGTTGCGGTCGCAGGAATCTTCCCGACTGGCTAAATGGTGTCGTTCGAGCTTATCGAGACGTTTTTGGCTCAACAATGCCGCTTACCTGGGTGTTCGTGCTCATATGCCTGCTGGCCTTCTTCGGTATGTACTTACCGATATGGATTCGCTCACATGGGAATATTTCAGCGTTGTTGGGCGGGCAGCAGGTGAGTGACGTGCTGCGTTGGGGCGGTATCATGAATTTTGGCGGCCGAGGTATTACGGCCGACGAACCGTGGCGCTGGCTCTCCGCCATGTTCGTCCATTTTGGACCGCTTCACGTGGGCATGAATTTGGTGACTCTCGTAGCGCTCGGCCGGGAATTGGAACCCCGCCTAGGTTCGGGACGATTCGGGGTTGTCTTCCTTGTCAGTGGCATTTTGGGGTTCATAGCCAGCGATGTCTGGAGCATGTTATCCGGTAGTCCGAGTCTGACTGGGGGTGCCAGTGGCGGTCTTTATGGTTTGATCGGCGCGCTGGTCGGCTATTTGTTCGCGCGTAAGGATCCCCGCTATCGCGCCATATTGCTCGAGGTCGCGGTGCTTGGCCTGGCCATGGCATTGCTTTTCCCCGTGAATAACGCCGCGCATGTTGGTGGTTTCGTGTCTGGTTTTCCGCTCGGTATCTTGTTCTTTCGCGAAAAGCGCCCCTGGCGGCGCGACGTGTTTTTCGGAGCTTTTGCCGGCTCGCTTACCGTTTTGGCACTGGTTTCGATTGGGCTGAGCATGCGCTCACCTCTGGTGCGGGAGGCCCAAGAGTCCGAACAGCGACGCGGCCCGAGCGAGGAGTGAGTTGCATGCGGAATTCTCGAAGATATTCAATCATTTTCGACATCACTCCGACTGGGTTATCGTAGAAGCCCGGTTTGCCATGCCTGTCGTCAATGCACTTGCTCGTGAAGTCGTATTCAAGATTGTCTACTACGGGCCAGGCCTTGGTGGAAAGACCACGTCGCTGCAACACGTGCACGCGACAACGAAAGCCGAACATCGCGGCAAGATGGTAAGCCTGGCTACCCCAGTTGATCGGACGCTCTATTTCGATTTTCTCCCAATTCGTGTTCCGAATTTGAAGGACCTTACGGTTCGCCTGCAGTTGTTTACTGTACCGGGGCAAGTCTACTACAACGCGACTCGAAAACTCGTGCTCACTGGCGCGGACGGAGTGGTGCTCGTCGCCGATTCTCAACGTGTCCGCGCGGAAGCCAATCTCGAGAGCCTGCGCAACCTGCACGAGAATCTCGAGGAGCAAGGCCGGCAACTCGACGAAACGCCCCATATCCTTCAGTACAATAAGCGCGATCTGCCGGACCTGATATCGATTGAGGAGCTCGAAGAGCGATTGAATCCGCATGCCGCTCCTTCATTTGCCTCCGTGGCTACGATTGGCGAAGGGGTCTACGAAGCACTCGAGGCCATTACACGTGCCGTGCTCGAGGACTTCGAGAATAGAATGCCCGAGCATAGAGAATTGGTCATGGGGCAGCTCATGGTACCTGAAGGCGGGCTGGCAGATGCCTTGCGTCAAACCGAAGTGGAAGTCCCGGAAGCCAAGCGCAAGCCGGTTCTCCACTTGGATTTTTCGGCTACATCCGCCGCGAGCGACATTGCATCCGGTGCAAAGCCAAGTTCAGACGCGGACGAAGCGGTAGACAGTCTCGTTGTCGAACCGGGCACGCGGCCTGGTGTCGGGTCACTCGAGGAGGCAAGCGTTCCTTGGGTGGCAAGTGCCGCGTTGAAGGATTCAGCGTCAGTTCCAGACTTAGCTTCCGTCCGAAATAACGAGTCTTGGAGTACGGCTCAAGGTTTCTCACTCTCACGAATGTGGCCGCACGCTGACCGCGAGCTGGTTCGTGCGGCTGAAAGTTCGCTAGCCCGATGTGATTGGGAAGGCGCGGTTACCGAATGCGGAAAATTGGTCGAACGCACATTGGCGGCGGTCGCTCAAGTTAGCGGAGAACCGAGGCTTAATGAGTCCCCAGCTGTTTGTTGCGTGTTGCTCGGCGTCGATACAAGAAAGTATCTGGAATTCCAGCGGCTCATGTCATCGGTGCGTGAGTCTTGCGTGCCTAGCGAGCATGAAGCATTGCAGGCCTATGCCTTCGCACTCGTAGTGCGTCAGGCAAGGGCCACATTGACTAGCGAGTGAGCAACCGAAGCGCCCGCTTAAGCAGCGCTCTTGGCGCTTTGGAATACGGAAACCCAAGGCCGAATGACTCCGGAATTTTGAAGCGTGGTGAACCCGTGTGAATCGGCCGCGTGTGCGCGCGAAGCCCCTCCGGTCCGTGCACCACGCCCCAACCGCTTTGCCTTTGGCCGCCGAACGGAATTTCCGGGCAAATGTAGCTCCAAAGGACGTCGTTCATGAGAATATGCCCGGCGTTCATTCGTTCGGCGGTTGCTTGCAACGCGTCGACGTTCCGACCAAATAAGTATGCTATGAGGCCCGTCTGCCCACTGTTGGCGATTTCTAGCCCACGGCTCTCAGTCTCGATAGGTACTATGGGTATGACTGGTCCAAACGTCTCTTGCGTTGCAATCGACATCTGCTGCGTGCAGGCGTCGATGACGGTCGGCAAGAAGAAGTTGCCGAGTGAGCGGGCCCTTTGCCCTCCGCAAGCAAGCCTAGCCCCTTGGGCGATGGCCGCGTCGATTTGGGCTTCCACGTGCCCGAGTTGATGCGGCGAGGTCAACGCGCCCAGGTCCACCTCCGCTTGCATTGGATCGCCTTGTCGCAGATGTCGAACACGATCGACAATTGCGTCAACCAAGGTACGGTGAACATTGGTGTGAACCAAAACGCGTTCGACGGCGATGCAATTTTGCCCCGAATTTGCCAGAGCACCAAACACGATTGCGGATGCCGCTTCGTCCACGTTAACATCTTCAAGAACCAATGCCGGCGCCTTGCCGCCCAGTTCCAGTGTGCAAGGCAATAGCCGCTCTGCGCAGAGGTGTGCGACTTCGCGCCCATGTTCCAAATTGCCGGTGAAGATGACTTCATCCACGCCTGACTCAATCAAGCTGCGTGCAACGGACGGACCACCCGGCAAGATTTGCAAGAGGCCCGGTTCCAGTCCCGATGCATGAGCCAGTTCTGCGACCGCGAGTGCCGTCAGTGGGGTATGTTCACTCGGTTTGATAATCACGCTGCATCCCGCAATGAGCGCGGCAGCCGCGTCGGCGAACGGAATCAGGATCGGAAAATTGTAAGGCGAAATGATGGCGCATTGTCCGCGCGGCCTGCATTTTATTGCGCTCCGGTACTGCTTCAGCCACCGTAGCGGTATCGCCTGCTCGGCAAGTAACCTGGGTGCCTCGTGGGCCAGCCAAGTAAGCGTATCGCAGAGCGGTGCCAATTCGTGCAACCAGGCTTCGTGTAACGGTTTGCCATTCTCCCGGCTCAGGGTCCTTGTTATTGAGTCGCCTTCTTTTATCAACGCCTTGCGCCAGTTGAGCAAGCTCTTGGCGCGCGTAGCCGGCGATTGGACGGCCCAGTCAGGTTGAACCCTGGCGGCAAGCTCGACTGCAAGCCGCACGTCCTTCGGACTGGCAGCGGGTACCTCCGCGATTACGGATAACGACGCAGGCTCCGTTATCGTGAGTCGCCCCGAGCCTTCGGCGGATTGCTCCAGATTGCAACTCAACCGATGGGTCCCCCCGTTGACACGTTGCCCGCTGGAGACGCAATGATGCCTACCCAGGTTCCGCTGTAACCTTGAACCACAGCGTTCGAATCCACTTGCAACGTGCCAGAGCAAGACATCGTGAGCTTCGTTGAACCGCGTTGGTCCGACGCATTGGCAGTGTTTGCCCACAATGCAGTTAGGGCCTTAGAGCAAAGCTGAGCAAGGCAGTTGGCGTCGCAAATGCTGCTTGACGGCGCTGCACTATCGAGATTTTGTCCCACCACATCGCACTGCAACAAAGAAGCCAATGCTCCAGGAATGTTTGTTGCGTCTGGATATTGTTCACGCGCAGCAGTGGTGGCCAACAGCCGAAGGAAGAGGGCATCATTGAAGGTTATGTTGGCGGATGCCGCCAAACCATCGTTAGGACCAAAATTAGTCGTCAGCGGGAAGTCCGTAACCGAAGTATAGTCCATCGTCGAGTATCCCGACATTGACTTCAAAGTGAGTTGCTCTTGGCCGAGCGACGCTGCCGAAGAAGTTAACTTCAATGTGGTATCTATGATAACGCCTTTTTTTACGAGGTCGCTCCCAGTCGACAACCATTTGTCTATCGAGACCTTAATACATTGGTCGCCTGTCCCGTTCAAATTCGACCATTGATTTGCCAATACTGAATGCCAATTCCCATTTGAGCGTCGCAAGTCGAGGTCGGATTGTATCTGGGAGTCACTTGCAGCCGAGCGCATCGCGTCCAACAAGAGCTCTATATCACTGGTTGTGTTTTGTTCGAACGCATCAACCAGGACCGATTTGCTGGACGATAGATTGGAAGCCCAACTATCCAAGTTGGTATTTATCGTAAATTGAGCGGGGACGGGAGTGGTCCCGTACGTTGCTGGTACGTCGAATACTTGAATTTGAATATCTACGGTTTGTCCGGAAGTGAGCGAGGGAACATCTCGGCAACCCCACACGGCATGATCGCCCCGCAGCACCACGGACTGAACGGGTCCCACGGGAGCATTATCAATTGTAATACCGGTAGGTATTGACGGGCTGCTCACGGGTAGGGCTCCATCACTCGGCAGTACCGTGCCAAAATCCGAGCATGCCTGGCCATTGTGTAGCGTGGCAACCCATTCCGACAAGCCCCGCACTCCAGCGTAATTTCCGGTCACCTTTAGAGTTGCATAGCCGCTGTCACTCACGGACACAGATAGAATCGAGTTTACCTGACCCACGGTGGCCCGAATTCCAAAGGACGATGAAACGCTAGAAGCGGTAATCGAGAAGTCCGCAAGCCCCGCATCATTGGTACGGACGACACTTTCGCTCAATGATGCGTCACTGCTTCCAGCGAGCAATGCTAGGGAAACATCGTATACTCCCGGAGGTTGAACGACGACAGTGCGAGATACGGTGTCTCCAGGCTTCAACAATACGGTTTCGGGGGGGCTAAAGCTGATCGAGCTAGCATGGTTTGAGTTGGATGTTTGACCTCCAACTCCAGCACCGAACGGTCCGGGTGCACTGGTGGCGGAGTTGGAGGAAGAACCGCAGGCAAACAGGCCGGCAGCCATGAGCAACATCCCCGAACGCATGTTGCGGGCGAAAAATGACCTTATTGGCACAACAAAACCGAGCCCGGTAAGCCGAAGCTTTTCACGACTAGTAGAGTCTAGCCTCGAATTGATGGAAATTCAATGTCCTGAAACCCGTGTGGCGATAGGCCAGCCCGTCCGGGCACCCCTACGAATCAGCTCCTTCTGGCCCCACCTTCGAAGGCGTGTGGTAGCCTGGCTTGCAACTAGTGGCACCTGATTTCTCTTTTCCAGCGCCCCGTGAGGCAAGGCCGTCTGATGATCGTTGGTTAACCTGGGCGATTTTTGCGGTATGCGTAGTATTTTGCTTACCGTGTTTGATCTTTCGATATTTGCCAATGACGGACCTGCCTCAGCACGAGGCCATTGTCTCGATCATGCGGCACATGCATGATCCAGCATTTGGATTCGAGCGTTACTATGACTGGGCATTCGATCGAACGCTTTATGTCTTTCCCTACATCTTGGCAATGGGGCTTTCGTATCTGGTTCCGGTTAGATTAGGTCTGCACATCACACTATTTTTGGCGACGCTCTCCTATCCCCTCGGAGTCTTACTGACGCTCAAGGCACTAAGAAAGCCGGTGATTCTGACCTTGCTTTCGTTACCCATCGTTTACAATCGAGGTTTCTTTTGGGGATTCATTCACTTCAACTTTGGAATTGGGCTAGCATTCATTACTCTGTCTTGGCTCGTAGGTCCCTGGACGAAAAGAACTGGTTGGATAGTTGCCGGCCTTTGCTTATTGACGGCGCTAACGCATGTTTATGGGCTCGCGCTGCTCTTTTCATATGCGGCAGCGTGGCTACTGGCCGGTGATCGCCGGCAATTGTTGTTGCGGGCGATTTGGATGTTGCCGGCAGTCTTGGCAATGGGTGCCTGGGGTCTATTTGCGGCAAATGCGCCGGGCTACGGTACAACGGAGTGGGCCCCATTCGAATTGCGTTTGAAGGAAATCGGTAATTCGATATTGGGCGGATATACCGACCATTCCGAGGACTATATTCTTGGAGGACTCGTAGTACTGGCGGTCGGGTTGGCCTGCCGCGGCTTTCCTTGGACGTGGAGGCGTTGGCTCAGAGTCGGCGTCCATGTTCGAGTGGGCTATATTTTGATCCTCGTCCAGTTGGTTGCGTATTTCGTTTTGCCCGTAGCTACTCCAACAGCCAAGTTCATCCACTTTCGGCATGCCGTGTTGGCGGCAATGATGCTCCCATTCATAGTTTGCGATGCGGAATATTGGCGAGATGGATGGTTTGGAAAGACTGCCACCGGAGTAGTGGCTGTTGTCACATTGTGCAATAGTTGGTGGCACATGTGGCGGTTCGAGCGCGAGGCGAGCGATTTCGATGCAATAGTGGCTGCTATTCCGAATCAGCCACATATTGCGCAACTGACTTATGAGTCCAAGGGCGCCGTCATGCGTTCGCACGCCTATTTGCATTTTGGCGCTTATGCCCAGGCCCAGAAGGGCGGTGTGGTTGCCGTATCCTTTCCAATTCTATTTTGGAATATTCCATTGAAAGGCCGAGTGAATTCCGGCATGCCGGAAACTCCCAAGAACATGGAATGGGCACCGGGGCGCTTCAACGAATACCGGATGGGACAATTCTACGAAACCGTCTTGATTCGTCGCGGTCCCCTGCGAAATGACCGGGTTTGGCCCCACGGAACCTATCAGCAAGTCGTGGATGTAGGCGCTTGGAAATTGTACCGTCGTATTCAATCTGAACCGCAGGGGAATTCATTTCAAAGGGTGGGACTGGACCCCCAGTAACCTTGTGGTACCGTCGGCCCTTCCCGTGCTCCGCTTATGGCATTTTCTTCAGACGACCCTCGGTCGCGCGTCGATAAAACGAACAAACGAGGCGTGGCTTATACTTGCGTTCAGCGTGGTGTTGGCTCTGCCTTGCTTGGTATATCGATATTTGCCCATGGTGGATTTGCCGCAGCACGAGGCAATCGTTTCAATTCTGCGTCACTTGCATGATCGAAATTTTGGTTTCGATTCATATTATCGCTGGGCGCCCGCAGGTACCTTGTATATTGCGCCGTACTTGATGGGATACGCGCTAGCGCATTTCGTGTCCGTTGCGATGGCGATGCACATCGTGGTGTTTTGCTCGGTGCTGAGTTACCCCGTGGGCATAGTCCTGTGTCTGCGTGCGCTTGGGCGCCCGACTTACCTAGGCCTTCTAGCGATGCCCTTCGTCTATAATCAGAGTTTCTTCTGGGGCTTCGTGAACTTCAATTTTGCGGTCGGNNTGGGGTCCTATATGGTCATTTGGCTATTGCTCGGGGAGCGAAGGGCCGCGGCCAGGCGCTTAGTTGCGCTAACTCCTGCCGCACTAGCTCTGGTTCTTTGGTTAGCCTTCGCGTCGAATGCCCCAGGATTCGAGGGATTTCGTTGGGGGGGCCTTGCAAGTCGTTGGTTCAGATTTCCGAACGCCATTCTTGGAGGCTGGCGGGGGAATTCGGAAACGATGTTTTTGGGTTGTATATTGTTGGCGATCGTGGCTTTTTCTCGACGTGCTATGCCACTAACGGCTTTGCGTTGGCGGGGACTCAGTCTTCATTTGCGAGTGGTATGGGTTTTTATTGGCCTGCACTTGTTGGCCTATTTCAGTATGCCGGAATTGGCGGTTGCGGCGAACAAGGCCAGCTTTCGCCATGCAGAATTGGCGGTTCTGGCATTGCCGCTGACGGTTACTTCCGAGGATGCAACCATCGCCCCCGTTTGGTTACGTTTAGGAATCGTGACACTGGCCATTTCTCTTGTCGCGAACAGTTGGTTGCATTTCCGTCGCTTCAACCGTGAGGCAGAGTCCTTCGATGCAATCGTCAATGCCGTTCCGTCGCGGCCGCGATTGGCGCAGCTGACCTATGATCGCTATGGCAAAGTGGCGCGCGTCCCTGCCTATTTGCACTTTGCGGCATATGTCCAGTCTAACAAAGGTGGTCTGCTCGCCGTATCATTTCCGGGCATGTTTTGGAATATCCCATTCAAGAGAGAAGTAGAAGCAATTTCCCCGAATGTGCCCCAGGGTCTGGAGTGGAACCCGCTACTTTTCGAAGCAAGCGGATTGGAAAAGAATTTCGACTACGTCATCGTCCGTGAAGCCCGCAATCATGGGCCTCGGCTGCCCCAACCATTCCCGTATCATTTGCAGCTCAGGAGTGGTCCCTGGTGTTTATTTCACCGGTATGAGACAATTCATGAATAGTATCGACAGCCAACACAGACGTCTCGACTACCGATTGTTGTGGATTGTCTGCTTGCTTACGTTTGCCTTTCGAGTCGTGACGTTGTTGCGTTGGGGGAGCAACTACCTTTGGCCCGACGAGGTCTATCAATCACTCGAACAAGCCCATCGGGTTATCTTTGGTTATGGAATAGTTCCCTGGGAATATCGAGATGCCGTTAGGTCCTGGGTATTCCCCGGCGCCCTGGCGGGGCTGATGGCCATTGGAGCCCCCTTGGGCCGCGGCGGCTACCTATTCGTGCCCAGATTGGCGCTCAGCCTCCTTTCGGTTACGCCAGTGGCGATTACCTACCTTTGGACAAGGCGAAGCACAGGACGCGTTGCAGCTGTAGTTGCGGCGCTCTGCGTAGGGGTATGGTTCGAACTCGTCTACTTTGCGCCGAAGGCGTTGGGGGAGGTTGTGTCCACGCACGTATTGGTAGTCGGCCTATACCTATTGCTGGAGACGCAGCCGGATGCATCAAAGAGACGTACCTACTTTGCGGGCGCATTGCTGTGCATGGCCGCCTTGTTGCGACTCCAATTGATACCGGGAATCGTTGCAGCCTATGCGACTCAAATTGTTATGGGTTGGAAGTCGCCTAAACTTCACCTGAGTCGAGCTCGGAGTCTATTGTTTGGCGCCGCACCAGTATTGGTCCTCTTCGGAGTCGTGGATGTAATAACTTGGCGGTACCCCTTTCGATCGATCTGGAAATACTTTGCAGTCAATATTATCTCCGGCAAAGCGGCAAAGTACGGCATTTTGCCGTTCGATGCCTTTTGGGAATATTTTGCAAATGTCTGGTCGATGGCGCTGGTTCCACTCGTATTGTTGATAGTACGCGGTTCACGCCGAAGATTACCGCTGTGCCTCGCAGCCCTCGCAATTTTTCTTACGCATTCAATTGTCGCACATAAGGAATATCGCTTTGACTATCCGGTAGTCGTCATCTTAATCATGTTGGCGGCCATTGGTGTTGCGAGCATCATCAGCACGGCGAATCTGGCACGCTTCCATTCTCGGTTACAAAAATCGCTCCCGTGGGTCGCATTCTTGGCTTGGGCTTCAATATCGCTCGGGTTGGCATTGCGCTTCGATATGGCCCTCATTCAAGTGCCTATGGAGTTGAATCACTCGGGGCGGCCGTGGAGCGTTAGAAAGGGAGCCTTGGCCGGTATGCGAGAAATCGGCAGGGACCCTGAAACGTGCGGCGTTGGGATGATCTATGTCGGTTGGGGATACGTCGGGGGCTATTCGTTTTTGCATCGGAAAGTTCCGATGTTCGAGATACGCCACCGGGGCGAATTGGCCAAGATGTCCCATTTGGTCAATGCGTTAATCGTGCGCGGACGGGTGAGAGATTTCAGCCCCTATCGGCTGGTACGATGCTGGGAGGAATACTGTATCTACCGGCGGCCAGGTGGTTGCCAACCCCCGGAACCCGGTTACTCCATTAACAACTTGCTGATTTCACGAAAGCAATAGCAGGCTCCCGACACGGAAGCGCCGTACACTGTCGCGGGGCGAAGTCGAGCCAACCTTGCATTTTAACAGCAATAAACAAGCTCGCCTACCCAATCAAGCCACGGATTGGGCTGCGAATACTTGGAATTGGACGGTTGCCCTGACTCTTGTAGGTTTGGCATTTGGTCGCGCGCATAGCCTTACGTGGCTGAGCGATGATTCGTACGCAAGTTTTCGATATGCGGACAACTGGGCGAGGGGAATTGGACTCGTCTTTAATGCCAAGGAACGTGTCGAAGGTATTACGAATCCCCTTTGGACGCTCATTCTAGGGCTCTTGGCCCGAGGGGGATTCAATATCGAGAAAGCGTCGATCGCGCTGGGCATCGGCGCGTACGTGACCTGCGTCGCGCTATTGACGCTCGTAAGTCCCCGAACCTCTCGTGATCCGGCAATTACCCGCCGGTTAGGTCCAATTGCCGCGTTAATCGCAGTCGCCGACACCGATTGGGCCACCTTTGCCACCGGGGGGCTCGAGACTTCTTTGTTTTCGACTTCCGTTCTCGCAAGTTTCGTGTTGGCTTGGTGGTCACGCAACCTCGTTGTGGCTGGCGTGACCGCAGGAATCGCGGTTTCAACAACGGCAATGTTGCGCCCGGACGGTGCGCTGTTCGTACCGGCGCTTGCTCTTTCCTTCTGGGGCTCGCGTCGTCGGGGACTATTGCCATATGGCGTCACTTGTTTCTTGCTGTTGGCAGCCTTTCACGGTTGGCGTCGAATCTACTACGGCGATTGGATCCCCAATACCTATTACGCCAAGTCGGCATTCTCGAGTTGGTGGTCCCAAGGGTTCTCATACCTTGGTTATTTCGTGTGGCGGCAGTTCGCCGTGATTGGCGTCGCTCTGAGTGCTTTTTTGATAGTTGCAAGTCGGTTGGCGCGTCGGCTGCGCACAATCGACATCAGGCAACGTGACAATTTCTCAAATGTCGAGGGAGTGCAAATTTGGAAATTGTTCGTGGCTTGGGCTATGATACTCATTTACACGTTGAGTGTTGTTAGAGTCGGTGGTGACTTCATGTATGCCCGCCTACTCGTTCCAGTCGTCCCACTCTTGGCAATGGCTGCCGAATTGTCGCTGCGTCTCGTGATTCCGGCTCGTCCGATATTGCTCGGCGTCGCAGGACTAGGCATCGCCGTCTTGACTTTTGTCATGCCCTGCCCGGTCGATACTGACATCACTTCACACTCTGGAATTGTCGATGAGCGAGCGTACTACCAATTGGGTTTTGCAGACGTCGTCGAGCGCAATGCGGAACGCTTGAGCAGTTGCATTGCCGGTTTCCCTGTACGGGCCGCACTCTACGGGGGGGAGTTGCGGCTGGCCTATCGCGCCCGCATCCCTTATGCCATTGAGGCGCACGCCGGGCTCACCGATGCGTATACCGCGCACCGACCGTTGATATCGCGGCACCGTGTCGGCCATGAGAAGTCCGCGGACGCGCGATACTTGGTTCTGACACAGAAAGCGCATTTCGCCACCTCTCCTTTGTACGCAATTCTGAGCGATCCGAACGGCTTCATCCCCGACATTCACGCAGACCTCTGCGGTGTGGATGTGAGGCTGCTGCATTGGGATCCGGCGTTCGTTGAGTACGTAAAGTCGCGCGGCGCTCGCGTGCCCGATTATCCGGCCTGGCTGGACCAAGTGCTGGCGCGACTGGACTTCATGTCGGATGACTGGGTACGTCGACAATGGGAGCAAGCGGAACATTTTTACTTCTTGCACGTGTCGGATCAGGCGAGAAAGAGGGTATTTGCGACTCGATTGCATCTGACACGGCGCTGACAGTGGTGCCAGGGTGGGCCGAAAACTCGACTTGTTGCCTTAGCGGCCCGGCTGATTTAGCCTGATGGCTTCGTGTCATCCCTCGTACCGCCTCCCATGCGCATCCTCGTCGTCGATGACGAGCCGGGTATTCGACAGATGCTCGACATCCTATTTCGTCGCGCGGGCTACGATGTCGTGTTGGCACCCGGGCATCGACGGGCGCTCGAAGCGTTGCGCCAGAGTCCCCAACCATTCCCAGTCGTGCTGACGGATCTCTTGATGCCGGATGGTTCGGGCCTGGATGTATTGAACGCCAGCAAAGCCCGCGATCCGACGACCGAAGTAATTCTCATCACTGCACATTCATCGGTAGAGAATGCAATTGAAGCCATGCGCGCGGGTGCCTATGATTTCGTTACCAAGCCGCCTGACGCGGCCGAACTGGTCGCTCTGGTTGCCAAGGCCTTCGAAAAACACGCCCTCAATTCGGAAAACGTGCGGTTGCGCGCCCTAGTGGCCGAGCGGCACGGCAGTGAATTGGCGGTTCGCAGCCACCACATGCAAGCGGTTATGGATGTCGTCGATCGCGTTGCGGCAAGTCGAACGACGATACTAATTACCGGCGAGAGCGGGACGGGCAAAGAACGTATTGCCCGCGCAATACACGCAGGCTCGGACCGATCAGGCGAACCCTTCTTGGTTGTCAACTGTGGTGCGCTACCCGAAGCACTCATGGAAAGTGAGCTGTTCGGGCACGAAAAGGGTGCGTTCACCGGCGCTAGTAACAGCAACATGGGCCTGTTTCGCCAAGCAAACGGCGGTTCACTGTTACTGGACGAGGTCGGCGAGCTTCCACTTTCATTGCAAGTCAAGCTTCTGCGAGTCCTTCAAGAGCGCGTTGTGCGACCCGTGGGTGCCACTCGCGAAGTACCTGTCGACGTTCGAGTATTGGCGGCCACGAACCGCGATATCGAAAACGATGTAGCTGCCGGGAGATTTCGCCAAGACCTGTATTACCGGCTCAATGTCATTCGCATCCGCGTCCCCCCATTGCGAGACCGGCGCGAAGACTTAGCCACGCTCGTGGAGCATTTTGTCCAAAGGTTTTCCGCCGAAATGGGCAAGGTTATCACTGGACTTACCCCGGACGCCGTAAGAGTCCTCGATCGATACTCATTTCCCGGAAACGTCCGTGAACTGGAGAACGTAATCGAGCGAGGGGTCGTTTTGAGTCGCGCAAGGCTGATTGGCCTGGGGGATTTGCCTCCAGAATTGAGCGGGCTGGCAGGGGCGCCCGCAATGAACCTGGACGAATTGCCCAAGGAAGGCTGCGATTTGGAGTCAGTCCTCGGCGAAGTCGAGCGAAGGCTTCTCGTCTCTGCCCTCGATCGCACCGGAGGAGTGCGAAAACACGCCGCAAATCTCCTGGGTATTACGTTCAGGTCGATACGCTACCGCTTGAAGAAGCACGGCTTCGATGACGCTGGCGACAGCGACGAAGACTTGGCGGAGACGTAACCGTTGCTTGTGCGCGACTACGCGCAAAAAATTGTGGTAACATGAACGAGCATGCAGTCACGAAGGTCCGCCCAGGCTGGGTTTACACTCGCCGAATTGATGGCGGTCGTGATCATCGTCGGCGTGCTCTCTACGGTGGGGATCACTTATTTTCGAAAGCACGCCAATGCTTCGAAGGTGACCGAGGCGCAGGCAATGGTGCAAAGTATCCGTGCGGCCGAGGAGCGTTATCGTGCCGAGAACCGGCAGTATTTGAATGTCAGCGGGACCACGGGAGCGGTTCCGACGACCGCGGACCTTTCCAATTACTATCCGCACGCTCCCGACGGCCAACGGCGCAGCTTTTATCTCGCCTCCACTGCCACGGGTTCGTTGAACAAGATGTGGTGGGCGCTTCAGCCAACGACGAGCGGGCCAGTTCAATTCGGCTACGCGGTGGTGGCTGGCTCTGCGGGAACCAATTTGCCAGCGCCAAACGTAGCGACAACCCCTAATTGGCCTACACCGACCGACAGTTGGTACCTCATACAAGCTGCCGCAGACAACGACCAGAACGGTGTGCGCTGTGTGGTTGTAGGTACGAGTTTGAACGGAGAAATCTACGTTGAAAACGAGGGTGAGTGACAATGAGGGGCCGGGACTTTCCCTAGAGTGACCATTTTCGTCACTCCTACACCTGAACGCGTGTTGGCAAGCGATCTCTAATCATTCACTGAAGCGGGCCGTTACCGCATGGGCCAGCGGTTTGGGACTGGGTGGCCCCAGTTGGCCCGGTTCCTGCTGATACAGGGGTTTGTATGACGTGCCGCACCAACAGTTCGAAGCGAGGTTTCACGCTCGTCGAACTCATGGCGGTCGTCATCATCACGGGAATACTCGCGACGTTGGCCGTCTTCGGCGTTCGCAAATACGTCTATTCCTCGAAGACCACAGAAGCCATTCACATGATTGGCAG
>PMCK01000069.1 GCA_003154095.1 Myxococcales bacterium | reverse complement strand
GACCTTTGGCAAGCCAGCAGCGTGTACCGAAGATAAAGCATGTCGGCGTCATCCAATTCAGGGTCAGGATTACGAACAAGCAATTGACGTTGGTGTTCTAAGGCATCTGCTAGCAAGTAGTATGCGCCAAACGCCAGTATTGCCCTACAACAGTCACGTGTCACGGGGCGCGTGATGGCGCTCAGCGCATAACTGGCGCCGTAACTAAATGCCAGGACCCCGACGGAATCAGCCGCAATTGCTCGAGCCTTCTGGATCGCTGTCGACACTGTATCGACGTCTTCTGCGATATGCTGGAAATTGGCAAGACCCACGAGTGGTGGCGTGAGGCACCTAAAGCCGAGTGACGCTATGCAGCGCGATAAGTGAACCAAATTGGGATCTTCACTAGCGCGTGCCGTCACGCCATGCACGAGAACGAGCGTGCCACGGATGTTCTGTTTATTGGTGTACAAGATCGAAGGGTATCCATTCGCCGTTCGGTCCAGCACGGTTTCGCATACATTCTGCATCGGGCCGCGCTTGCCCTTCAGGTAGTTACAGAGTAACCGTGTCAGTGTCAGCGTGCCCGGTATCATTTCGCAACTCGGCGCTTCTGTACGTCGGCTCCGCAGCTAGGGCAGATGGCTTTTCTAAGTCGAGGCACGGAAGCATTCTACGTAGCACGTCCGCGGGCTCGCTAACAATCACATAGCGGGTCGCCTCGTAGGCAAGTGCAAGGGCGTACTGGAGCACCGGGCCCTGGCCCCACGTGCGGTTGTTTTGGGGGACCATTGGGCTTGCTACTCGGTAAGTTGGGATCATTGCCTCGGTCAGCGGTCTGTTTGGACTTCGAGTTCAATTCTTTCAAGGTAGACTCAATCTGCGATTTCAGTTGCTGCCTTTCTCGACTCCACGCATCAGCGCTCGCCTGCTGTTCATGAAGTAAAGAAGTGTAGGTATCTCTAAGCGATGCGTAGGCGGCCTCGGCCCTTTTCTCTCCAGGCAGGATTACGAAAGCCCACGAGCCAATTGCCCCGAGGAGCAATGTGACCAGGGCCGCCGTTAACATGAGCGGTCTACCCGAGGCGCTCGAGACTAGTGGCCCTTCGTGCACGGCTTCCAAGCGATACTCTTGCTCGAGCTGCCTGCGCAAACGAGCCAGTTCCACGGCGTTTTGTGCCGCCCATTGTCGTTTTGCAATGTCAATCTCGTCGAGCAGCCGTTGATGTCGTTCAGCTTCGTGTTCTTCGGACATTTTCCGCTCGGCGGAAAGTCGCCTGGCCTCCAATTCCCGTTGGTGCAACTGTTGCTCCGCTGCCAACTGTGCCCGCCGCTCAGCATCTTCGGCTTGTACTCGCTGCGATTCGGCACTCAACAACTCCTGTATCGAAAAAACGACAGAGCTTGGCTCGGACAGGGCCATGACAAACCTCCTCAGACGTAGGGGCTGCACGTGAAAGGGCGTTGAAACTGAAAAGCAAAGAAAATGCAGATTGAGTCGCGGCCCCTTCTAAACGGCTCAAGAAAGAACGAGGTTTGAGCGCACACAGATTCGCGCGGGGCGCATAACGACACGTTGTTCCCGGGGTTCGGGATATCTTCGCGGGAAAGTAACCAATTCAGGAAGTAATCTAACTTAAGTACGATGTTATTGATCGCAAAGAGAATCGCCTTGCATACAAGAGCTTGCGCGCGCCGCTTTTGCCGGAAGAGCAGGCGCGCCTCCTTTTATTACCGCACGACCTGCGGAGCCGGTCTTCCTCCGCGTCGAATCCAATTCCAGCTGCAATTGGGCACGCACAACCTCGTCTTTTGCGTTGGCCAATGTTGTCTGCAATTCTTGTTCGCGGCGGTTCGCCAACTCGAAATCATTCTGCAAACGCCGCAATCGCTCTTCAGTGTCGCGCCGCTGCGATTCCAGAATGGTGGCGCGTTTCTGCACCTCTTCTTGGTGACCCTTCCATGTAAGGGTGAACACGATCCCCAAACATAGACACGAGGCCAACGCTGCGAGTAGCCATCGACGTGTTAACCGTTTCTCGTCTCGCCGCTTGACGGACTCCACTACGACTCGCAGCGCGAAGTCATCGGGTGGCTCCGTCACGGGCCACAACTCGTCCCACGACCGCGTCACTGGAGTTCCTCCCACAGGGGACCAAGGACCTCGCGAAGGCGTTCGCGGGCACGAGAAAGCCGTGCTTTCGCGGTTCCCACAGCTACGCTAGTCACAGCTGCGAGTTCATCCATCGTGAGGCCATGAACCTCCGCCAAGATAAATGCTTCGCGCTGATCGTGGGACAATGTGTTCACGGCTTGCGTCAACGCCTCGCCCAGCTCCCGGCGATGCTGAATGCCTTCAGGGGAGTCCGACGTGACGGAGCTTATGTCGCACAGCTCCAGAATCATCGATATCTGGGGGGCACGACGCCGTTCGTCCAATGCCAGTCGCGACGCAATTGTCAGCAGCCACGTCGATACCCTGGCAGGCCCGTTGACATCGAATCTTGGAAGTGCTCGCAGGGCGCGCACGAACACCTCTTGCGCCAAATCCTCAATCGACGCATCCGCCCCCAGCAGCCGAGTCAGAAACGCAAATACGAGCCGTTGATGGTGCTGCACGAAAGCCTGAATCGCCACGGGATT
>PMCK01000507.1 GCA_003154095.1 Myxococcales bacterium | reverse complement strand
ATAATCTTTGAACTCAGGTAAATGGTTCCGCCGCACTCAAGAATTCGCTGATTCAGCTCGGCATCTTCGTTAGTGATTGCAGCAGGATCGTATGTTCCAGCCAACTCGAATACCTCGCGGCGCATCGAGCCGCAAAATACGGTATCGACGAATCCTTCAGCATCTGGTTGGCGATACGCTGCTCCCCCAACTCCCAACCGACTGCGTAGGGCCGCACACAGGGCTTTCTGAAACTGGGTCTGTGCTTTGGCTCGTTGGCTACCGCCAACGTTCCATGCCCCGGTGGCGCGAAGCGTGTCCACGCTTTGACGAATGTAATCAGGGGCGTACTCGCAATGCGCATCCAGCCGAACGATGACGTCGCCGCGGGCGAGACGGATGATTTCGTTCATTCCCGCAGATTGGAGCTTTTGAGGGTTGTCTACCCAGCGCATGCGAGGAAACTTGCGAGATAGTTCTTCCAGCCGCTGCCGGGTTCCATCGCCGCTGCCACCATCCGCGACAATGACTTCAACGCGATCTTCAGGATAGTCCTGGTGAATCACATCCTCAATGCACTTTTCGATGTGGTGGATCTCGTTAAGACAAGGAATGGCTACGGTAACGAACGTGTCGGGGCCGAGGGGTGGCAGTTGAGTCACCAATGATCTTGCCTCATGTGTAGAAAAGTGAGCAGTTGCTGATCCCCTGATCGAGCTGGGTTGAAGCTGCCCATCCGAATGTTTCGCGAATCCGACTTGCGTCGGCGATCGAATGCAGAATATCGCCCGGACGCGGAGCTTCATGGACCTCGCCGCCATTGAAGCCGGTCGCCCTGGCAATAGCGCGAGCCAAGTCGTTTACCGTGGTGGGTGTACCGGCACCGACGTTGAATGCACGACCCTCACCGCCGGAACCCAGCAGCGCTGTGAGATTCGCGTCTACGACGTCGCCCACGTATATGAAGTCTCGGCTCTGTTTGCCATCACCGTAGATGATGGGTGACTTTCCGTTCCGGCAAGACACAAAGAACCTAGGAATGACCGCAGCATAGGCGCCGTTCGGGTCTTGTCTTGCGCCGTAAACATTGAAGTACCTCAGCCCTACGATTTGCATTCCGTAACACCGCACGAAGGTTGCTGCGAGTTCTTCGTTCATGTGTTTCGACAGCGCGTAGGGGGAAAGGGGCAGTCCCTCTTCTCCTTCGAGCGCGGGCAATCGCTCGCTCGTCCCGTAGACGCTAGACGACGACGCGTATACGACCCGTTTGACGCCCTGATCTCGGGCAGCGGTGAAGACGTTGGCGGTTCCAGTGACGTTGGTGAGGATGCTTGTCGCTGGTAGCTCAAGAGAGCGCGGGACGGAACCGAGTGCCGCCTCGTGAAAAACAAATGTGGCCCCTCGACATGCGGCTTGACAAGATTCGAGGTCACGAATGTCAGCCTGCATAAACTCTATCTTCTCACGAACGTGAGCGAGGTTTTCGATATGGCCCGTTTCGAGATTGTCGAGGACACGAACTCTGGCTCCCCGCGCCAGCAGCCCGTCAACCAAATGCGAGCCGATAAAGCCGGCCCCGCCAGTGACGAGTACGAGTGTGCCTTCGAGTTGATTCATACTTGAATTCTTCATGTGAGACTGGACCNNTGATTCGCGGCAATCAGTACGGCTTCGCCATTCAATAATTTCTTTGCATACACCTCGACGATATCGTCGTCAGTGCGAAATTTATGCGCCATGGTCGCGGATTTTTGGTGGCTCGTCAATCTGGCTACAGACGACTAAGGCTGAGGCTCGCCAACCGCTCGAGGTTAGGTTTACTGAACATCCAGCTCCGGCAAATCACGCGGCCGAACGATTGCATTTGCAATTTGAGCTCGGCGAGACACCTGGCATTTGCGATCGCAACATTCCGTGGCATAGAATTGCTCGGGTGAGTTGAAATTGCGAATTCCTGCGGCCAACACGTAAGGATTGCGCGTCTAGTGAGTTGGCCGTGAACAGGACGAACCGTCTGTCGCGGCTGGGTGATAAATGGGATACTGGTGTCAGTGTTCGCGCGCTTTGGGTCCAGCGTTCGAGCTCGCAGTGACGAAGCTCAGCTAGGTGCATCTATGGAACCATCATTCCTTCTGATCGCACGCGTTGATTCGCCGGCAAAGGTTTATCAGCTGACTGCTCAACGACACGTCATCGGTCGAAGACCGGACGCGGAAATTGTGATTGACCACTGGGCCGTATCGCGGTCCCACGCGATGCTCGAGTTGGGTCCGTCTGGTCGTTGGTGGATATTGGATCTTGACAGCACAAACGGAACGCTGGTCAACGGCGTGCGCGTGACGGAGCGACTCCTCAGTCGTGGCGACGTAGTTCGTGTTGGGGACTGCACACTCGAACTTCGGCGTGCGAGCGTACTCGCGTTTCCGAGTCCCCTCGGTGGGGCACAGGACGCGCCGCTATCCAGGGCTGAGAAAGCGAGTGGCAGTTTCGAAGCTGTCGACGCAATGCCCGCCACGCGAAGGTCGTCGCAACGCATCGGCGCTGAGCACCTGGCATCGATCATGAGTTTCGGCCGCTCCCTCACGCGGCTCGAAGAGACAGAGGCGCGGCTCAAGGCTTTCTGCGAATTCGTCGTGGGGGACTTCTGCCTTGCTTTAGGTGCTGCGGCGATCCGAATCACTAACTCGGGGGAGACCCGCCCACTATGCTCCGCAATGGCGCAGGGTATAGAACAAATGAACGTGAAACTCGAAGCTTCCGCGGCCCGTGAGCTGCTGGACAAGCGTGAGCCGTTGATTGTTAGTGCTGTTGCGGGGACTGATGCTGTTAGTCGTACCAGGATAAGCATGTTGATTCCGTTTGCAGAAATGGAAGATTCCATTGATGCTCTGCATGCGGAGTTTGCTCCGCGTTACGGAACGCAAGAGTGGTTGATGTTGATCACCTTGGTTGCTGAGGCGTATCAGCAGTCGGAGCTTGTATGGGATATGCGCCATCAAGTTCGGCAGAACGCGATTGTCGAAAGCGAGCTCGAAATGGCTTGCCAGATTCAAACTGGCCTGGTCCCGACGCACTTTTGTGCTCCAGGGTTAGAGCTTGCGTTTGGATTTGAACCCTCTCGTTGGGTGGGCGGAGACTACGTCGACGCGTTGATGCTGCCGGACGGCCGCGTCCTGCTGGCCATCGCGGACGTGTGCGGCAAGGGTCTGCAGGCAGCCCTTGTCGCCTCGAGTGTGCATACTCTTGTGCGCGCTTCACGGGAGTTTTGCAGTGATTTGCCGCTGCTCATGAAGCGCTTAAACGAATACCTGTTGGGGCATCTCCCTGAGCACTCTTTCGTTACGATGTTGTGCATTCTCTTGGACTGCGAGACTGGCGAATTCGAATTGATCAGCGCCGGTCACCCCGCTGCGATAATTGTTCGAGGGGGGAGTTGTGACGAGATCCTTAGTCAGACCGACAACGTCGGCCTAGGCATAGTTCCAAGCACCTTCGTTACTCTATCAAGTCAACTGTACCCTGGAGACGTGCTCTTGATGTACACCGATGGACTGACGGAAATGGTGAACATGAAGAATGAGCCATTCGGCACTGAGCGTTTGGCAGCTGAGTTTCAACGAATCGTCGCCATCAATCCAACCGCTTCGGTTGATTCAATTAAGCGGCGCCTCACAAATATGTGCGATGCTTACCGGGGCTCGCGGATGGCGACTGATGATCGAACTTTTCTGGTGGCAATGCGGTGTAGCTCGAAGACGATGCGGCCGCCGGGGTGTGAGTGAAGCGTGGGTCCAGCTCGTGTCACGGGTATATCCAAACGGAATGGATCGCAGAGTGTGGGCGATAGAAGTGCATCGGTCGCATCAGGTCGTAACGACCTACCGCGGCGATTTCGGACACTCGTTGTTATTGTTTCTGCGGCCTACCCGTTAGCTTTGCTGACTGTTATTCTCATGCTTCGGTTTGTAGGAGAGCAGTGGTGGATCACAATCGTGGCTCTGTATCTTCCTCGTTTAGGGTTCGCTATTCCCTTGCCGTTTACTTTCGCCGCCACCTGGCGGTGGTCGCGTCGGATTTTCCTAGTCCCGCAGCTTATTGCGATCTATCTGATACTTTTCCCTCTCATGGGACTCAATCTCGGTACGGGACGCTTACTGGCCACCGAAAGAGGTAATGCCATTCGACTCGTGAGCTACAACATCGATACTGGGAGTAGAGGTATTGAAGGGGTCATTGCGCAGGTGCGCGCCTTTGAGCCCAATCTCGTATTGTTGCAGGAGGCCCATGAAGAACTACGAAATCAGCTGGCTGCCGCCTTCTTGGGCTGGCATGTGGACCAACACGGTCAGTTCTTCGTGGCAAGCCGGTACCCCATCCGGAGTGTCTATTTACCCCCGCCCCTATCGTTTTCGACTGGCGAAGGAGGGGCGCGCTTCGTGTCATATCTGTTGGAAACTCCACTCGGTCCGGTCAACATTTACAATGTCCACACAACCTCGCCGCGAGATAGCATAGATGAGCTAAGGGGAAACGGATTGCGCGAAGAGATTCGGACGGGGCGCCTGTTCTCTGGGACCAAGAGCGGATTGATCGAATTCAATGCATATCGTCGAATGCGGCAGATCGAGGCATCGGCCAGCGCGGCAAGAGCGAGTCCGTATCCCGTTATACTTGCGGGCGACACGAATCTTCCGGGTTTGAGCCGCGTTCTGGCCGAACAACTCAATGGATTTCAGGACGCATTCGACGCTGTTGGACGCGGTTTTGGCTATACTTTTCCGGACAAGCACCCCTGGATGCGAATCGATCGGATACTGGTCAACCGTCCATTGCGGGCTCTCGACTTCCGCGTCGGTAACACGAACGGTTCTGATCACCTGTGCGTCTTTGCCATAATCGGCAATAACGGTTAGCCGTTTTCAGGCGCATTGACGGCAGTCTTGCGCAATGCAATCGGCTTTGCCGGAACACCTACAACTGTCACGT
>PMCK01000088.1 GCA_003154095.1 Myxococcales bacterium | reverse complement strand
GCTGCCTTTCAATCGTACGACTTCGCCCAAGAGTGGACGATCCAGAGACGCCGCAACCCGCCGAATCAAATATCGATTGAATATCTCCGCTTGAATGACGCTGGGATGCAGCTTTTTCAAAAAGCGCGCCTTTGGTCCGCGCAGCTGGAAGTTGCCCTGCAACCAATTCAAAGCTCGCTGAAGATTCGCTCCGCCGTACCCAAAGCGCTGTTCCCCGAAACTATTGAATATACCGGACTCGATTCGGGACCATAGCAATTGGAATCTGGAATGATCTTCCGGTTCGAGCTCGAGCAGCCTCAATGTGAATCGGTTGCCGTGGAGGTGTCCGGTCCGCAGCTTGTTCGTATGAAGATTTTCTTCTAGTACCTCGACAGAGTCCGGGAGTAACCACTCGCTCGTGGGCCGACACGGTAACGGCAAGCTCACCCACTGGGTGGTAACCGCATGCTTGTCCTTCATTCCGGCATGACCCAGGCTGGGTTCAGGAACTCCGGCTGCCTTGGCGAGTAAGTGAATCAAATCAGGCGTCGCAAGCAAACGCTTGCGGACGCGTACGTACATGTGTGAGCCCGATCCACAGGGTTCATAGGCGGGGATCTCATCGACCTGAAAATCTTCGGGCTCGGGCCCGACGCGGCCAGCAATTGCAGCTAGATCGCGGCAGACGCACGGTGGTTCGATCGGCAAGACGACGGGAATCGCGGGTGATTCGATCGGCACTATCGTTACTTTCGCCCGTAGACTTCCGTGAGCGCATTGACGAAGATATTGCTGCTATGGTCGTCGAGATCGATTTCCTCGCTGCCCAATATCAGCAACTCCGGGTCATTTTCCTCATCACTATCCGGAGGCGGCGGAGGCTCGGTGGGCCCTAGCGGAAGGGCCGTATCTGGCCCTGTGGAGCAGTCCACGATCACGGCCGAGATATTGTCGGGACCTCCGGCTGCGTTGGCCGCCAAAATCAGGTGTTGTGAGACACGTTCGGCAGATTCCGGTAGCCGCAACAGCTCGGACATGAAGGGCCCGGGTACGGGCCCACTCAAACCGTCGGAGCACAAGAGATAGCGATCGCCCGAAACCACCGGATGCGAACGAACGCTGACTCGAAGCTCGTCAGTGACCCCCAGGGCACGCGTAATGATATTGCGAGGAATACGGTCAAGCTTGGTGTCGTCCAGGTCCGGACGGTACTCAAGCACGTCCGTCAGCAAAGAGTGATCCTGCGTCATTAATTCAAGGTGCCGCGATCGCAATCGGTAGCAACGGCTGTCACCGACGTGCGCCACGTGCATCAGCCCGGAGCGTGGCGTAAATAAGATTGCCACCACGGTCGTTCCCATCCCGCGATGTTGGTGTGATGTCCTCGAAATCTCTGCAACGTCGCGATTGGCCTTGTGCACTGAGGCCGAAAGTCGCCTGGCGCCATAGGGGATACCGAATCGATCGAATTCTGGGAGATTGGCGGCTTCAGTGCTGGTTGCTGCCAGGTAGTTGACGATCGAGCGGGAGGCGAGGGCAGCCGCGACTTCTCCGGCGTTGTGCCCGCCTGCACCATCGCAGACCAAATACAGAAGCAAATCGTCGCGTACAGCGATTCTGTCTTCGTTTAGGCGCCGTCTCCTCCCTGGATCCGTCGATCCGGCGCCCAACACTTGCAGGTCCGGCAAGGGCTCAGCCGTGGTTAGCATTCAGACCGACCATTATACGGGTTCAATGCCGGTTTGCCGCGATGCGATTGTAGTCGCCGGCAACGTTTGTAGGAATTGCGCGAACATTCGGCTGATTGGCCATCAAGTCATCCACCCGCCACGAGCCGAGCTTGGAACGGGCCAACTGGCCTAGTCCGGTTCCGTTCTGGCTACAGGTGTCGGCTACTCTGCTCCAATCACGACCAAGAATTGAAATAGGGCAGCTTCTTAGCTGTCGCGAGAATTGCCTCCTTGTTGGCCAACAATTCCGCCGTCGTGTCCCAACGACCCTCCAGAAACTGCTGTCGCACGCCGTCACCTATGACAATTGGAAACGAAGAGCCTCCTACTTCCAGGTTCTTGGTCTGGATGTCGACCTTGATTTTGGATTTTGGCTCGCTCTCAATTGTAGCCATTAGACGCTCCATGCTGGCCGCGTCCAGCACGACGCAGGGAATTCCGAGCGACACGCAATTGCCAAAGAAGATCTCTGCGAAACTTTCTCCGACGATCGCCTTGATTCCGTTTCCCCAGCGCTTGATGGCTTGTGGGGCATGTTCGCGCGATGAGCCGCAGCCAAAATTTCTATTTACCAACAGAATCTCGGCGCCTTTAAATTTGGGGTCGTCAAATGAATGAACTTGCCCGCTTTGCTTCAATTGGGCGCGATCGTCCTCGAAAGTATGTTCACCCAGCCCATCGAAAACGACAGTTCGCAAGTACCTTGCTGGGATGATGCGATCCGTATCGATATCATTACCGCGAAGAACGATTCCTTGTCCACTCAGTGTGATGCGCTTTGCGTCTTGCATGGCTCAACTCCTTTCACACAATCCCAAACAACTGCCGCGCGTCCGTTACTTCGCCCGCGATGGCCGCCGCGGCAACCATGATCGGACTCATCAAAAGCGTGCGACCGGTCGGTGACCCTTGCCGCCCTTTGAAATTTCGGTTCGACGATGAGGCGCTCACTTGATTGCCGGTCAATTTGTCCGGATTCATGGCGAGACACATCGAACAGCCCGCCTCTCGAAACTCGAAGCCGGCGGCGGTGAATACCTTGTCCCAGCCACGCGATAGCATCTCGTCTTTCACCTTCATGCTGCCGGGCACTACCAGGGCCTGCACGTGTGGCGCGACCTTGTAACTCTTGTCTTTCAGGACAGAAACGACCGATTCGAAGTCGCTCAGCCTGCCGTTGGTGCAAGAGCCAATGAAAGCCACATTGATCTTTTGGCCCGCAATCGGTGCGCCCGGCTTCACAGCCATATACTGGTACGCCTCTTTGACGCTCTCTTGTTCATCGACCTGGAAATCTGCAATTGCCGGCACTTGACCCGTGACGGGTGCCGACTGTCCAGGCGTGATGCCCCAGGTTACCATTGGCTCGATATCTTCCGCCCGAAATTTCACGGTGTCGGCATAGGCCGCGTCCGGATCACTCCTCACCGAATTCCAGTACTCGACCGCGCGATCCCACTTGTCATTTGCGGGCGCGTAAGTGCGGCCTTTGAGATAATCGTAGGTCGTCTGGTCAGGGTTGATGTAACCGCACCTAGCGCCCCCCTCAATGGCCATGTTGCAGATTGTCATGCGCTCATCCATGCTCATGCGCTCGATGGTGTCACCGGCGTACTCGTAAGCGTAACCCACCCCACCGTTGACGCCCAGGCGATTGATCACGTAGAGAGTTACGTCTTTTGCGGTAATGCCAGCCCTGAGCTGCCCGTTGATTTCGATGCGGCGGACTTTGAGCCTTCCCATCGACAGGGTCTGAGTTGCCAGGACGTCTCGCACTTGCGAGGTCCCAATGCCAAATGCAATCGCGCCAAATGCCCCATGCGTGGCTGTGTGCGAATCGCCGCAGCATATCGTCATGCCAGGCTGGGTGAGCCCGTTTTCCGGCCCAATTACATGAACGATGCCTTGTTCACCGCGTTCCGGTGCAAAGTATCGAATCTTGTGCCGTGATACGTTACCTTCCAGCGCTACCAACATTTGCTCGGCCAATGTATCGCGAAATGGCCGGAGCTGGCTGGCAGTCGGTATTATGTGATCGACCGTGGCGAACGTGCGCTCGGGAAACAAAACCGAGAGGCCTAATTCCTCCAACATGCTGAACGCTTGAGGCGACGTCACTTCATGAATCAGGTGCAGGCCCATCAATAATTGGTACTGACCCGAAGGTAACCGGGCAACGGTGTGAGCTTCGAATACTTTGTCGTACAATGTCCTGCCCATTTGCGTAGTTCCTCTCATTCACTCGATTTCAATGCGTAAGTTTCCAGCCGTTGTGTCAGCCGAAGTCCAAAGTTCGTAAAGGCATTCAGCTCGCTCACGCCCAGGTTAGTCCATACGGATTTGATGGCCAGTTCTCGCTGGCGGCGGATGGCTTCGATTATGTCTTTTCCCTTGGGTGTCAATTCGTAGCGGCGCTGTCGAGCGTCGCTTGCATCCACGCGAGCCAGTATGAGTTGCTTGTCTACGAGCTGCCGCAATATTTTCGAGACGGCGGCCGCCGAGCTTTCGCGACTTCTTGCGAACATGCTCGGCATGAAGTGCTCACTCGAAACCTGCTCAAGCACGGCCCATTGCTGTTCGGTCAGGCCGACAGATTGCGCCAGTTGCGTGCGCCGTTGCTGAAATACGTCAGTTAACCGCTGCAAGCATTCAATGGCTGCGTGAATACTGGCCAACCGGGAAGTTGCCATTGGTTAATTATGAACCATGGTTAAGTAATTGGCAAGGGGAAACGAATCTGGTTGTCAGCAGTCAGCTATCAGCTATCAGCTATCGGCCCGAAAGTCAGAAGCCCTGATTACTGACGGCTGAAAGCTGATAGCCATCACAACATCACGAAATCTCTGACCAAATTGGTCAGCATTGACGCACCTCGGGATCAACTAGCCGGCGACGACGACGCCCTTGTCATATTACTGCTTGTCGGGGCTTGCAGCGCGTCTGAGGGTCGAATTCCGCTGTCGACTAGGCCGTATTCTAGGCTGTCCAAGAGGGCCTGGAGCGAAGCTTCGATGATGTTGGCGGATGCCCCAACGGTGGTGAATTCTTTTGATTCCGTGCGGCTGTCGATGAGCACGCGAGTAATCGAACCCGTTCCATGCGAGCCGTCGAGGATGCGAACTTTATAGTCTGCCAGGTGTACACCGTGAATGGCTGGGTAGACCGGTGCGAGGGCTTTGCGCAGCGCGACGTCGAGTGCGCTGACTGGCCCGGTACCTTCGGCCGCGGTGTGCAGAATCTGCGAACCCACTTGAATCTTCACTACTGCTTCGGCATAGGGCCCAGAACCTTGTCGCTGACCGGACATCACTTGGTAGTCGAGCACTCGAAAATAGGACACGTAGTCTGGCTTACGACGCATCAAAAGCAGGGCCACGCTCGCCTCGGCACTTTCATAGGAAAGGCCGTTGGCCTCGGCTTCCTTGATGGC
>PMCK01000099.1 GCA_003154095.1 Myxococcales bacterium | reverse complement strand
AGGGGCAGGGGTCGTGGCGGCTGCCTAGGGCGGCGGGCCTGGCACTCCTGCTGCGGTCGGAGGGGATCGAACATGTCTAGGGCCCCCTGAAACTCCGAGTTTTCATTCTATGGCTTACAAGCACGTGNNGAACCCAGCTCTGCGCCATCTTTGGGCATCCCGTGGGGCACTCGCTTTCGCCCGCGATTCATAACGCGGCCTTTGCCGAACTGGGCCTCGACATGGCGTACGTTGCGCATGACATCGAACCGCAGAATTTGGCAAAAGCGATGGCGGCAATTGTAGCCCTCAATTATCGAGGCTTGTCGATCACGATCCCTCACAAGGTCGCTTCGCTGAACCTGGTTGACGAAGTCGATGAAACCGCACGTCACATCGGGTGCATCAACACGGTAGTCAATAGCGGCGGCACGCTCAAGGGGTACAACTCGGACGGCCTCGGCGCGCTCGGCGCGCTGCGAGCGGCGAACGTGGAACCGCGTGGGGCGGACGTAGTTATTCTAGGCTCGGGTGGGGCCGCGCGTGCGATTGCGGTAACGCTTGCCGTACAGGCTCCGCCCAAGCGATTGACCCTGCTCGGCGTGGACGAGCCGGAACTAACTGCATTGGCGGAAACGCTACGTCTGCAGAGAACAACCGAGGTAATCGCCGATAAGCTGGAGTCGAACACCGTCGTACGGGCATTGACGGGTGCCCAGCTGCTCTTGCACACAACCCCGGTCGGAATGGCTCCCAATACCGAGAATTCGACTGTCCCGGTGGAAAGCCTACACAAGGGCCTCACGGTTTTCGACGCCGTTTACACGCCTCGGCGAACACGACTACTTCGCGATGCCGCCGAGCGAGGGTGTCGTGTCATCGAGGGCCTCGAGATGTTCCTCGGGCAAGCCTTGGTCCAATTCGAATTGTGGACGGGAAGAACCCCGCCTCGCGAAACGATGCGAAAGATAATTGAACAGAGGCTTGGATAGCCCATGGCCAATATCGTACTTATTGGCTACCGCGGCACGGGTAAGAGCACCATCGCGAGACGCGTGGGCGCGATTCTCAATTGGACCACCGTCGGCATGGACGCAAAGATTGTCCAGCGTGCCGGCATGCCCATAAAAGATCTCGTGGAAAAACATGGCTGGCCACACTTTCGCGATCTCGAACAGGCCCTCTGTGAAGAGTTAGTGCAGGGGGAGCGCCAGGTCATAGACTGCGGAGGCGGCGTCGTCGAACGCGAAGCAAACGTCGCGATCTTGCGGCAAGCCGGTACAGTCGTCTGGTTGCGAGCCAAACCGGACACGATTATTTCGCGCATTCATTCGGATGACCAAAGGCCGTCATTGACCGGCACGCAAAGCTTTACCGATGAAGTCATCGAAGTCCTGACGCGTCGAACGCCACTCTATGCAGCGCTTGCGCATATTCAGATTAACGTCGATGTGCGCTCGCCCGAGGAGATTGCTCGGCAAATTGTCGAACTACTTCCGAAAGCAGCGATTTAAATGCAGCACGTCACAACAGATCGTGGCGGCCAGCCTCCCTGAGCCCCTCGACGACAGCGCGCACGTCCTGCGCTCGCTCTCGCGGCATTATCAGGCAGGCATCGTCGGTTTCGATAATGCACAGATCGTCTACACCTACTAACGCAATCACGCGGCTGGAGCCATCGGTACGAATGCTCTGAACCAGGTTTCGATGTGAATCCACGAGCATCGTCGATTCAGTGACTGCATTGCCGTTGCTATCCTGCAGAGAAAGCTCCCACACACTAGGCCAGCTTCCCAGGTCACTCCAGCCGAAACTGCCCCGAACGACGTTGAGTTCGGTTTCCTTTTCTATGATTCCGTAATCGATGCTGATTGACGGCAAGCGCGGAAAGACAGCTGCCAATTTCTCTTCGTACTTTGCGGAACTCTCGAGCGCGGCTGCGTCTAGTTCGCTGAGTCCCTTGAACAGATCGGGCATATGCGCTTGTATTGCGTTTTGCATTACATCGGCGCGAAAGAAGAACATCCCGCTGTTCCAGAGGTAATTCCCCTTCAACAAGTACTCCTGTGCTTTGGCACGATCGGGCTTCTCGACGAATCGAAGCACGCGCGACGTCCGGCCTAACAAGGGCTCCCCGACTTCAATGTAACCGTAACCCGTTTCCGGACGGGTCGGCTCCACGCCAATTGTCGTAACAACTCCCGCTTCTGCGCTACGCAAGGCTTCTGTCAGCATGGACGTAAATCCAGCTTCATCTGCAATCTGATGGTCGCTGGGAAGTATAGCCAAAACGGCCTTGGGATTGCGGCGTGCCACCACTGAATTGGCCCAGCCAATGCAGGGGGCGGTGTTCCTTGCTACAGGTTCGGCCAGGAAATTGTCCTTCGGAATATTTGGCAGCGCTGCCTGAGTCGCTTCAAGCAGGTCGGAACTTGTCGCAACGAGAATTCTCTCGCTCGGGACCAACGACGACAGGCGTCGGGCCGTACTTGCAATCAATGTCTCTTCACTGCCAGGGGCGATCCGCAA
>PMCK01000016.1 GCA_003154095.1 Myxococcales bacterium | reverse complement strand
GGGCGACCCTCCATGTTGAAATGTTCCTGAGTGCGTGCCAGCTGAACCGAGGTACCGACTTTATCAAGAGCCGTGCCTTCGCTTTGGTACGGACTTATCGTCAAACGTAATGGGTTCGTATTCACGCCGACGCCGCGGGCAGTGGCGCCGCCCAGTATGCGACCCTGACCTATTGTCAGTCTTACGGTGTTATCAGCTTGGCCTGGCACGATCACGACGGGCAACTGAATATGACGCCCCGCCGCGGCTATGCTGACAAGGTCACCATCGTGGAGGTCTTTGCTGCTTGCGATTGCCTTCGAGATCCAGGCGGCGTTGCCCCAGGTGAGTTTGGTAATGGAATCGGGCAGCTCCTGCAGCCAAGGATTGTTGGCAAATCGGCCGTCGTAGCTATGGGTATCAGGCGCAAATACAAGCTCTAAGAGCCCAGCCATTCGGGGAACGATGGCCGTCAACGCCTTAGCGACGCGATCGAAGTCTGGGAGAACTTCCTCCGGAGAGTACGACGAGCCTTCCACAATGCCGTCTCGCAGCGCGCGGCGCCAGTTTTGTTCGAAGTTGGCCTTTCCCCATTGCTTGGTCCAAGTGTCCTGAACCCAGTTGAAGTCGCTACCCTGTTGACCGACGAGTGCGCGAAGAATTTCCGTGTCCGTTCGCCCGCCCCAAAGTGGCGCAATCAAAGGTTGCACCAGGCTGGCCGTGCCATCCGCGCTTACGGCATCACCCCAAGATTCCAATGCATGAGCACGATTGAGGTGCCAAGTACTGGCTGCGGCGGTTTCATCATAGTGGGTGCCGACGTGAATCGACAGCGGAACTCGCCTGAGCGCATCGGCAAATCCAATATCGCCCGGAGCATCGTATACGGGGTTTACGCCGAACATCAACACGGTGTCTGTCGCACCCGTCATCATACTTCGAGTCAGATCCTTGAGTGCCGTCGCTTCCGCTGTGCCATCATCGAAGGGTTTGACGTATTTGACACTGATCCCCACATTGCCCAATGCGTGATTCAAGGCGTGTGCAAGCGCATGGACCGCAGCCGGCTGCCGACACCCGGGAATGATTAGCGAGCGGCCAGGTCGCGAAAGCAAATCGTTTGCGATCATCGCCGCTCGCTTGGACCAGGGGCTATTGCGGATGAGACCACCAATTCGAGTTACTTCACGGGTCAAGGCATCGCCCAGTTCGAGTTCACGCGCCTGCAGCTCCGTGGCCAAAATGCACAAGAAATCGAGGATTTGGCTGCTCGCACAGCGAAATCGATGATCGGCATTGGATCCCGTGACTGTCATCGAGCTTTCGACCGCGTATAGGCGACTCATGGGTCCGCGCTCGGGCGCGCGGCGCCGCGACCAATCCCGAGCGGCGCGAATTGGGCTGCCCTCGAATCCGAAAAAATCCGAGTCGAGCGCAAGTATCACTTCGGCTTCGGACAATTGGTAAACGGCTTCTAGCGGTCGTCCAAAAGCAAGCTTTAGACCATCTACGGACGAGTGGCGGTCGAACGGCTCGTAGCGCAAGATCCCGGCCTCGGGAAAAGCCCTTTGAAGGTCACGAATTGCCGACAACATTGTTGGCGAGCGATGGCAATCCGTGATGACGGCGAGGGACCGACCGCGAGTTTTTTCGAGAGTCTGCCCCAGGTCAGAGAGCATTAATTCCACATTGTCCCAAGTTTGTGTCAGGTTCCCCGTCTTGGGTCCGCGGCTTCGGTCGGAATCGTACAGATCCAATATCGATGCCTGAAGAAAACCCGATGTTGCACCCAGGGATTCGGGATGCAGCGGATTGCCTTCGATTTTGGTCGGGCGCCCTTCGTGACTTTCGACGATTACGCCAATCGCCGTGCCCATCAACGAGAGTGCCGTGGCAAAATGCAATGGATTGCCCGGCACCAGTTCCTCGGGTTGACGCACGTACGGCACAATCTTTTGCTCGGGGCGCCGACACGAGGGTAGTGCTGCAAATGCAGTCATCGAAGCCAGGAACCCCAACACATCGCGCCGCGACACGGACCCCGGTGTCTGATCCGGCGACACCTTGGAATCGCTTTTTGCGCCAGGATAAGTCGGCAATTTGCGCCTCATCTGTGGCACCCCGAACAATGTGTTGGAGGGTCAATATGCCGCCCGGCGACAATTGGCGGCGCCGCCTGAATTGCAGTAAGAAATGGGGATGCAGGCTTCCAACTCATCTTCGTTACGTCGGTAGCGTTTCTCAGAAACGGTGTCGGATTACGGTGACAATCAATACACCAACCCATCGACAGCGACTTGACTTGTTCGACGCGCTGCATCTGGTCGATGCGACCATGGCAAGTCGAGCAACCGACGCCAGCGGAGAGATGCGCGCCGTGATCGAAGTACACATAGTCTGGAAGGTTGTGCACGCGCACCCATTGAATCGGCCGATTTTCGGCGAAAGTGGCGCGTAAGGGGAGCAATTTGATGCTGTCAGTGCGAACCTTGTTGTGGCACTTCATGCAAACTTCAGTAGATGGCAACGCGGCGAACGCGCTACGTTCGACAGTGAAGTGACAGAACCGACAATCGAGCC
>PMCK01000450.1 GCA_003154095.1 Myxococcales bacterium | reverse complement strand
TACGAGGACTTCCGTCAAGAGACGTCTGGAAGGTTTGCCGGTATCGGGGTGGAAGTCGACCTTCGCAACGGCCAAGTAGTAATCGTCTCGCCCATTGCTGGATCCCCAGCAGAAGTCGCCGGACTACGATCCGGAGACCGAATACTGATGGTAGACGGCATACCGCTCGACACGATTCCTCTGGTTGAGATCGTTCACCGCATGCGCGGCATTAAGGGGACGGCCGTTCGTCTCACAATACGCCGCGGTGGCCAGCAATCTACGATTAATTTCACCGTTGTTCGTGATGACGTAAGACTTCCTAGTATATATGTTCGCTATTTCGACGGCCAGATCGCGTACCTTCGAATAGCCGCATTTCAAGAGGGTACACATTCTGAACTACTGGCGAAAATGGGCGCACTGAAAGCGAAGCTTGGCCCTTACCGTGGCATCATTCTCGATCTCCGTGACAATCCAGGCGGACTCGTTTCTGAATCGATTGCTGTAGCAGATGAGTTCTTGAACAAGGGTCCCTTGTTTTTTACCCGCCACCGCGGGAAAGTAGTCGAACGAGTCGAAACTACGAACTACGGTAACTTTGAGCAGGTTCCACTCGTAACGATGGTGGATTCTGGAACCGCAAGCGCTGCCGAAATTGTCGCTGGGGCGCTAAAGGACCGCAACCGATCACTGTTGCTGGGGAATAGAACCTTTGGCAAAGGTACGGTCCAGTCAATTATCGATCTTCCTGGCGGTGCCGGATTGAGACTCACGACGCTTCGATACTACACTCCAGCTGGTACCGGTATTCAGGCCTCCGGCATCGAACCGAATCAATTGCTGATTTCCAAAGAAGAAAGGTCATCCGAGATTCTGCGTGAGTCCGATTTGTCTGGTCATCTTCCCAGCGAGAATCTGAAGCGCCCAGCTCCTCCGAGTCCGCACGCTGTAGAGAACACTTCCCACGAGAGTCAGCCATGCGAATTGCCCAAGCCACTGATGACTTTGGCACAACGAATTCAACAACTTCCCGCTAGCCCAACCAACTCAACAGACGAAGCAATTGCGCTAGCATATCGGACGATATTGCAACAGCTAGTTCAACATAAGTAGGTCGAGAAGGACTCGACGCGCACGGCTTGAATTGGCTCGATATGACAGTCAACCAATCTAGAGTTGCGCCCTCAATCGGTCAATTCGTCCCAAATACCAACTGCCTTAGTACGTAATTCAGAATCCCACCATGTTTGTAGTATTCGAGCTCCACAAGAGTGTCGATTCGAACTCTCACGCTGAAATTTCGCACGCGTCCGTCGGGCTCCGTGACTTCTACATTGAGTAATTTTCGCGGGGTTAGCCCCTCGGCGATCCCAACAATATTGATCGTGTGCAGACCGCCTAAACTGAGCGATTCTTGGCTTTCCCCGTGCAGGAATTCCAGCGGCAATACGCCCATGCCTATGAGATTGCTCCGATGAATCCGCTCGAAGCTCTCCGCAATAACAGCACGAACCCCCAACATGAATGTACCCTTGGCTGCCCAATCTCGTGATGAGCCCGACCCGTATTCCTTGCCTGCCACAACGATTAGCGGAGTGCCATCTTTTTGGTAGCGCATTGCGGCATCGAAAATACTCAATTTTGCACCGCTGCCCGCGTAAATTGTAATGGGCCCTTCGGAATCGGGCACGAGGCGATTCTTCAAGCGGACATTGGCAAATGTTCCGCGCATCATCACCTCGTGGTTACCCCGACGGGCCCCATACGAGTTGTACTCTGACGGCGAGACTCCGTTTTCACCGAGATATTTGGCCGCTGCCGAGTCCTTCGCGATGTTTCCGGCTGGTGATATGTGGTCAGTCGTAACGAAATCGCCCAGCAATGCGAGAATTTTTGCGGCTCTAATGTCGCCCAGCGGGGCCGGCTTCTTTGACAGCGATTCGAAAAATGTGGGCTTTCTTACGTACGTGCTGGCCGGGTCCCACTTGAATTGCGAGCCATTGGGAACGGGCAATGATCGCCAACGATCGTCACCCAAAATTTCCTGGCCATACTCCGCGTGGTATTCTTTCGCGGTTACGCACGTGTCCAATAGGCTCTGTATCTCTTCGGCCGTTGGCCAGATGTCGCGCAGAAATACGTCGCGGCCTCTTGAATCGAGCCCTAGACTTTCTGTCTCGAAATCAATGTCGATGTGCCCAACCAACGAATATGCAACTACCAGTGGTGGACTGGCCAGGTAGTTTGCACGAACATCCGGGCTGATTCGACCCTCGAAATTGCGATTGCCGCTAAGGACACTTACCGCGACGAGATTTGTGTCGGCTATTGCCTTGCTAATCGTCTCCGGCAGAGGACCGCTGTTGCCAATGCAGGTAGTGCAACCGTAACCGACAACGAAGAAACCCAATGACTGGAGTGATTCCAAGAGGCCCGCTTTTTCAAGGTAGCGGGTAACGACGCGAGATCCTGGCGCGAGGCTTGTTTTCACCCAGGGTTTTGCGACAAGCCCTCGATCAACGGCTTTCTTGGCCAATAGTCCCGCACATAACATCACGCTGGGATTCGAGGTGTTCGTGCAGGACGTGATTGCCGCAATAACAATCGAACCGTGGGCTAATTTTGCGTGATGGCCGTTCAGTTCGATATCGACGGTAGCGGCCAAGTCCGAAGGCAATTTGTCCCCAGTCTTCCCAGCCCTCACGAGTTCGGGAAGAGTCTTCGTCCAGGATTGCTTCACTTCGCGCAATGGTACCCGATCGTGAGGGCGTCTCGGACCCGCAAGTGTCGGGACAAATCCGGATAGTTGTACCGATATTACCTTGCTGTATTGCACATTGGTACTGTCCGTAGAGGCAAACACCCCTTGCGCGCGGGCATAAGCTTCAACGAGAGCCACCCGAGCAGCGTCGCGACCAGTCATGCGCAAGTAGTCAAGGGTCTTATAGTCAATTGGGAATAGTGCGCAGGTTGAGCCGAACTCAGGTGACATGTTGGCTATTGTCGCTCTATCCGCAAGACTAAGACAGTCCAGACCAGACCCAAAAAATTCGACGAATTTCCCAACGACGCCTTCATCTCTGAGAATTTTCGTGATGCTCAAGACAACGTCCGTGGCCGTTACACCTGGATTTAGGGTACCGACCAGTCGAACCCCGAGCACCTGTGGTGTCAACAGATTTAGCGGTTGGCCCAACATTGCGGCTTCGGCCTCGATCCCGCCAACGCCCCAACCGACAATACCAAGTCCATTGATCATGGTGGTGTGGCTGTCGGTGCC
>PMCK01000142.1 GCA_003154095.1 Myxococcales bacterium | reverse complement strand
GTTGGCCGTGTTCAACGGCAACGCATCGAACAGTACGGGCTTGTGATTGGCGTCGTACTTCATCGGATTACGGTCGAGATAGACTACGCCGATGTCAGCATCTTGAGTGGTCGCGCTGTAGCTGGGATGGGCCTGCCACGAATCGGCTTTGGCCCATACTGAAGGCTGTCCGGGCGGTAGGCCGTAGAATCCCCAGTTGGACCTAGGGGTAGCACTATGCGCACATTGTAAGCAGCCCGAAACTGGGGATATCTCTTAGGGTCGCGACTCAACCGCCGTTCGATGTGGAGCTTGGCTCAGTGGGGCACTTCGTCCGGCGCAGCGTTCTCGACGTCGGAATAGTTTCCATGCGCGAATGTGCCGCCCACGGGTTCAGTTAGACTCGGGCCATGCTTGGCCGCAGTGGGTCGTGCTTCTTGGTTCTCGTGCTTTTCGCATGCGGGGGGCGAACTAGCCTCGATGACGATATTGTGCGTTCCATTGGCGGCGCGCCCGGTGTCGGCGGTGGGGCATCGGGAGGCGGTAATTCATACTCACCAGGTGGAGCTGCTCCGACGGGGGGAAACTCGGGCACTGCCGCCACCGATGGTTCTGGCGGCACGGAAACGTGCATTGGCGGCACCGTGACGTTTCAGGCAGTGCCTTCATCTGGGTCGTCGTGGTGCCTTGGGCAACCCGGGAACTGCACAAGCGCCAGCAGCAGCATTAGCGATGTTACAGGTTCACTCTGGCTTTCGGCGCTTTGCTCTACGGACTGCCAAACCTGCCAACGGAACACTTGTCACTCGGTTCTCTGCGCGCCACCCGTCGAAGTGACGACCCCCACGACCATCTACGAATGGGACGGAATCTACTACCAATCTGGCACGACTACTTGCAGTTCGGGCGCGACGTCATGCGCTGCCGCGAAGTGTGCCAAGTCCGGCCTCTACTTCTTTATGTTCTCCGCGTTCTTGAACCCCGCCCCTGGCACCCCGAACGGCTGCTCGCTCGCACCGAGCGCGACACCGGTGACGAGCATAACCGGAACGTTCACGTATCCGACGGACACGAACGTATCTTTCGGAATGTAGAGTTCTCGTTCAGCGACTAAAGAATCCCCGCACCAAATCCACGAATTGGTGTGTGAACACGAGTTTGCCTTCGACGGATGCTGCTTGCACAATCTGGTACGCCGCTGCAAACGACGGTGGCGGCGCGCCCGATGGCGTCCCATATCAATTGGAGCAAGTCAAACTCTCGTGCCCGTTTGACTCCCCCGGTGACTCAAGTCGACCGTTGCGGGCATTGAGTCAGTCTGCTGCTACTCGAACTTGCGCCGGTCGACGGTAGCAGGCGAAGGCTTGGAGCCAGCAGGTCGCCTGTTCGTGAAGGTGTAGCCAAGACCTGCTTGAACATGGCATCGTGAGAATTTGCGAACTACGGGCTTGTGTCCTGTCAATTACCTCCACCAACGTTCGACCGCACGCGGGCCGTCAAGCGTCGCAATTTGCGCTGGCTCTACGAACTCGCCGGGACGCGGCACGACTACAGAGGTGCCGGTGCTCGTTGCCGCGGCTAGCACGCGATCGGCCGGTTCATTCCAGGCATGGAACGCGAGATTGAATGTGCCCCAGTGCACGGGCAGGAGCAACTTGCCGCGAACGTCGGCGTTGGCCTGTACGGCCTCTTCGGGCGTCATATGGATATCAGGCCAAGTGACATCGCAGGCGCCAATTTTTATCAGTGTTAGGTCGAAGGGTCCGTGCTCTGCGCCAATGGCTTTGAAGCCATGGAAGTAGCCGCTATCGCCACTAAAGAAGAATCGATGTGTCGCGCCTTTCACAACCCAGGACGCCCACAGAGTGTTGTCCCGGTAAAACGGATTGCGGCCGGAGTAATGACGCGCGGGGGTAGCTGTTACCTTCAGTCCGGCTATTTCCGCGGTGTCATTCCAGTCGAGCTCAATGATCTGCGCGGCGGACACGCCCCAAGCTTCAAGGTGCGCGCCGACGCCTAGCGGCACGGCGAACCGTGTCCCCCTGGCCGCGAGCGCCTCGACCGTCGCCATGTCCAAATGGTCGAAGTGGTCGTGAGAAATTACCGCGATGTCGATCGGTGGAAGCTCGGAAAGTGACAGCGGCGGCGGATGGAAGCGCTTTGGACCTACCCACGTCGAGGGTGAGCACCGCTGACTCCAGATGGGATCGGTGACGACACGCCGACCGTCAATCTCGATCAATGTCGAGGCATGGCCTATCCACGTAGCACGCAAACCGGAGGCGGGGCCCCTTTCATAGTCTTTCGAGCTGCGCGCTATAATTTGTATTGGGCGCTGCGGCACGCGCTGTTCATTTCCAAAAAACTGATGGCGCAGCATTGCAAAGAGCGTTCCAGGGGCGAGCATGTTCGTCGGCACCGAATTCACGAATTTACCGCCCTCGAAGTGGGGTGACTTCCGGTTACGTTCGAGCCGCGCTCCTGCAGGGCGTGCACCGAAGGATTTGAACCATGAAGTGGAACCCATTAGCGCTAGGATGGCGGCTCCCAGCAAAATTGCCACCCCGAGCAGGATTCGACGTCTCACGGCGTTGTCCTAGCGCAGGCGGCTACAATCGTGGCCTCTGTCAGGCGATGCTCTTCGAGACGCCCGAGAAGATCGTAAAGCCGAGTGTGTCTTCCCCGCGCAAGAAAATTCGGTCCACACAGGCCCAATCCACTGAAGTCCGCATCGAACGCAGTGCCGTCGACAGCATCTTCGAACGGGTCTATGAATTGACGCAGGGTATCCGTGTCGTGCCGGATATCAAAGACGGTGTTGCCCACGGAATACGGGTATTCGGCGTGCACCCCGATTCATTGCTGGCCGCGCTGGGTATCGAAAATGGTGACCGAATCGAACGAGTCAATGGTGCGTCAATTGCCACGCCGGAGGGAGCATTAAACGCGTACACGAGTATGCGATACGCACAGCAATTCAGCGTTGAAGTAGACCGCGCGGGCAGACCCGTGAATATCGAGATTCGTGTGAATTGACCCCGCGTAATTCGGGCACGTCGATATTCGCGCTTCATTCCTCAATTGCATCGAGCACGTGCGACGCCTTTATGGCCTTCTCAAGTTGTTCGAATCGATTGTGCAGCTCGGAAACGACATCACCGACTCCTTCTAGGTCGCCGCGGTGACCCGCCTGCTCGATTTCCGTCGCCATCTGCGCCAGTGAATCGCCCCCAACAACGGCTGCCGCGCCCCTAATCGAGTGAGCTTGGCGCTCGACGGCCATTGCATTACCCTTTTCCAGGAATGCCTCGAGCATGGCCATTTGCAGGGGGACATCATCGAGAAAGCCCCTGATAATGACGCGGACTAGACTCCGATCACCCATCAAACGTTCGCGCAAAGATGCCTCGTTGAAGACGGGTTCATTTTCGGGACAGGTTTGCTGTGTGGCTTCAGTGTCAGTCTTGTCCGATACACACACGTGTGCCTGCCACCTCTCGAGAACACGCGAAAGTGTTGCAGGAGTCACTGGCTTTGAAATGTAGTCGTTCATGCCGGCCGCTAGGCACTTTTCCCGATCGCCTTGCATGGCACGCGCAGTCATCGCAATGATCGGAATCGATCGATTCAAGACCTCATCAGTGGCCAACCTTAGCCTGCGTGCAGCCTCTAACCCGTCCATTTCGGGCATCTGAACGTCCATCAGCACGAGATCGTATGGGATGCTCCGCAACGCCTCGAGCACTTCGCGACCGTTGGCAACGGCGTCTGCGTGGTAGCCCAACTTGCGCAATATTCCGAGCGCTACCTGCTGATTCGTGATATTATCTTCGGCCACTAGAACTCGGAGGCCGCGTGTCCCAGCTTTAGTCGCGATTAGACGCGATGCAGATGACTTTAGCGATGTTTGCGGTGCATGAGGCACTTCAAATAGCGCCGTAAACCAAAACTCCGATCCGAGCCCTTCCACACTCTGAACCCCGATTTGACCTCCCATCAGCTCGGCAAGTTGTTTGGAGATCGCCAGGCCCAGCCCGCTGCCACCATATCTTCGCGTCGTGGACGCGTCGACTTGGGTAAATTTCTCGAACACTGACTCGAGCTTCCCTTCCGGTATGCCAATGCCCGTATCACGCACTGAAAAGTGCACAAGCAGACCACCGGCAGTCTCGCGTTCTACCTTGGCTCGGACTAATATTTCTCCTCCATGCGTGAATTTTACTGCGTTTGCTACCAGGTTGAATAGAATCTGACGAATGCGCCCTGGATCGCCCCTTAGCAAGGCCGGAATCTTGTCCGAGACCGAGCAGATGAGATCCAGATTCTTCTGCTCCGCGCTGAGGCCCACGATTCGAGCGATATCGTCGAATACCGAACGCACGTCGAAGTCGAGGCACTCCAGAGTGAGCTTGCCCGCCTCGATTTTAGAGAAATCGAGGATATCGTTGATCAGCGCCAAGAGAGACTCAGCGCTGCTGCGCGTAGACTCGGCGAATCGCCTCTGCTCAAACGTGAGATCGGTATCAAGTAGGAGTCCGGTCATCCCGATAACGCCGTTCATCGGCGTGCGGATTTCGTGACTCATATTGGCCAGAAACTCGCCCTTGGTTGCGCTCGCTTGTTCCGCTTGTGCGGCCAACAGATTGGCCCTTACCGTAGTTTCAGCCAGTTGGCGATTGGTCTCAAGTAGAGCGCGCTCTGCACAAATCCGCTGTGTTTGATCCCAGGCAATGCCGTCCAAGCGAAGCGGTTTGCCTTGCTCGTCGCGAAACAGGCGACCGCGCGAAGCTATGAAATGGTCGCTGCCATCGGGCCAGGTGACCATGTACTCCGAATCATACGGTGCGCTCTCCTTCAAGGTGCGAGTGAGACCAGCTTTAATTCGCCCCCGATCGAAGGGACTAATTGTGTTGAAAAACTCCTCCGGCGCGCCGCGAAACGCTTCGGGATCTAAACCCAGCAAACGACAAGTTCGAACATCGTAGTGTCTTATGTCATTGACGATATCCCATTTCCAGATTCCCATTCCGGCCGCATCGAGCACGAGATCCATTTGCCGGCGGCTAAGTTTCTGCTCGGTAATATTTTCGTGAGTAATCACTGCGCCGGCGGCGCCCGCGCTGACGAATCGCCTGGCGCTCCCGAGAAACCAGCGCGATTCGTGCGGTGAAGAACAAGCGTACTCGAGTTCGAAATTGTTGCCGTGCCCCTTCAGAACGTCGCGAATACCCTTGGCAAAAGTGGTTGCGCCTTGTGAATCCCGACCCTTTGAAGCGTCACACACTGCGAGGTAATTGACCCCCTCACTGACCTCGCTGGCCAGAGCCCCATTGGCTTCTGCAAAACTGCGCCAAGCGGCATTGACCAACAGGATTACCCCGTCTTCATTCAATACGGCAACATGCGCTGAGAGCGCGTCGAGCGCCAAAGCTGCAAGGTTTCCGGAAACGCCAAGTGCGGTCAAAGTCTCTGCCTTTGTAAGCGGCCACGGCCGGAATATCTTCAGCTGCCAGTTCCGGCCTGCCAACCACTCGCGCGAGTTTCCAATGCCCCATGGCGGAGCTTTCCGAGTCAATTTTGAGGCAAGCTCACCCTAGATTCCCTAAGGTCGCGGGCGTTCCGTGCCGTTGACGGAATCAGTAATCAGTAGATGTCAGCAGAGTCCGGGTTGCGTCCCCTAGAGTGAGCGCCCCGCCTTTCCGGGAGACTGCACATTGTCGAGCAGCTATCGGTTCGTGGTTGCAAGGTCCGTCGAGAGAAGTACCCCGGTTTTTCCCAGGCTTCGGCATGCACTCTTGATTATGTCGCGACGGCACGGAATCGGCTGCTTGTCCCTGACGTGCATCTGTCTCCTCGACGCTGAAAATAAACCTTCGCGAGGCATTCCAGAAACTTGGCCGGGCGTACAAGGATCTCCAGGAAGCCGTAGGAGGTAGATATGTTGAATCCGAAAGCGTTCGTCACCGAACTCATGCGTGCGCCCGTCATGGGAGTAGACCATCGCAGTCAGGTCCGCACCGTTCTGGCGTATTCCGAAGACAACAATGTTCACTTCTTCGCGGTGCAGCGGCAGGGAAAGGCCATTGGCCGGGCCTGTACCTGTGATTTGCGGGATGCACGCCCCGATTCGTCCATTCTCGACGTTATATTGCCCCTGCTCGTGACCCTGTCGCCCGACACGACACTCGAAGAATCCCTGGCGGTAATGCGACCCGGAATGGACTGGACGATTGTGCGGGATAAAACGAATTTAGTGGGCGTTGTTACCTGGCACGACATACGTCAGACAATAGCGGCCTATTTCGGCGAGCACGACGAGCACAAGTGCAGCGGTTGCGGTGTTGACCATCGCTTGCGAATTGCCAAAAATGACCTCATTCTGTGCCTGGACTGCAGCGATCGCGCCGAAGTCGACGACTGGTACGATCTGGGGGCCGCTGGTTAGCCGGAAGAATTGCGGCCATTTCCCAGTGAGAGCATATCCAACCAAAACAATCGAGTTATAGTTGCTGCGAGTGAACTCGGGGCAACTATGTTCTATATCGGTTGGGCATGACGATGCGTAAATTCGACTTCGTTGTTATTGGTTCTGGTCCCGCGGGTGAAGGCGCCGCCATGCAGGCGGCCAAGGCTCAAAAATCTGTGGCGGTTATCGAACAATACAAGGAGGTCGGAGGTGGCTGCGCTCATTGGGGCACCATACCCAGTAAGGTTCTGCGCCATGCAGTGCAACGCCTACTCGAGGTAAAGACGAATCCACTATTTGCTAAGGCTGCAAATGAGGTCGATGTTGGCTTTCAGGATTTGCTCTCGGCTGCGACACAAGTGGTTCAAAAACAAGTGACGATGCGCCACGCCTTCTACGATCGCAACGCGGCTACGCTCATTTATGGCGGGGCGCGGTTCGCCGACGAGCACACGTTAACCGTTACCGATCGTCAAGGCAATCAGGAGTCAATTGGAGCTGGCGTGTTCGTGGTTGCCACGGGTTCACGACCGTATCGTCCAAGCGACGTCGACTTTTCGCACCCGCGCATATTCGACAGCGATACGATTCTCTCCCTGTCGTATACACCTCGATCGATAAGTATCTACGGCGCAGGCGTGATTGGCTGCGAATATGCTTCGATTTTTCGCAGTTTGGGCGTCAAGGTCAACTTGATCAACCAGCGTGAAAAGTTACTTGCGTTTCTGGATGACGAAATCGTCGATGCGCTTTCCTATCACCTGCGCGACCAAGGCGTAATTATCCGTCATCAAGAGGAGTACAGCACGGTTATGCCTCAAGACGACGGTGTCGTCATCGAGCTAAAATCGGGGAAAAAGCTCAAAACGGACGTCCTTTTGTGGGCCAATGGTCGTACCGGCAACTCGCAGGACTTGGCTCTTGAACAACTGGGCATTAAGTCCGATCACCGCGGCCAAATTCAGGTGGACGAAAATTTTCGCACATCCACTCCACACATTGTCGCGGCGGGAGATGTGATTGGTCCACCTGCACTCGCCAGCGTTTCCTACGATCAGGGTCGTGCGGCCGCGCAATTCGCAATCTATGGCAAGTCGGACTTGATCCTAAACCGCAGTACGCCGAGCGGGATCTACACGAGTCCGGAGATCAGCTGCATTGGCCGCACCGAGCGCGAACTGACCGAGGCCAAGGTTCCTTATGAGGTTGGGCACGCGCTGTTTCGAAGCCTTGCGCGTGCGCAGATAACCGGGCAAACCGTGGGCATGCTCAAGATCCTCTTTCACAGGGAGACATTGTCCGTTTTGGGCATCCATTGCTTCGGCGATCAGGCCTCTGAAATAATTCACATCGGGCAGGCCGTAATGCTCAGTGGTGACAATTCCTTGCGTTACTTTACCAACACGACCTTCAATTACCCAACGATGGCGGAAGCTTACCGCGTTGCCGCGCTGAACGGACTTAATCGGCTGTTTTAGTGTGATGCGCGGAGCGCCATCGACCCCGGTGCTATCAGTTCTTGGGCCGCTATGGACGGCGAGCGAGCGCTACGCCCTCTGGATTAGGGGCGCATCGTTTGTCGGACGATCTCCAGGAGCAGGCGAGAACAAGTTGCGCTTCGTAATTGATTAGTGGTGCGAATTACGCGTGCAACGGAAGTCTTGGCTAGTCGAAGCATTACCAGGATAGGCTAGCACCGCGCAGGCTTGTTCGACGTGATGTGAGTTTTCGAGTACATACGCGATGTCTTCCCAGCGGTGCCCGCATATCATGCAACTTGATATGAACTCGAGACAATGCAGTGTCTGACCCTTGAATTTAAAGGTCTTCGTTTGCGCAGCGGGTACTGCAAGCCCATGGCACATTTCGCACGATATCGCCATAGTGTTCAACTCTCATTGATTCACATTGAATTCAGTCCGTCAGGGGATTCGGCAATGCAATGCGTATGCCTGCCTGAAGAGACAGTGATTGTTTGAGAAACGCCTAAATTCGGCGCCCATTCGCAAAGTGCGTTTCCGTGCCGTCATGACATTATGCGGATGATCAACCCGTTGATCGCGGCCCGAGTAACCACTTGCGTTGGCAATTTGTTGATGCGATTTGCATTTTGCAATAGGCCGACCAGACTGGGTCGCTTGCATCGAATTTCTCCCCCAGATGCAAAAAGGGAGCTTTCTTTGCGTGAATTTTTGGGTTCGATAATCTTTTGACGGCCAAAGGTGATTTCCGGTACTTTCTACGGCGCGCCTGGCCCCCTATGATCCAGGGCTGAGAAAATTCCCATGTTCGACATTATCGAAAAGATCCAAAGGCTCGTTGCTTGCGATTTACCTAATCCTTTCGAGGTCCTGGGTCCACAGCAGGTGATGACCGGAAAAGGAAACCGGTTGGCAATTCGCGCATTCGAGCCCCGCGCACGCGAGATACACATTGTTGACGCACGCGATCGCAAGAAGCAATACGCGATGAAGAAGATCTTCGAGCCCCCGGTCTTCGAGTACATTTTCGAAGATGAGTGCGAGCCATTTTCTTACCAGTTGAGAGCCGTGTATGATAATGGTCACGAGAAAATTTTCAGAGATCCTTATTGCTTTGGAAATTGGCTCGACGATGAAGATCTTTACCTATTTGGGATGGGTGACCATCACCGCATTTACGAGAAGCTAGGAGCACACCCGAGAACTGTTGAAGGAGTGCATGGTGTAAATTTTGCCGTTTGGGCACCGAATGCTCGCAACGTCGGCGTTATCGGAAATTTTAATCACTGGGATGGTCGCATGCATCCCATGTGCCTACGGGGTAGCTCGGGGATCTGGGAGCTCTTCATTCCCGATATTGGCGAAGGCGAAATCTACAAATTCGAGATCAAGACCCAGCAGGGCCATCTCTATCAGAAGATTGACCCCTATGCGTTTGCCGCCGAACTTCGGCCGAGCACAGCGTCGGTCATCGCCGATCTCGGCAAACACACCTGGAAGGACGCACAATGGATGTCGCGGAGGGCCGAGACCGACATACTGAATCAGCCGATTTCCATCTATGAGGTGCATTTGGGCTCGTGGATGCGGGTCCCGGAGGAGGACGACCGTTTTCTGACTTATCGCGAACTTGCGCCTAAACTTGTTGAGCACGTAAGAAAGCTGGGCTTCACTCACATCGAGCTGATGCCGATTGCGGAGCACCCCCTCGACATCTCCTGGGGCTATCAAGTCTTGAGTTACTACGCGCCAACGGCTCGCCATGGCTCCCCTGAAGACTTCATGGCCTTCGTCGACACCATGCACCAACATGGAATTGGCGTGCTGATGGACTGGGTGCCAGCGCACTTTCCCCGCGATTCGCATGGCCTGTCGTACTATGACGGCACGTTTCTATACGAGCACGCCGATGAACGCCTGCGGGAACACAAGGATTGGGGCACGCTGGTTTTCAACTATGGGCGCAATGAAGTTCGCAACTTTCTAATTGCCAATGCGCTCTTCTGGTTCGATAAATACCATCTGGATGGCCTGCGAGTGGATGCCGTCGCCTCCATGATCTATCGAGATTACTCTCGAAAGCCGGGGGAATGGATTCCAAATTGTGATGGTGGCCGGGAGGACTACGACGCACTGCATTTTCTTCGACGGCTCAACGAAACAGTATTTCAATACCACCCGGGCATCATGATGATCGCCGAGGAATCGACATCCTTTCCGGGAGTTTCGCGACCCACGTCCTACGGCGGATTGGGCTTTAACTTTAAATGGAACATGGGGTGGATGAACGACTTTCT
>PMCK01000665.1 GCA_003154095.1 Myxococcales bacterium | reverse complement strand
TCGAGGGTGGACAGCGCGTGGTCGGCGGTGACAGTTGTGTGGCCGCAGCCGAAGCGTTGGTCGTGATCATGGCACTTGCCATCGATCCTGCGAGTCAGGTGAACGCATCGGCTCTGCAAGATTTCGAGCATGCCAATGCAGTCCACGCCCAGCCTTCGCAACCGCCTCCGGCAACGTTGGCGCCTTCGGCACCGATGCAGCCTGCGGCGCCAATCGCGGTCTTGCCGAAAAGTGGTGGCAGCGATTGGCGGATGGTCGACGCACAAGCAAAAACGGGCGTTTCCGCGCCGCCGTGGCAAAAAAGAAAGCCGGATCGCTTGGGAATATCTTGGTTGTGGCTCGGCGAATGGGGCGCATTGCCGAAAGCTTCACTCGGAACCGCGCTGTTTCTTCGTTACGGTTCACGCCTGAGGTGGGGCGAGCTCTCCGTTAGTGGGCTGTATCCGCGAATCGAGTACGAGGGTGGTTCGAGCATCAGGGGCGCGCGTCTTGGAATGCTGGCGTCGCAGCTCGCGGGTTGCGCCGCACCGGGTTACGAATGGCCCGTGGCGGGGTGCCTGGGCGCGGAATTCGGAGATTTGATCGGGCGCGGCACGAACACGGACCGCGACGAGACGCACCACACGCTTTGGGCAGCATTGACGGCGGCGGTCGTGTACCGTGGTAGGCTTCGGCGTGATTGGGGCTTGGAACTTCGCCTTGCAGCGGCGGTCCCGGCAGCGCGGCCCGATTTTGGCGTGAACGGTTATGGCTGGCTTTTTACCCCCGGGCCAGTTTCAATACGCGGCTTCGTCGGCGTTTCTTGGCGCTAGCTAGAGAAAGTATGTGGCTTATTCACGGAATCCCCGGGTGTCGGCCATGGCCCAAAGTGGCGGCTTGCTGTCGAACGCGAAACTGAACGAAAGTCCGAACGGGACGATGCCTCGGGACGTGAACTTCGCCGCCCTGTACAGGGATCGCTTCGCCTTCGTGTGGCGTAATCTCAGGCGCCTCGGCGTGCAAGAGGTCGCTTTGCGTGATGCCGCGCAAGACGTGTTCATCGTCGTGCATCGCAAGCTCGATGAGTTCGCGGGGGGCGGGTTGGTCGAGGCGTGGCTCTATTCGATTCTACGTCGCGTGGCCGCCGATTACCGACGGCGAGCGCGCCGTAAAGACCTAACGGACGTCGAGCAGCCCGAGACGGTTATCGACGACCAAGAACCAGGACCCGAGGGGCGCGCCGCGCGCAGCGAAGCGGTACAGCTTTTGTTGAAGCTGCTTTGCGAACTCGACGAGGACAAGTGCGACATGCTCGTGCTCGTGGATCTCGAAGGGTTGAGCGTCCCGGAAGCCGCACAGGCCGTGAATTGCAACGTCAACACGGCGTATTCGCGCCTTCGCGCGGCGCGGCAAAGCATGCAAGCGGGGTTTGAACGGCATAGTGCCGAGGAACGGAGCCAACCGTGACGGATCGCTACGAGAACTTGCGAGCGCTCTACCAAGCAGCGCGGCCCGACGAGGAGCCCAGTCGCGCCGATCTACGCGCCGTGCGCACCGCGATGATGAGCGCGGGGATTGCGGCCGCGACGTTTCATGTATCGGGCGCCGCCGGGAAACTCCTCGCGCTCGCGCCCGGCGGAGCCAAGCTGTTCACGCTCAGCCAAGCGGTAAAGTACGCGGCTATCGGTGTTGCCATCGGCGGCGGGGTTGCGACTGTGGGTGTCGCGATCCGACACAATGCTGCGACGCACGCGACCGTCGCGGTTGCCGCGCCAAAGCCACCGCCGCTCGCGAAAAGTAACGCCCGCCTCGCGCCGTCACCCGAGCCGATGCAACCAGAGCCCAGTGAGCGCGCCAATTTGCCTGCTGCAAGCAGCGCGGAAGCATCGCCTACCGCTATCCCGGCGCGCAGCAATCAAGAACCCCCGAGTGCTCCAATCGCGACGGCGGAGCCGCTCGAAACGAGCGCGCCGCCGGTACCGTCAGCGCCAGAACGCGCCGCTCCCTCACGAGCGCTGTCGCTGCTGGACGAAAGCCGCGGCTTGGCCGAGGTACAAGTTGCGCTCGGCTCGGGCAATGTCAGCCGTGCGCTGCAATTGCTCGACTTGCAAGATCAAGCTTTCCGAGGCGGCAGCCTCACGCAAGAGCGTGCAGCTGCGCGTGTCATCGCCCTGTGTGCGTCCCATCGCGCTGACGCGGAACTCGCCAAAGAGCACTTTGTGAACGCGTACCCGGGTTCACCGCTCGTGCGCCGGGTTACGGCTGCGTGCAAAGGTCGATAAAGAAAATCCATGAAGGGCGTCACGGATTTTGCGAAGTGCGGCCACAGCCATTGGTGAGACGGAGCGTCGTATGAGAACCTTAGGCATGACCTACCCGAATCGGCTTCCTTCCTTATTGTTCTGTTCAGCCCTTGGGGCCGGTTTGTTTTCCGGCTGTGATAGGGGTCTAGTCCCGGTCGGAACCGATTACATGGGCGGCGCGACGAGCACCGGCACTGGCGGTGCCAGCATCGGCGTCGGTGGTGCCAGCATTGGCGTCGGCGGCAGTAGCAACGGCGTCGGTGGTGCCAGCATCGGCGTCGGTGGCATCGACAGCAACAGCAGCGGTGGCCACTCGGCGCTGATTGGCGGCTGGTCTGCCACGGGCGGCAACTTTGCTTCCGGCGCAAGCCCTGCAACAGGGGGCACACCTGCAGTAGGCGGCGGATCCGGTCTAGGCGGGGCCATTGGCACGGGCGGCGGCTGCACTTGCTCGCCCCCTCCAACTTGCACGATTGCCGGAGTCGTTTATGCCTTGGATGCGACCAATCCCGAGAACCCCTGCCAGAGTTGCCAGCCAGCCAGAACAACGACGGCATGGTCGGCGAACAAGACGCTCGAGCGCGCTAGCTGCGGTTCGGGACGGGTTTGTCGGTCCGGCACTTGTGAGCTCGGATGCAATATCGACGGGACAGTCTACGTGAAGGGAGAAAGCAATCCTGACGTAGCGTGCGAACAAAGTTGCCAACCCTCGTTGTCAACGACGAGCTGGTCCGATGTGGCGCCCGATTACTGTGTCACCGCCATGGCAGGATGGTCGCACACTTGCGGCATTGCCAGTGCACACGTCTATTGCTGGGGGAGAAATCCAAACGGTCAGCTCGGCGACGGGACGTACATCGATAGTTCCGATCCGGTTCCTGTTCAAGGTCTCACTGGCAGCGTTGAAGCGATTGCAAACGGCAGCGCCCACACCTGCGCCGTCGTCGATGGCGGGGGCTACTGTTGGGGCGCCGGCAATTATGGGGAGCTCGGCAATAATTCGACTGCCAATAGCTTGGTACCGGTTTCCGTGCTGGGTCTCACCGCAGGCGTCGAGCAGGTGGCAGCCGCTGCGTACCACTCGTGTGCCATCGTAAACGGCAGTGCCTACTGCTGGGGCTCGAATTCTCAAGGCTTCCTGGGCAACAATTCCTCGGACAGCCGCCAACCCGTACAGGTTCAAGGTCTAACATCCAACGTGACGGCTCTCACGGCGATGTACCAGCACAGCTGCGCCATCATGAACGGCAGCGCTTATTGCTGGGGCACGAACTACACAGGGGAACTGGGCAACAACTCCACGGCAAGGAGCCCGGTACCGGCACAAGTCGTGGGGTTGACCGCTGGAGTTCAGGCAATCTCGGCTGGCTATTCTCATTCTTGCGCAATCATGGACGGCGCTGCCTACTGCTGGGGCGGCAATTTCGGCGGCCAATTGGGCAACAACAGCACCGTCGACAGCTCCGTTCCGGTACCCGTGCAGGGGTTGACTAGCGGTGTCACAGGCATCGCGGCGGGTGTTTCCTCGAGCTGCGCTATCATGAATGGTGACGTCTATTATTGGGGCATGAACGATTGGAGCGAACTCGGCAACGGAGCTCTCACTCAGAGTTTCGTACCGATGAAGGTTGAGGGACTCCGTTCGGGAGCAACTCTCATCATGGGAGGCGACCGGGACTTTTGCGCCGTCATCAACGGCACCGCCTGGTGTTGGGGGAACAACGAATACGGCAAGCTAGGCAACAACTCCACTGTGAACAGCGCGACCCCCGTTCGGGTACTGTTCCCGTAACCACGGAGTCACCCGTGTTGCCGATGCCGTCCCCCAATGTTCCCATGTTCAGCGACCAGTATTGCCCCTGCCGGCCAGTGACTGCGGGGCTCATGGGTGTTTCTGGGATCAGTTGGAAGGGTCGGTGCCCCAGAGATCCGGATATTTTCGGGCGAGGTACATTTCCCTGAACAACATGGTTGCCGTCCGGCTCGTATCACTGATGAACCAATAATTGAATCCAGCTCCAACCGCTGCGCCGAAGAACGGGATCATCTGTGCGAGTTTCTTCTTGGTGATGTTCTTCGCGATCTCTTCAGGCAAATTTTTCGAGGCAAGTTTGAGCGCATTAATCGCGCCGCCAATGGCAGTTCGCTCGGCAACTTTCTTATAACTCAGTCGCCTGGCAAGCAGCCGGGCTGCCATGTGCATATCGGCGAGAGCCGCAACTTTCGTGGCCTCTTCGGCTCCCGCAGCGAAACCCAAAGCGCTCAAAACGATCGGCGTCATATTGGGATCCTTCATGTCAAACCCGTATGAGGCGCCTATCTGTTGGATTACGCGGAAAGCGATCGCAAATACGGCTGGAATGTCTGCTGCGATAAGCGCGAGCCCACCGAGTCCGGTACCGGCCCCCTCGAGCGCGGACATAATCTTGTTCTCAGCAATAAAGCTCCGAGCGACTTTGTCGAGTGCGTCCAAATCCTTGTCTGCCAGATCCGCAATGCGTTCAACCGCGAGGTCCTCCCGACGTGCGGCTCGTAGGATTACCTGGTCAGAATAAGTCCAATAAGAAGCATCCTTTAGGACTTCGAGAAAACCCTGCACGGACTTGAGCACCGGTCGCGCAATGCTCAGCGGAATGGGCGGAACGTGCCCGGCCACCCAACGGACAGCTTTGGTATCCGATACATAGCTAATCGCTCGAGAAAGCACACCGCTGCCCGGCGAATTGAACGCTTCAATCTCCTGCAAGGCCCGGCGTTCGTACTCGGAGAGTCTGTGCATGTCTAGGTGTTACCATAGACTGGGAGCCAATGAAACCGCGTGAAAGCAAGGCGGTAGATACCGTAGGTAAAACAGCGCATGCCGAGTGGCAGACGCCCAACGGGAACGTGCGCACAACCTTGGCCCTAGGGTCCCCGCAATGCAAAAAGCCATCGCCTTCGCCAGCAGCGCTTGACGATCTTTTTGTCATGCCGGCACGGAAGCGTCGAGCCGCGGCTCTTTTCGCAGACAAGTGCGATATCGCCTTGAATCAGGGTGATCGGGCGTCGTTATCGGTACCAGTCCCGCCTCGCGCGCCCAACCGAGTTCGGCGTCGTAAAGCGAGCGAGCCACGTGTCCGCGCGGCTCGACGAGCAGCAGCTGGCAAGGAACGCAAACGCAGCGGACTATCGGGCGCAAACGCCCGCCCCGGCACTCTGGTACTTGGCGCGCGGCACTGGGACCATGTACGTGCGAACGGTGTGGGATGCAAACGCGTTCTGGGGCGTGTTCATCGTCACGATTACGGCAGGCGCCGGGTTTGCAGGGCATCCGCTGATGTTTTCGGTCTCGACGGCAGCTGACGGCTGCAAGCTCTCCGAAGACACGAATGTGCAACCCGGCGAACCACCGCCCGGCGGTGGTGTCAACCCAGTGACCACCCGCGACAATCCTGCGAACGCCAACAATGGCGGTTGCTCCTGTACGCTCATTGGACGAAAGCCCATCTCGTTGTCATTCGGCTTGGTCGGCATGCTCGTGTTCGCGGAGTGCCTACGGCGTCGTTACTTTTTGGGGGAGTGACGGCACGGAAACGCGGTTGTAGACAGGTGCGGGTTCTGCTGCAGTGGCGGATGCGGATTTTGTCAGGGTGGGCCCCAGTGGGGCGTTCATGCCACACCAAAAACCAATTGCGACATCCGTGATCCTAGCCTACAACCGATTGCATAACGCAATCAGAACCGCGCGGATGTGCCGCGNNCGCCACTTCATCGAGGAGGCTCAGGGCCAGGCGGGCAGTGTCTACGGTCGCCGAATGTATGAGGTCATGCGTTACTGGGATGACGATCATCCTGAATGGGATGCGGAGGAACACGCCTTCGCGACGGCGTGGCGGAACCAGCCGAAATGGGTCGTCTCGCGCTCGTCGAAGTCGGTTGGCCCAAACGCCAGCCTTGTTGAGGATGATCTTGAGGGCCCGATCCGCGAGCTGAAGGCCGAGCGCGACGGGGAGATCGAAGTTGCTGGTCCGGACTTGGCGCGAAGCCTCACCGAACTTGGCCTGATCGATGAGTATCGAATCTACCTGCACCCCGTCGTGCTTGGTCACGGCAAGCCATATTTCGCTGGACCCCGGCCGCCGCTCCGCCTGATGACGAATGATCGGATTGGCGAGGATGTGATCCGATTGACGTACGTTCCTGCTTAATCGGAGTCGACATCGAAAAAGCGCCGTGAGCGTTTCAGCAGGAAAAGCCGCCGGGTTCAGCCAGAAGGGAGGCCGAATTGACGAATGTGNNGGCTGATGGTCTCAAACGACTCGAATTCGCCCAGAGGCTTGGCATCCAATCAGTCCGCAGCACTAGTCTCTGGGGGGGAGCACTAAGTCGTGCCCGCGTCTCGGGGGTATCGGCATATGACACGTTGTTTGTCGAGCTTGCGGACCGAACGGGAGTGCCGCTAGCAACCTTCGATCAACGTGTACTTGCCGAGTTTCCCAAGCTTGCAAAGCGTCCAGCAGCGCTTGTCAAGTAGTGGTCGGCAGAAGTACGGAACACCACGGCTTATCTCAGCGTGCGTATAACGACTTTGCGCTTGAGCCACGAAGACCGGCCTCAACCTCAAGGGCCGCATGTTCGCTCCAATCAAGGAAAATGGCAACAGTCTCCTGGACAGGCCTTCGACAGATCCAAGCGCGAGTTAGAGGGCTCCACGTTACATGGCAGATAAGGAGTCAGCATCTCACGTCGCATCAAGATGGTTCCGCTTCACTCGATGCGCCAGAACGCTCAGGTCCCGAGAAAGCTTTCGACGATCGCGACCGTGAGTGGTGGCATTTCCTGCATCGGGTAGTGACCAGAATCGGATAACGGCGTGACGGTAAGTTGATCGCACAACGGTGTTAGTAGGCGAATGACAGCATCGGATCGCATCGGCGGCGCATCCTGCTCACCGGTAATTGCGAGAACCGGAACGGTAATACGCGCGGCCGGCTCTGGAAGGCCGTCGCGCGCGAACATCGCCACGTAACCAGCTGCTGCGACCGGATCGGCGCAGGCGCGCCATCGTGAAGCCTTGTAGGTCGCCCAGCCCGGTGACAGGCGTGTGCCGAATTGTTGTGAGAAGACGGTTTGTCTCGTCATATCGTCGGCAAGTGCGAGCCCACACGAGGCTGACAGCATGGCATCGTCAGCGCCAAAGCCTGTCGGTGGTGGTGGCGTCAAGGCAACGGCTCGCTCGATTCGATCCGTGTAATGCTGTGCCAGGTGCAGCGCGACGAGCGCGCTCATCGAGTGACCGACAATCGCGAATCGATCCCAGTGCAGAGCGTCGGCGAGGGCAAGTACATCGGCCGTCGCCTCCACGAGTGTGAATGCGCCGGTGCGCCCCATCGATCTTCCGTACCCGCGCAGATCGGCAAACGCAAACGTGAAGCGTTTGCCGTCAAGATATACCCGAGCGCCCTCCCACGTCGATGTGTCGCACAACCAGTCATTCATAATCACGACGCGTATTGGCCCCGTCCCGACAAGCTCGTGGCCGATAGGAACCGGGATTCGCACTGGATCGAGAGAAGTCATCGGTTAGCGCCTTTCTGCACAAAGTTGGGCCTGGGCTTCAGAAGGCTAGCTGAAGTGTGACCTCGTGGAAAGACGAACGAAACGGCGGAAACCTGGCGCAACGGATGTCGTGGCAGGATCAGTCGGTAGTTGAGCGCAAACGCACTTCCCGGCGATGCACGCCATCGGCATTTCGTGTCGGGTTCGTCGCGCAGTACACTTAGGGCCAGGGCGAGGGCTAGGGCTAGGCCCCTAGTGAAGGGCCTAGCCCTAGCCCCTTCAGTCTGCCCCTTCATGCTTCAGGCTATTTTGCTTCCGGCTGATCCTAGCCCTCGAGCTGATCCTAACCCTGGCCCTAGACCCAATGCGAATTAGCGCCGCGAGAACACTTGCGCGTGCCGAGACGGATTCAGTGGCAGGGGGCAGATTCTGCTGCCGGGGCAGGTTCTGCACCAGCAGCTGTAGCTGCCACAGTCCCCGCACCTGCTTCTGCCAGGGAACCTGCAACAGCCCCCCCAGCGCCTGCACCTGAATCCGTCACAGCCACCGCTTGGGCGACGCATTCATCAAGCAACTTAGGATTTATGAGTGAATCCGCATCCTGCACCGTACCAAACGTAGAAGCAAAAAGGAATCTGGAAGAGAAGAGATACAATAAAAGCGTAGATGGGAACTCGTCGCATATAGGCCAGAATCAAACTGGCGATGAAACACCCCGCTACTATGAGATTCCATATGAGATAGAGAGAATTCTCGTTTTTCCCTAACGTCAACCGTTCCAACAGAAAGATATCGAGCAAATAAAGCGTCATGAACACATATGCGGGGACCAGGATAAGAGGATCTGTCTTGAAAACATATTTGACTAAACCGAGAACTACAACAAGGGCGCCACCAAACTGCAATATTCCAATCATATATTCAGCCATCTTGGTCCCGCCTATTCTCAAAAATAAGTTACCCAACTGGTGCTTGACCTGACCAGAATATTCCCTAGACGCAGTCAGGGTATCGCAATTCTTCATTGCTAGCGGGGGAGGGTGCTGTTGCAGCGACTGTTGCTGGGGCAGGTTCAGTGGCAGGTGCAGAGGCCGTGGCAGGGTCGGGTGCTGCCTGCAGGGACTGTTGCCGGGGCAGAGGCGGATTCAGTGGAGGTTCTCGGGTGTATCCGTTGGACCTTTCTGGGGCTCTTCGCTCGCGTGCGGATGGTCGCGGCTGATTGCGCCTGCCACCGCTCCGGCCAAAATCATGGGCCCGACTACGAGCGCCGGTAGCAGTGCGGCCTTGTGCGATGCCCGTGCGTACGAGGAGTAATACAGCCCATCGGGCAGGTTCACTTGTTGGGCGGCGAACGGAATGCCATCCTCGGGCAAAAGCTCCAGCACTATGTCGAGGCCCGCCTGAACGTCCTTGTCGTCCTTGCCAAGTGGTTTAACGAATCGCACGACCTTTGGCGTGAACGCGCCGGACATATACGTCAGTGCGTTCGCCTGGGGAAGGAAGTTGGCCGTCGCGCGCCGAAAGTCTGCCGCCCGTGCCAGCGCCTTGTCCCGGGTCTTTTCCGCGAGGTACTCCTTTACGAAACCTTTGCTGCTCGCCGCGAAAAGCCGTCCGCTTTTCGTATTTTTCACGAGCACGGGCTTGAGCCAGGCCGCGCCCGGAGCCGCAATATCGAATTCGAGGTATCGCAAGTCGCCTTCCGAGCTCGTTTTGACGTTCGGCAGGGCCTCGAGCAGGCCGTGGTACGCATCGAACAGAATTGCCAGGTCGTCGACGGCCAGGAGCGCATCGAACCCGGGCACCGTAACCTTGTCCTCGGGCGCAACGAAAGCGCGCTGCCAGTCGACTCGAAGAAGCCCAACCACACGTGTGTCCAGGTGCCCGAAGAGCTGGTTCAACGACAGCGACGTGTCCGGCAGTTTCTCGTCGAACGAGGCAAAGAGATCCTGTCCCTCTTTGCCGCCGATGTCCTTGGCAATTGTTTTGATGAGTTCCAAGAGCGACTTGACCCTGAGATCAGTCTCGAATGCGAAGTCCACGTCGCCGGGCGCCTGCCGAACTACCTCGAGTTCGCGCGGAGGCGAGCCCGTTAGCAGCAGCAGCCCGCGCCGATCGCTACCGTACTCGAAGAACGCCTTGTTGTGAAACATTTTGCCATCGCGAGTGGAGCTGAGCCCCAGCGCGAGGATCTGGTCGAGCCCCAGCTGCTTCAGGACTCGCTTGGCTTTGATACGTTCCAGTTTGAGATCCGGGTACTTCGTCTTGGTCCGCTCAATTATCTTATCGAGATAGTCTGCGGTTGCTGACAGATCGCCCTCGACGTCCGCGTAGACCAGCACATCGCCACCGACATCGAGGTGCTTGGTGACGCCGGTATAGTGAGGAGAAGGGGTGAAGGTCGAGGCGCAGGCACTGAGTATGAGAAGGAGCAGACAGGAGAATGATTTAGCCACGGTTGGGACAGGCTAACACAAGCGCAGGGGCCGGTTCTGCTGCAGGGGCGGGTTTCGTGTAGCAGGATCACCAACAAGACGTTGTAGCGCCCCTCCAGCGGCTCAACTTTGCGCTCCACGCGATACCGATATCGTGCCTTTGGGCGGCTCAACGCAACTCGTAGCCACGTGCCGTTATGACCCAGAAGGGGATGGATTGTCCGACGCGGCCAGTTTGATTCATATACCCCACGCCCAGTGCAAGCGGTCGAGGCCGGAAGTACTGTTGACAGAGAGTGTGAGGGGGCTCCCGGTTCGCAGTGTCGTCATTGAATAGCTGTCGCCGTTGCGTAGGCCCGGCCAATAGCAGCTTCCCATACCACCGTTGTGCGTGACATCGGACACGGCTCTCACGTAGGAGCGGAAGGCGTCTCCGGTCGTGTTCGTGTTGCTATAATCGCTGCCGTCCGTCATGGGTGCGCCCCACTCGCCGACGATGGTCCGCGCGCTGTAGCTTCCAAGGGCTGCATTCATGCTGCTTGTCCATTGTGCTTGGGTCGTCCAATCTTGGTGCCAGAACCCATAGATGTGTAGCTGCAGCAAACAGCCGTTGAAGCGCGAGTCAGAGCCTACCGGGACGACGTTGTCGTCGTAGCCGGTGCCGGCGACGATGACACGTCCCTTGGGTACGTTCGGGAAGTCAGTGAGCCATTGAGCAGCTGCAGTATTCCACGCGGTTCCACTGTATCCGTAGGGTTCGTTGTGGATGTCGAAGTAGACGAGGTTATTACTCTGGTACGCGGATACGACGACTTGCCACATATTTCTAAAGGCGGTGGCATCGTTCGGCATGCCGTTTTGATATGCCCAGTAGGCGACAATGACTTTCATTCCTTTGGTCACAGCCGTGTCAATCACACCTTTGTAAGCGTTCCACCAGGTGCCTGAAACCGTTGGTTCGTTGATTGGAATGCGTATTGAGTTAGCCTGGAGTTTCGTTTGAAACTCCGACAAGATCTGGTCTGCCTTCTGCTGTACCGTCGCATACGTATCGGACGCGGAAGACAGTCCCGAAAGCTCGAGTAGGCCATTGACGAAGTTGTCTCTCGGATCGGCCCAATTGACGCAGTGAAAGCTCGGTGCGCCGGGTGCTCCCAAATCCGACAGGCGCAGAATCCGGCTCTCAAGAATTCCGCTACCAAACGCATTTGGCGGTCGGACGGGAAGGCAGCCAGCACGAGCTGAATTCATACGCTCGAATTCGTGATCGAATTTCATCCTCAAAGTTAGTGCGTCACTGCGAACAGGTCTCACACAATTCTTGGGCTTCTCGTCCGCGAGACGACCGTTTTCGGATGCAGTAGGACGAGTGATGATAGGTGTGAAAAAGAGAAAAATCCCGAGTCTCCACGCGCCGTGCGCGTGCCGCAGCGCCACAAAAGAACGAAGTCGCCGATGCGTACCGCGCGGCATTTCCAGAGGCAGTATCAATTAGCACCAAAGGAGCGTGAAAATTTGCGTTGGTCTCTGCAATTGGAGTCAAGTTTTGACAGATATCATGCCGTTTTTGTGAGCGCTGAGGCCAGATCAGGGTATCATATTAACTGAGCTTCCGGTTCGGCGCTATCGCCGAGTCGGAGCGGAACCGTGTTGATTTGAGCCATGTTGGAGGCGTCCGTGCGTACAACTTTGACCCGTGCGTTGATCTTGCGTGTCGGATTCTCAATTGTCGGTTGCAGCGGAACCGACCCAGTGCGTGTGGCTGTCGGGGGCGCCTCGAGTGTCGGCGGGGCATTGGGAACCGGCGGCGCCGTAACTGCTGGAGGGTCTGGCGAAATTGGCGGTACTTCGACGCATAGCAGCACTACTACGCCGATTGGCGGCGCGAGTTCGGGTGGAGCGGTGCCCACGGGTGGATCACCGACTACTGGGGGCACAACGAACGGAGCTGCATCCACCGGAGGAACTGTAACCGCTGGAGGCGCTGCCAATGGCGGCGGTTCCCCGCAAACCGGAGGGAATCCTCCGACCGGCGGCACAGTGTCGAACGGTGGTTCCACGGCTGCAACCGGCGGAACCAAAGCCACTGCAGGCAGCACGGGTACTTCGGTTGGGACAGGTGGTTTTATAGCAGCAACCGGTGGCTCTGGCCCTGCAACGGGCGGCTCGAAATCGACCGCAGGTGCTTCAGCCACAGGTGGCTCAAAGGCGACTGGAGGCAGCGCACCTACGGCTGGCGCTGGCGGGACCGCTGGGTCGACTTTCGTGGAAGATGACGGCACCGATTGCACAATTGGGCCCATGCCGACAACCCTTACCTCCAACACCAAGCTGCCGGACCCCTTCACGAAGCTTGACGGAACGCGCATGACTACCAAGGCCGAATGGCGCTGCCGAAGGGAAGAGATCAGAAAGCTCGCTGAGAAATATGCCTATGGCACCAAGCCTCCACCGGCACCCACGGTTACTGGGACGGTCTCCAGAACGAGCATCACTGTCAATGTAACTGATGGCGGCAAGAGCTCTAACTTTTCGGCTACCGTCACTCTGCCTACTAGTGGAACAGCGCCTTACCCGGCAATCATTACCTACACTGCAGCCCCCTTGGACAGCACCGTCATCAATAGCGAGGGTGTAGCCCTTATCAACTACAATCCCTACGACACTGGGGCAGAAGGCACTGGACGAGCCAACAAGTCAGGTGCGTTCTACACTATCTATGGCTCCAATAGCACGACTGGCCTCCTCGTCGCGTGGGGCTGGGGCGTTAGCCGAATCATCGATGTCATTGCGAAATCGGACGGTACCATTCTCAAAGCGGATGCTGTTGGGGTCACCGGGTGTTCCCGCTTCGGTAAGGGTTCATTCATAGCAGGCGTCTTCGATCAGCGCATCGCTTTGACAATGCCGATTGAGTCCGGTACGGGCGGCGTTCCAATATGGCGCAACGTGAACGCGGAAGGCGCCCAATCTCTGTCCAGCGCCTATGGAGAGCAACCTTGGTTTGGCGACGCGTTTAGTGCGTTTACCGGCAACAACGCGGCGACAGCGCCCATAGACACCCATGAAGCAATCGCCATGATTGCGCCGCGCGGACTATTCATCATGGATAATCCACACATCACGAATCTTGGCCCCAAATCTGCGTACATAGCCGCTGTCGCTGGAGCCGAAGTGTATGAGGCGCTCGGAGCGGGAGACGCCATCACCTACTACTCGAATGTGACGAACGGTACTCACTGCTCACAGCGGCCTGAATGGTCAACACCATTGAGGAACAATATTCAAAGGTTCTTGAAGAAGACCGGAACTGCACCCGGCGTTATCAATGCCTATAGCGGCACTACCACCGACCTGGCAACCTGGAGAACCTGGACGACTCCTACGCTAAATTAACCCGTACGGAGTGCCGAGAGCTCGCCGCGACGCCGAGGAGTGGTTGAAGAACCATCTAGCGCCGGGCTTCTTGGTGCGTTGCAATAACGAGACAACCTCAGATCTTAGCCGCCGCATGGCGCCGTTTGCCCCTGGGCGGCGTTTTGGCCAAATTCTGCTAAGCAGTTCGAAGCACCCAGCGTTGGAGCGGTCATCAATGAAGAGTCGTTTAACATTAAGTTTGTTTGCCACCTTCACCGCATTAGGGGGCTGTTCGGGCCAGAATTCACCCGGGAACCCGTTAGACCAGGGAGGCGTCGCGGCTGCGGGAGACACCGGTACCGGTGGTGCAGTCGGTACTGGCGGCGCTCAGAGCAGCGCGGTCGGAGAAACGGGCGGTCATTCGAATGTGGGCTCTACCAGCGGCGGGCCAAGCACGGGCGGTGTGTCCACTAGCGGTGGCACTGGCGCGAGCAGCGGTGGCACTGGCGCAACGGGCCAAGGCGGAACTTCAGCGACGACTGGTGGGGCTAGCGTCGGACGAAGCGGCGGAACTTCGAGCACCGGCGGCGCAGCAACCGGCGGAAACGCTTCAACTGGCGGCGCGAATACAGGCGGTGCCACTTCAACTTCGGTTGGCGGTGCTGGTGGCTTGGCAACCGGCGGAAAGTCTTCAACGGGCGGCGCGAATGCAGGAGGCGCCACCTCAACTTCGGCTGGCGGTACTGGAGGCTCCGCAACCGGCGGAAAGTCATCAACGGGTGGCGCGAATACTGGGGGTGATACGTCAGCGGCAGGCGCCTCCTCCACTCACTGGGTGGGCACCTGGACCGCGTCGCCCTATTATGATTCAGCGAACCAGCCTCCAGCGTCGCTAGCTAACGCCGTGCTTCGTCAGGTTGCACACGTCTCGCTCGGCGGCAGCGAGATTCGCGTGCAATTCTCCAACCTATTCGGCAACGGTGCGGTCACCATTAATTCGGCTCACATTGCGCTGTGCAAAGCCACTCCCGCGGTGGACAACACCATCGATACCGCAACCGACAAGGCCCTTGCTTTCTCCGGGAAGGCAAACGTGACAATCGCACAAGGCCAGGAGATCTGGTCTGACCCGATTGCATTCAACGTCCCTAATCAGGGCAACATTACAATCACCACCGCCTTCGGGAGCGTTCCGAGCCAAGTCGTGGGCCATTCGGGCTCGAGGACTACGTCCTATCAACAAGCCGGCAGCTCCAATGTCACAGCGGCCAGCATGACATCCGCGACGACGTACCAGCACTGGTACTATATCTCGGGCATCGACGTCATGGCGGATGCTTCGGCCAAGGGCGTTGTCGCGATTGGCGATTCCATCACCGACGGCAGGGGCACGGATAACGACAGGAACAATCGCTGGACGGACATCATGGCGGCACGCCTGCAAGCGAATGCCGCGACCGCGAATGTATCGACGATGAACCAGGGGATTGGTGCGACCAATCTAGTGGGGACTGGCAGTACAACGGCTCAGTCTCGCTTCGCTCGCGATGTGCTCGAGCAAAGCGGCGTGCGCTACGCGATCGTTTACGATGGTGTCAACGATATTGGTGCGGGCACGTCGTTCGCATCCATGAAGACCGTCTATGACAGCATGATTAGCCAAGCGCACGCCCGGGGGCTGCTCATCTATGGCGCAACCATTCTCCCGTTCAGCGGAAACAGCTACTATACCGCGGCACATGAGAGCGTACGCCAGCAGGTCAATACGTACATCAAGAGCGGTGTGTTCGATGGCACCATCGATTTTGATGCGGCCCTCACGGACGGCGGAAATCCTCCCGCACTGCAGGCTGCGTACGCCACTTGGGCCCAGCAGGATTGGCTGCACCCGGGGCCCGCGGGCTATCAGAAGATGGGCGACTCGGTGGCCCTAACACTGTTCACCAAATAGTATGCAGGTGTGAAAAGACCCCAACGGTAACAATATGATCACCGTGTGAGTAAACCCGATCGGGCCGCCGGTTTTGACTGTACGGAGCCCCGACTTCAGTTGGGCGGCACGGGGCGACTGAGTTGACCCATGAGCCACGTCATGGAGGATCTCGGTGTGGTGCCATTCACTAGGCCAGAGCCCGTCTCCCAAGTCTGACCCGCTATCCAGCCCCAATAGGTGACGCCGTGGACGGAGGCCGTGTTCCAGAAGACCGGGAACAGACCCTGCAGAACTGACAGTTGGGTGGCGTCGCTCGACTCAGGAATGTCGAACTCCGTGATATACACTGGCAGGCCAGTTCCAGAGGCAAGCGTGTTGAGATTGGCCTGAATCGTGGCTGCAGAGAACGAGTGAGCGGCATGAGCCTGCGCACCCACCGCGTCGATCGGTGCACCATTCGCCTTGATGTCTTTCACGATGTTAATGAAGCGAGTTTCGTCGGCCGAGTATTCGATTGTGTTGTAGTCGTTTAGAATCAGGATTGCGCTGCCGCAGTACTGACGCGCGAGCTTGAACGCCTTGGTAATCCAGGGGTAAGTGCCACTTTCGCCGGCTCCAAGGGCTGCGGTGTAATTGGGAGTCGTGTGTGTCGGGGGCTCATTGACGACGTCGATGAGTTTCGTGTTTGGATACCGTGCGCAGAAGGATTTGATCCAGTTTTCCACCTGGGCTTCTGTCGGCGTCCCGTTAGGCTGCTGGGAGCCCCAGACGAAACAGTGTTGCTTAAATATGATGTTGTTCGTATTCGTATAGGCGTAGATGGAGTCGAGCGTGCCCCAGTTGAACGCGCTGGTTGGAGTCGACTGAACCGAGCCCCATTTGCCAGCATTTTCGGGCGAGATTTGATCCCAATAGTGGAAGTACTTCAGGCTGCCGGAGTCGATCGAGTTGCCCGTCGTGATATTGCCGAAGAATTTCTTGGTGGTGCCCGTGCTCGTTGTGCCGCCTGTCGCATTGGAGCCGCCGGTTGCAGGCGTGCCGCCTGTCGCCCTGGAGCCGCCGGTTGCGGGCGTGCCGCCGGTTGCGGGCATGCCGCCGGTTGCTCTGGAGCCACCCGTCGCGGTCCCACCGCCAGCCGCGGGCGTACCACCTGTTGCTCTGCCGCCAGTCGCAGGTGTGCCGCCCGTTGGAGCCATACCACCGGTTCCCATGCCACCGGTTGCCATGCCACCAGCTCCAATCGTGCCTCCCGTCGTTGGGGCCATTCCGCCAGTCGCTGGCGTTCCGCCAACGGCCTTGCTCCCACCGGTTTGTGGTGAACCTCCCGTTGCCCCGCCCGTGCCCGGGTTGCCGCCCGACGCCGCCTTGGAGCCGCCGGTAGCCGAGCCTCCGGCGGTTTGCGTTGCACCACCCGTCGCGGGCGATCCGCCATTAGCGCCCGTATTACCTCCTGCCTCCGTTGACCCACCTACGCTTACCTCTCCACCACCCCCAGGGGAACCGGACGTGTCTGTTCCACTGCAAGCACAGAGACAGAAACCAACAGTCAAGGTGATTAATTGGAATGAGGTTGTACGCACGTGAACTCCTTTGGCAAGCCAACAACTCACGTACGCAGTGGCAGCAGAGCGAAGGTTCCATTAATGATTTCTCGGACCCATCTAGAATCGAGGTAACTCGCTCCGCGAGGGGTCGGGTGAGGCGACGGGCTCAATACAGTGCGGGTGACATTATCTTCGACGGCCTTACTGACCTAAGCGGGCGACTCGCCGCAGGCGCGTTTGCTCATCCGTGTTCGGTGGTGGAGAACGTCCCTCAATCGTCTTGACCAGGTACTTCACGAGTGCGCCGTCGAGCGCCTTTGTCGTATTCCACGCCGATTCGAGCGCAACCAGGCTGCGTTCCGTGGGCACACATTGGCTTGCCAAGTGCAACTCGAGAACGAATTCAATCCAGCTAACTCGTTGCGTCCAGCTGTAGAGTAGCAACGAATAGTGAGTCGCGCTTTCGAGAATGTGTTCCGAAACCGTCAAACCTGCCGTTGCTCCCTTCAACAGATTCTGCAAGTGATCCGAAAGGGTACGCACCGCTTCGAGAGGATGCCCCGACTCCATCAACTTCTCTGCGAATTGCCCCATCATATCGACGGTATCGTTGCGTTCCGTCGTCGCGGCGCGCCTTCGCGGCAAAGCGTCTCGATTCAAAATCGGCGGTGCTTCGGGCGAAGGTAGGGTCCCTCTATCCTGAGCAGCAACACTGTCCCTCGGCCGTTCCATCGGGACCGTGGCGGACGCACGTAAGCTGAAAACGCTGATCTCGGTTGTTCCGAGTAGCACACGGTCTCCCTCGTACAGAGCCAACGAAGGTCGTGAAATCTTGCAACCATTGACGAATACGCCGTTGGAGCTGTGCAGATCTTCGAGTATGACGGTCCCATCCGACTGCACATTGAGGCGGGCATGCGTGCGCGAGACTAGCGGGTCATTGAGAACGACATCAACCTGTGGATCACGCCCGAACGTCAAGCTTCCTCGTTCATGTTCCCGCTCATTGCCCGCAGCAACGACGACGAGCGGGGACTTCAGTGGGAAGCGGGATTTTGCTTCTACCGTCGCCGATGGATTACGGGGTCCTGGGACGACCGGAGTCGGGCGCGGTGTAGCAGTCATACATAACCTCGATTGGGTGATTCAGCATATTTACGGTACACTTACGGGTCATGAATAGATCCCCAATGCAGTGTGGAATCGACGCCATTTACAGTGCAGGTGGAATAGGGTGCGTAGATCCAGCGCTTATTGGCGAGAAGCCCCCTTCATCAACGGTTGCGACCAACCACCGTCGTTCGTAGTTTCTGGCATGACGGCACGGAATCTTCACTGCTCGCCGATTGAGCTATCGAGCATTCACGAAAGCGCGTGCCATCAGCTGCCGGTAGGCCTGCGGAGAGATTCCGTGAAAGCGCTCGAACAGCCGTCGGAAGTACCCCACAGATTGATAGCCGCAGGCGGAACTAACCTCGGAGATGGCATCTGTGGTGTCGCGCAGCATGGCGGCCGCGTTCTTCATCCTGTGGCTCTGGATGGATTCCGTGACGGTCATGTGTTGCACCTTTCGAAACACGCGATTTAGGTAATCCGGATTCACTCGGAGGGCTCGAGCAATGCTTGCCGTGGAAAGCTTTTCCACGAGGTGGCGTGTAATGTAAGCTTCCGCGCGCCCCGTTAGCGACGCCCCGCGCGCAGCCTCGGCGAACGGCTTACGACTTACCTCACACAGGATTTGCACCAGCAAGACGCTCGCATACAAGGGATCGAGCCGCCCAGACTCTTGATCATCCAGATATCGATGGAACAATTCGGCGATGCAATCCGGGCGCGCCACGCGACAGAATTGCGGCACTTCCACGCGCAGCTTTTGACGGCGCTGTGGCCGCAGCGTGAAGTGAATCCAGTAAAATGACAGGTCGCGCCCAAATGGGCTTGCCCCTCGATGGCGCCGGCCGGCATAAAGCAGCAGTGCATGACCCGCAGGCACATCGAAGCGCACGTCATTTTCCCAAATCGATAGTGTGCCCTTGCGGACGACGATGAGCTCGTGGTCGCCGAGAACCCGGTCGGGGTGTATCCCTTTGCCGCTGCTTATGAACAACCCACAAGCGACGACATCCAGCCCGAGATTGGGGGTCAGCTGCATCGTCGATCCTGCTACCATAGAAGTGGCCCGTCTCAAGGGGTTCCATCGGTCGGAATCGGATCGACCTTGTTCGGATTCGTACCTATGCTGCATCGCGAGCGTAAGACAGATTTAGTGAAATGCGCATCTATTCCAAGAAGGGCCCACTTCGATCGGCGTTGCTGTGGTCGAT
>PMCK01000009.1 GCA_003154095.1 Myxococcales bacterium | reverse complement strand
TAGTTCTTAAGCCGCCCGTGTTGCCACCACCCGTTCCCTCGGATCCACCCACGGGGTTGGCGTCGTTTGCCAAGTTATGTTCGCATCGTCACGCACTATCAGAGACGCCCCGACGACTGCCAGCAGAGTAACGAACGGAAACAATATCTTGTGACACAACAGTACCACCAGGGGCAGTTACCACAATCTAGAATTGCGGCGGCAAGGGGTTGACAAGGTCCCCGATGCCGCCCGGCACTCACAGTGCAGAATGGAGTCAAACCTGGAAAGACAAGACACTGATTTTGCGGAGCTTTCCGGTTTTTGGGTCGTGGGTTGGCATGAGCCAACCCGACGTGATAACAAGAACCGAGATCTGAGCATGCTTAGTGGTATCAGCTATGCCCGCGAATTCTTCACCCTTGCGGACGCGGAACGCAAACTTTCGCATTTATCAATAACTGATCGAATTGAAATTCGCAACGCCGTGCAGGAGGCAGTCCAAGGCATGCGCGAAGCGGAACGCACTAAGGTTCCCGCGCACCGCTTCCAGTTGGCGCGAATGTCATTGCAGCAGCTGATTGTGGCGACGGCTTGCGCCGAGCTCAAGGCCCGTAGCCCGATTCCTCTGGACTGGCCAGACCTAGCTCAAGCGATCCACGTCGTCGCGGAGTTGCCGGGTCTCAGGCGGCACCAGACTGCACTTGCGTGCGTCGAGGAAGCCGCATACGTGGCAATTCTCGCCGAGCACCAATTCCAGCTCATGGCCAAACTTTTTGGCTACCTCGAGGCGCAAATTGACACGCGTACGACTAGAGACTTTCAGTTGTATCGAACTTCGAGAATTGCAGGCTTGTGCGCACTACTGCTCTGCGGCGGATGGGTCATAGTCGCGCCCAGAAACGTCGCTCTTGGAAAACAGGTCAGCACGAGTTCATCATGCGGGGATATGCCGGCCCCACCCTTAGGAGAACCCAAGCTGTTTCGTGTAGTGGACGGAAACCGGTTTGAGGCACGTTATGCCGCATGTACGGGAAAAGATGTGGCCCCTTGGATCTCAATCGACCTAGGATCGCCACGTTCCATAAGCGAAGTCGTAATATTTCCGCGTACGGACTCCTACTGGATCATTGACGAATTGCCGCCTACGCAGATTCAATTGTCGCTTGATGGAGAACACTTCAAAACGGAGGGGACTCGAACAATGCCCCTTACGCCTGACATTCCATGGCGCCTTAAAGTTCGCAACCAAAAGGCCCGCTATGTTCGGTATATCGGTGGCTCAGACAAGCCACAACAGCTACTCGTCAGCGAAATAGAAGTGTATGGGCGCTGATCGGAGCAATGAGCCAAAATGCGGAGCTGTCCCGTGAACAATCGTTTCAAAGTGCCAATCATGGTCAGAATCCTTTACTGGCTATTCGTATTTTTCTCTTTTGTCTTTTGTATCGAACTAATTCGTCGCAACCTGAGCCCGTATTTCCCGCACGATTGGCCCAACGCCCATGAAAACGATATATTGACGAATTGGAAAGTAGCTCGTCTTTCGAAGCTAGGAATAAATCCATACACGTCCACGGGATTGGCCATGTTAGGCCAGGGTCAAGTAGGCCAGCCGCCGACAATGTCATTTTGGTACCTGCCGTTTGTCGACCTTCCGAAAGCAGCGGCGGCAGAGATTAGCAGCCTCTCGTTATTGGCGCTATTGTTCCCACACTATTACCTCTGTGCCAAGGAGCTGCGCTGGCCAGCGCCAATCGCCATTGGGGCAATTGCAACTTCACTCGTAATTTCTACGGACTGGTTAGCTTATCATTACAATGTAATCCAATGTTCCGAACAAATTGCATTTCTGTATTTGCTAGCCTGGATGTTTTTGCGACGCGGGAAAGACGCGACAGCGGGTATTTGCATTGGCGTTGCGATGACGCTCAAACTTTTTCCAGGGCTAATGCTCATCATGCTGTTTGCGGGTCGACGTTGGCGCGGCGTCGCAACGGCGACATTGACCTACGCGGTTGTCGCCATCACAATGACCTTGAAGTTTGGATTTAGCGCGTGGTTGCTTTTCCTTGAGCAGGAAAAGCCTGTCACCGAAGGTTGGCTCGGGTCATTGCAGAATTCGAGCCTTTCCGGACTCGTCGCTCAAATCCTGTTCCCGGTTTGCGAAGTTGATCCTCATCCTAGCAAGACTGGTTCAATGATCACTGCCATCGTATCCGTAATCTTGGTTGCGGCTGCCATTTGGTTCTCGCGGCACAACTTCAGACGTGCACGCCAGGTAGATCGTCGAGCCATCGATCTGCCCTTTGCACTCTTTGTCACACTTTCGGTATTTCTGAACCCGTTTGCTTGGGAGCACTATTACGCAATGGTGATGCAGCCGCTATTTATATTGACGACCCTGCTGTGGCACACCTTCCGAGCTACACTTCGCAGATGGAGCGACCGGGCTTGCACTACCGTTAGTTTCGTGTACACGTCACTATTTACTGCCGTGTCCGTTGCAACGCTCGCATTTGTGCTAATTGCTCTCAGCCGAGACATATGGTCCAATTACCGCCATATTGAGGTATGGAAGCGTGCCCCGTTGTCGGTTTTTCACTGGCATTTTCACTATATTCAAATACAGAATTTCGCGCCGTGGGTTGCGTCACTAATGCTTTGTTTTGCCCTTCAAGCAAGAAGGAATCGAACGGGGCTCACGACTACGTAACCGAAGTGCTTGGTCTTGCTGCGTGCCTTTTGACGGCTAGCCTCTCAATAAATCTCCACTTCGGCCAAGTGAAGTGAATTTGTCGCTGCCAATTGTAGGCGCACGTATCG
>PMCK01000059.1 GCA_003154095.1 Myxococcales bacterium | reverse complement strand
GGGGTCGGCTCGGCAATGAGTTCATTGCGTATCGCCGCAGCCGCCTCCTTGAAAGCCGGTATTCCAAGCTCAATCTGATTGCGAACTGCAAGTTCAATGAGTCGGTCTGCGGTCGACATCCGGACTTGCTTGTTCATGTATAGTTTTTCGATGACAACTGGATTTGCGAGCATGAGTTGTTCATTGGTCGCGATGAGCTCGCCAATTCGCTCGGTTGCTCGCTCAGCCAAGAATTCCAGGCTGCCGGCGGAAATATTCGATTGTCTGAGGAGTTTCTCTACGACTTCGGGCTTTTCGTAGTAGTTCTCCGTCAACGCACTCAACACTGGAGCGGGTAATTGATTCCCGAAAACCCCATCCAAAATGGGTCGAGGCAAATTCTTGAGCGTCGCACGGGCTGTTTGTGCAACTTCTGCCACGTCCGATTGCCCCAAAATGACAATAACCGTAACGACGTCCACGGGCCTTGCGCCGGGCAGTACCCCCTTGGCGGCCATCATTTTCAGTGGCAACGGCGTGTCCGGGGCAAGTGCCTTTTGTGCTAGGGGGGGTAGGTCCGTTAGGTTAATTTCGGGATGCATCAAGCGTTCAGGTTACTCGAATACGGCGCTCTGGTGTATGCCCACGAGAAATGATAGACGATTTAGAGCCTGGCCACGCGAGTTTGGTCCAGTAAAATAGACCTCAGAAGGCGGATAGTTATGGGAATTGTCGATTTCGTTACCGGCGGCGCAAAACGGATGATGATTGCTCGCCCGGACACGGCCAAGAGCCAAGTCGTATACAAGCATCCGGATCAGACGTTTCCGTTCTGGAGCCAATTGACTGTCGATTCAGATGAAGTCTGCCTATTCTTCAAAGACGGGCAATTCAAGGGGCTACTGAGCGCCGGTCGGCATACTTTGGATACCCAGAACATTCCGTTTCTCAACAACATCGTTGACCGTTTCACGGGCGGCAATGTGTTTATTAGTGAACTCTTCTTCGTTACGGTCAGCCCAATCTACAATGAGGGTTTTGGCGGACCACTAGGATCCATGCGCGATCCAGAACTCGACTTGCGCGTGAACCCACGAGTATTTGGCACGTATTCTTTCAGAGTCGCGGATCCGACCAAATTTGTCATCGAATTTTGGCGTCAGCGCGGAGGAGACTCCGAAGCCGCGTTGCAGTGGGTTCGAGACCAAATCGTGATGGGTGTGAAGACAACGCTGACTCAGCTCATCAAGTCAGGCGACTTGACAATGATGGATTTGGGCACGGCTGGGCCTGACGTTGCTCGCGCCGTAGTTCAAAGCTCGCCGGACTTGGCTGGTATTGGCGTTCAATTGCTTGAAATTGCCAAACTCAACATTAACCTGTCGGACGAAGATCAAGCGCGAATCGACGAGTTCCAAGACCAAATAGTCCAGGCGAAAGTCGAAGCTCGCAAAGCAAAGATCACGGTCGCACGAGCGGAGGCAGAAGCTCAGGCTCGCCAATATGCATTGGATCAAGATTTTGCCAATCGCATGCGCTACGTGAATCAAGTGGACATGAACCGCTATCAACAATACGCCGGCGCGGAGGCAACGTTGGGCTTGGGTGAGGGACTCGCGGAGGCCGGCGGGGGCTCGGCGGGGTTGGCGGGAGCACAAATGATGGCTGGAATGGGTCTTGCTGCTGGGCTGTCAGCCGGAGCTCGTCCTGCTGCGCAGCCTTACGCGCCCGGCGTGCCGCCTCAGGGCTACCAGGCCGCTGGGTCGTATCCGGGTGCCGCGTACGGCCCAGGTCCATCCGTTCCAACGGCGGGCGCCCCTCCGCCAGCGCCTGGAACCGCTGTTGGAGGTCCTTCCACGGCTCGCGCACCTGCCTTTTGTTCGGGTTGTGGGACCCCGGCGTCCGGCAAGTTTTGCTCGAATTGTGGTCAATTGCTCGGCGGTTGAACGCCACAGGCTAACATCTAATCGGGGAGTAACGCTTGGCTGCGACGACGATACTGTACGGTGGTCGTTCTGTGGAGGAGCCCAATCCCTCAGTAGATTCAAATACGTCAGAGCCCGTAACGACCTGTCCAAGTTGTCAACGCAACTTTTCTCCCAACAGCAGCTTTTGCCCTTACGACGGGGAGCGACTCGAAGTCAGTAAACTTCAACAGCCTGTAAGTGACAATCTGCTTGGAGCAGTCGTAGACGATCGCTACGAAGTGCTTGCAGTAATCGGAGAGGGAGGAATGGGGCGCGTATATCGTGTTCGCCACCGTCGGTTGGGCCGCTCTTTTGCCCTAAAAGCTCTGCGCGCCGATCTAGCCCGTGACTCTGCCCTTACGGAACGATTCATTCAGGAAGCGCGAGCGGCAGCGGTGGTGACCCATCCGAATGTAGTTCAGATTAACGACTTTGGTACGCTCACTACAGGGCAGCCCTACTTCGTCATGGAATTGCTCGAGGGGCGCACACTCACTCGCATATTGCGCGAGGAGGGTCCCCTTGCGCCGGGGCGCTGTGTTGCAATCGCTCGG
>PMCK01000108.1 GCA_003154095.1 Myxococcales bacterium | reverse complement strand
TGACGCCATCGAAGTAGGCAAAGTACCCGTGATCGTTGGCGTCGAGGCCAATCGACAATAGATGATTGGGATCGATTCGATGCATGTACGTTGAAAAACCCGGGATCTTCAGCTCGCCCAGCACAGCGGGGTGGTGAGGTCGTCGCAAGTCGAGCACGAAGAGCGGATCGGTTTTCTTGAAGGTCACCACGTAGCCGCGCTCGTTGTCGAAACGCACCGACCGAATGTCTTCCCCGGGGGCGATGTGTTCAACCGCGCCGGTGCGAATCAAGTTCCCGTTGGGAGCCGTCGCAAAGATTGATACCTGGCTCTCGACGTTGGGGCTTGGAACGCGGCCGCGGGTGGTAGCAATTCGAAGATAGCCGTACCACTCGTCCATCGAGAATTGGTTCAGAACATGGCCTGGGACGACGCCGCTGCCGACGTAAGCGGTTGCTTCGGGGCGACTGCCGACACGGAACTTGTGAATATCGCTTACCTCGTCGATTTGGCCATAGAAGCCGTACCAACCCTTCGCCTGGGCTGGTTTCTGATGGGTCACCGATAGGTAGAGTGCCTCCTCCGAAACGAATACGGCACCCGGTCGGCTCTGAATCGTTGTGGTTACCGGCACACTCTCATTTTGCGTTAGGTCGAAAGACGCGATCGTTGTAAACGCGTTGCCGTCGGAAATCGGTGTCCGTGTCAGGTTTTGACAGAGTGTCTGCCGGTTGCCGCGATCCACGATCGTAGGTAGCCCATCTCGGGGATTGCTATCGCGGAGTAATCGCTCGTTTGCTTCACCCAATTGCTTGAGTCGCTTCTTTACGGTGGCCTCGCGCACGCCACACTCCTCGAGGTCACCGGGCCAGGTTGAATAGCGCGGCCCTTGCCGATCGCCATCTGCAACAACCGTGTGAATCGTATTGCCAATGCGGCGTGCGGCAATCAACGAGCCAGAGAACTCTAGAGTTCGAATTGCTTTGGGCGTCTGGCGGGCGGACAGGTCGAACACGGTGACAATCGTTCGGCTACCGTCGCCGCCGAACTGGCAATCGTATCCATATGTGCAGCGATTGCCGCCGTTACCACCTTGCGCGGCGTAAACCACGGCTCGGTCGCCTTCGACTAGGAGTTCCTTGACCTGTCCTTGGATGCTCGTCGCACTCAGTAGCTTAGGCGGATTAATGCTGGCGATCCGAAGCGCGCCGTTGACCGCAAAATAGACGTACTTCCCGTCGTGTTTCACGATGTCCGCCTCGTCAACACCCTGAACCTGGTTGTTCGTTCCGGACGCGCTTCGTACGCCGGCCGATACTCTTGACTTGGACGTGGAGTCGTCACGTTTCGACATTTCCGCCTTGGCGGGGGCAGCCATCGCGGGAACCGAACCGCCGTAACCCGAGGTCGCTGATTTGACCGCGTATCTGCGAATTGGTCCGCGACGCATTGCTTCGGCCTCTTCACGATACATTTCCCAGCAGTCCGGTTGTGCGGACTTCCAGTTCTGAAAAGACTGCTTCAGGGCTTCATGCATCTCCCTGATTTCGGCTTCAATCAGTTCTTTACGCGTTGACTCATACTCTTCACAACTGCTCGACTGCAGGCGAACCTGCTGCAAGACTTGTGCATCGGGATCGCCGGACATGGGCTGCAGGACACCACCGCTAGGGAGTTCCGGCCGGACTTCCGGGGCGCTGTCTTGTATCACCTTGAGTGGTCCCGTGGGAGCTAGCGGGGCAGCTCGAGATGCGGCAACCGACGCGCTTGGAGTCGAGGCTGGTTTGCCCGTACCACCGCCACAACCGAGCGTTGTGCAGGTGAGTAAGATGGAAAACGACAGGTGGCCACACACAGTTCGTATTACAGTCATCGCATCCTCGCGCTTAGTACACGTCGACGATCGGTCGAGTCTACGCGGTAACAACGCTAGACTAGACGAATCCTTACAGCACCTTTCGACAATGGTGGTCAGGCAATTCGCGGGATGCCTGCGCCAACGAAGTTGATATTGTACTCGGCAAGAAAAGGCCGATGTTTGCGTTGGCACGCGTTGTCGTCATTTGCAGTATCACCGAAATCGTGTTAGCGGGCACGCCATCTAGCCTTGGATTGACCTCAGATGGATTCCGTCAAGCATATCGGTGAGCAGCCAATTGGCCGTTTGCTGGTCCGTTACTCCCTGCCTGCAATTGCGGGGTTTCTCGCAAATGCCCTGTACCAATTCGTGCAAGATATTCTGGGCGCGCTGCCCAAGGATCCGGAACTTGGGTGACGAAACTCGAAGCCGAACTCTACGCACTGACCCACCGTGGCAATCCTGGTGATCGGTCGTATTACGCCAAGGCCTGCGCAGGGGCACAGAGCGTTCTCGAACTCGGCACAGGTTACGGTCGATTGATTCCGGATCTATTGAGCACCGACAGCCGGATTCGTCCGCGGGCAGTCATTGGCCTCGATCGCGACCCGGCATTGCTCGCCGCAGCGAAACACGCGGTAGCTCGGTTGAGCCCGGGCTCGCGTCGCCAAGTGAGGCTGGTGCGCGGCGACATGCGGGACTTCGACTTGGGGCAAGAATTCGATCGAGTTATTTTGCCCTACAACGGACTATATTGCCTTCTCAATCGCAAAGATATTGTGCGATGCTTCTCCTGTGTGAAACGGCACTTGGCGCCGGGCGGAGAATTCATATTCGACGTGTGGGCTGCGGATCGCTTTCATCGCGACACGCGCTCGAACGCAAGGTCTCAAGCCCACTACGACGACGGCGAGCCCATCGTTTCGTTCGCTCACCGCTCACAAGTATGGGATGTCTTCGAGAAGAGCCGCCTTCGATGCCGAGTGCAGCGACTTGACGTCACGTATACATATGTTTCGCGAGAGTCAGGCACAAGTGTCACAATACCGATTGAGCAGCGCTACGCTCCATCGAGTGAGCTCATGGAGCTGGTGACGAGCGCAGGCCTGTGTATCAAGGCGATCTACGGAAATTTTGCAAGGCAGCGCTTCGGAATAAACTCGCAGTATGTGGTGATTAGAGCAGGTTTGGGGCCACAACGCGGGATCTAATGCTTGTTCGCAAGAGCATCACAATCACCTATCACCGCAATCAAGTGGGCGAAGTCCTGTTGCAAACTTTTGCCCTTTTTCAGCTCTAGCGACAACAACCCCGGGTCATAACTCAGGTCAACCCGGCTATGGAGCTTGGTCCAGTAGTAGTGAAAGGGAGGGCTGCTGCGAGCATCCGCTGCCCCTAATTTCTGTTCGAGGCAAGGGATCAGGACCTTGGGAGCAGCAAGCTGGGTCGGGTAGTCCTTGAGGTACAGATTGACCCGCTGCAGGCAGTCGCAGCCCCATTCCCAACTGATCCGGGTGCTCCCAATCATTGGGTCCTCTATGTCGAAAGAGTAGTCCTTTCGATGCACATCGGTCGATGCTTCGGGGAAAGCAATTGGCATTTTGGCTTGGGCCTCCGAAAGGTTCATGCCAATGTCGAGCGAGGCAACCCGGGACAGTGGCACCCGAGGCATCTTTTCTGCAGCTGCGCTTTGCGCTACAGCCTTAGCGTGTGACTGCGATTGGGTACGATTCATGAACATGATGATTGCCGCCAGCACGACGATTGATCCCACGATTGCGCTCGCAGCCCAGACCGTAAGATTGCGCTGGACCGTACTCAGCCGCGGAGTTGCTGTTCGTAGGGGAGTAGGTGCCGTGAGTTCGATTCGCGAACTACAGAATTGGCACTCGATGACGGGCCCAGCTAAACCGGACGCGACCGGTGCGCCACAGCTTGGACATACGACGACGCGGGCACTCACAGACTACGCGATACACTAAACTGCCTGGATTTGCGACCGAATATTTACGTCGTCGCTGCCTAAGTGCTTCGACGACCTGTTGATCACGGCAAGGGCGTCGCGACGCGCGCGACGCCTGCTTCCGAGCCAGGTTACACGTGATAATTCGGCGCTTCCTCGGTAATCAGCACGTCATGCACGTGACTCTCGCGCA
>PMCK01000029.1 GCA_003154095.1 Myxococcales bacterium | reverse complement strand
AGCCAGCTCGAAATCATTCCGTCATAAGCACTAGTATGCGCGAAGACTTTGGCCGCCAATCGCTGGCGCATTTGCAGGCTTGTCTCCCCGGAAGCCGCGATCTCCTCCAAAACTTTCGCGTAGTCATNNGTTTTCTCTATTAGTTCATCGAAGCCTGCGTCCTTTCGAGCTAGTGTCTGCTCGAAGGGGTACAAATTCACCGCCACGATATCGATATAGGCACCACCAATTCTCTCGAGATCTTTGTCGTCGACGCCTTCGCGACCTAGAAGGCCACCGTGCACCCGCGGGTGCAACGTCTTGACGCGCCCTGACATGACTTCAGGGGATTGCGTATAACTCTCCACCGCCGTGACCGGGATCCCTGAATCTGCCAAGGCCTTATGGGTGCCGCCGGTTGATAGGAGCTCAACCCCGCGCGCAGATAAGGCTCGAGCGAAATCGATTAGACCGGACTTGTCCGAAACGGATAGCAAGGCGCGTCGAATTGGCATGGTTTGGCACCCCGCTAATGCGAGTCGGGCCACAAGTCAACCTCGATAATATCGAGCGTATTTCTCGGGGCATTATCGTGTTTTTTGGGGCCACTCGGGTCAGCTAATATTGCTGGGAATCAAAGTCGGCAGTCGCTGCATCGCAGTTCGGTAAATGCTTGATATCACCTAATTAAACGACCCTCCGCCTTGGCCTTCACGCGCTTGTCCGTGTAAATATTGATTCAGGGTAACGGCATACTCGTGCGGGTTAGGCCGAAACATATATGACCCATTGAGCGCACGGCATGGCCAGAGAACATTTAACATCGTTCGGACGAGGCAAGCAAAATAGGTCGTCGCTAAGATCGCTTTGTACCGCCAAGCCGAGCCTGCTCGGATGCCCGAACGATTGCCTGTGAGCGACAATTTTGGCGCATTGATGTCCCCGACATGGTATACGCGTTTCGCGGGTGTTGAGCCCGCACGCGAATTTGCGAAGGGAAGCCGGTGTAAGACCGGCGCGGCCCCCGCCACTGTTACCGGGAACGAAGCAACAAACCACTGGGCGACGAGCCTGGGAAGGGGTTGCGGAGAATGATCCGGAAGTCAGGAAACCTGGCAATTTCTCGTGTATCCGTCCAATTTTGAGCGGGTACCAGACCGCAGGCGACTCGCGGGGTGTCGAGCGTCCGGATCGAAGCAATGTCGTCCATCTTGGGCGCCACCGCTCTGACATCAAGACGACCGTATTCGCCATCAGGTCGAAGTTACCCTTGCAATTTCATGGAGATGAAAATGAACTCAATACGAACAATCGGGGTACTGCTGATTCACGTTACTGTGATGGTAACTGCGTGCAGTAGTGACAATGATCCTAAAGCAAAGTCTTCGACTACCGCGAGCATCGGTGGCAGTAGTAACTTACAGAATACTGGGGGAACTGCCGCACAATCGACGAATGCCACGAGCAGTGGCGGTACGAGCCCGCTCAATACCGGTGGAAGTAGTGCTGCATCACAAGATGCAGGAACATCGGATGCTTCTGCCGACGGCTCTGTGCCCGTGGCCGCCCCAAGTATTGTAGGTATCTACACAGATGGTTACTTCGAACATCGAATTACGTCGGATACTTGGTATATGGATACAAGCACCTTCCACATTACGATCGTGAATAACTCTGAGGACTTCTTGATTGCTCTGGCCGATTCGAAGAACCTATACTTCGCAAATCTTTGGAATCGATTCGACTGGAATATCGACAGCAGCAACGTGTTACGCATCTGCGAAACTGCATACAATGCGGCAACTGAACGAGATGCTCTCAATACCCTGGCGGCGAATGCACAGGACTTTGACAAAGGATGTGGGGGATTCTCTTGGTCCGTATTGACGCCAATTCAAAATGGGGACGCTGGGACTGACGCCGGAAACTAAAAGAAGCTGAGCAGTCTCGGCGGCAGACCTGTTGGATCAGTCCAGCTGTAACTGGACAAGGAATACTGCGCGCCATCATACGAGAGCCGATGAATAGTACTGCGCTGTGCGTCAGCGATGAAACACAAGTTAGATGCGGGGTCGCACGGGCCCACGCTCAGTGTGACGGGCACGTCGGCTGATTCCAGGAGCATCGTTGAACCACTCGTCGTAGTGTCAATGAGAAATACGGCGTCGTTGACTAGCGGTGGACCCAATTCCCCTAACTGCGCTGCGACGACGTGGTGTGCATCGACGTAGCCCACCTCGAACCCGAAGGCCCTATTGCCGACTGAGGTCGCAGGTATGCGCCAAATTTCACTCAGTTTCGGCAGTAGTTGAATACCAACGATCCCGGATGTGCTGTTATTGGCCGTATTGGACCCATGCCAACGTCCCGAACATGCCACGGCGAGGCTGTTCTCATCCGGTGCAACGTCCAATCCACTGCATCCGGACAAGCCTTCCAGTAAAATCACGTCTACGATCTGATCCACTTGAGGATCAATCGATGCAACATAGGATGCGCCCGCATTGTATGTCGAATCATAGTAGGGAAGGACGACGTAGACTCGGTTTTCTACCATGCGAGCTCGATCCGGATGCACGACATAGCTGGCATATTTGGGCGTCGCGGCTGCGATATCGATGCGACCCGTGATACCCGGAATACTCGGGTCGATTATGAGTATGTCGCTTCCAGTATCAAATGGCTGCCGACCCGAATTCATGTTGGGGTTGAACCGCGAAACGTACGCCTTGTTAGGCGAGATTGAGACGTAATCGTGCGGATTTGCGGAAAAGCCCGCAGCAACGGACAACTGAGCACGTACGATTGTCGTTCTTACGTTTACCCACGTGAGCACGCTTCTTGGATATCGATCCAAGATAACGATCTCATTACCCTGGACGGTTCCAGAAGGAAACGCAAGATCACCTCCGAGTGCCGTGGTAAGCTCAGGCTTGTGGCTAGCCGTGGATATGAGGGACGGCGACAGTATCTGGCCGTCGAA
>PMCK01000022.1 GCA_003154095.1 Myxococcales bacterium | reverse complement strand
GAAGTTTTCTCGCTCGATCATGATGCGATACTCACTGAATCGGTAGTATGAGTTTCAGAATGCTCACTTTCACTGAGCAACCTTGCGACCACTCTAAGGTAGTCGCGCGCCGCAGTGGTATCCGCAGCGTGTTCGAACAAGGTGCGTCCCAGGGAAGGGGCCTCTTTGACTTTGCTGGCGGCACGAATCGGCTCGAGACACCGATCTCCAAAATGCTCTTTGAGCGTCGATAGCGCGTCGGTGCAAACGCGTGCTCGACTATCATAAAATGTTGGAAGAACGCCCCAGAGTCGAACGGGATGTGATAAGACCCGATTTATTTGTTTGATCGTCCGCAAGACCTGGCGCACTCCCACCAATGAAAGGTAGTCGCAGGCTACCGGGCAAAGAAGCGCATCGGCAAATACGAGGGCATTTTGGTTCATCAACGACAGGCTTGGCGAGCAATCGACGATAATATGATCGTAGTCTTCTCTGAGCGGCGTCAAGCGGGTGCTCAGCACGCGATCACGCCTCTGCCGACCGGCGAGATAGAGCTCCGCTGCAGCTAATGTCTCGTTTGACGGGAGGACGTCCAAATTGGGACGAACTTTGACGATCACGTCCCTTGGATCCTGACCCATCACAAGCACATTATACAGCGTCTTTTCGCTGTGTATGTCCAGAGAAACAGCGACGTTGCCTTGCGCATCGGCATCGACGAGGAGCACGCGACGATCGCACGAAGCAAGGCCTGCAGCGAGAGTAATCGAGGTCGTTGTCTTGGCCGTACCACCCTTGTGGTTAAAAACTGCGAGCACCTTAGGTGCACCGGCCATATCTCGTGCAATTCGTTGCCAAGTAGTACTGCCTTGGTTGTCGTGACTCTCCGCGGCGGCGTTTGCGATCTTCATCGTTTGTGTCGGTGGCTGCTTCGCGTCATCGGTCAATACTCCGTGTAGATGTGAGCCTTGGACCAAGCGCAAGAGTTTGCGCCGACACTCTGAATTGCAGGCGTGATACCTTCGCCCCGAGTGGTTCAGCACTTGCGAAACATACTCAATGGCAAAGAGGTTCTTGCAAACATCGCAGGCTATTTGCTGCGACTCTTGATGACTTCGGCTTACACACTCAAGCGAACAATAAAATGAAGCACCGGAAATTGACTCGCTATTGTTAGGTTTTACTCCCAGCTGCTCTACTTGATAGCTAAATTCGAGCACGAATTGTCTTCCACAGACGGAACATGTGCAGCCTGGGTCCTTACCAATTACTTGACTCATGGGATCTTCGCTTGCTGAAGTTGTTATTGAAGTGTCGCGTGATCCTTGGCATAGCCTCGTAAGGAGGGCCAAATTTCAAACAATAGCGCGCGAATGAGACTTACCTTAGAGAGCTCACCGCGACCCTAATCCGGCTAATCATTCTAAAATGGCGCTGGCGGCTCGCGAGGCGGGCCGAGTGGTTCATACAACAATGGGGGCCCAAGCGCCGAGTGAATGGGTGACGGGTAAGGACCAAGTCAGCCCGACGATATATCGGTAGTGGGTGCGGGTTGACTGGAGGGAGCGTAAACGCAACGTTCGGCGTGGGCATGGCGTCTCGGCCGCGCCAGGTGGACTTTCCATCAGCCTAGTAAGGTTGGAATACTGGCTGTCAGTTTTATCAATGGCGAAAATGTCTAACATTCGTAAACAGCATTGAAAGACCCAAGCGATTGGCAGCGTCAATAACTTCGCTATCGTTCTTACTGCCGCCAGGTTGAGCGATTGAGGCTATGCCCTTTGCTGCCGCTGCCTCGATGCCGTCCGCGAATGGGAAAAATGCATCGGACGCGAGTACGCTACCCTTAGAGAGCTCACCAGCCTTTTCGCATGCGATGAGTACTGATGATACTCGAGCGGTCTGCCCTCCGCCAATGCCGGCCGTGACATAACTGTCAGGCGCCTTGCCCTCGCTCGAGAGAACAATGGCATTGCTCTTGACATGTTTACAGACCAGCCAGGCAAATTGAAGGTTGGCCAACTGTGCGGGCGTGGGCTGACGGTGCGTGACGATGCGGCCCAATAGTACTTCGTCAGCGCCGGTATTGTCGCGGTCCTGTGACACGAATCCACCGCTGATTCGACGGAATTGTCGTTGCTTGTAGTTAGACGGTAGCCAGTTGCCCGTTGCCAATAGCCNNCTAATGCTTCGGGGGTATAGCTTGGCGCAACGATACACTCTAGGAATGTCTCGGTCAGAATACTCGCGGTATCGATATCGACCTCACGGTTCAATGCGACGATACCGCCAAAGGCGCTCTGTGAATCGGCGTCCCGAGCTAATTGATACGCCTGAGTCAAATTGGCGGCCGTTGCTACCCCGCAAGGGCTGTTGTGCTTGATGATTATCGCAGCCGGGCCTTGGAACTCCAGCGCGGCATCGAGGGCGGATTCGGCATCGACGAGGTTGTTATAGCTGAGCTCCTTGGATCCAGTACCTAGACTTTGAGCTAGTGCCAATGTGCCGCCAATTGCCGCCCTGTCACGATAGAATGCCCCAGTCTGGTGGGGATTTTCTCCGTATCGAAGGCCGTAGGCCTTTTCCAGGGCTATCGATGTAAACTTTGGGTACCCGTCGGATTCCCCTTGGGCAGATAGCCAGCTCGAAATCATTCCGTCATA
>PMCK01000676.1 GCA_003154095.1 Myxococcales bacterium | reverse complement strand
TGCCCGAAGCAAATAAGCACGGAGTTCATTGCACGAATGAACCGTGAATTCTTGGGATCAGTTCTGAAGTCGAAAAAAAACCAGTCAAGTCGATAACTATTGGAAATATTTTAATATTTCTCAAGTTGCCGGCGGTTCCTGAACGGGCAATATTGGGGCCCAAATCAATCGTTCGAGGAGCGAATCCGAAACGGGCACACCTCGATCACTGAAGTGAAGGTCATTGTCGGTGCCGGCTTCGTGCCACTCAGCGACGAAGATGATTCCTTGCCCTTGTTCATTGTACCCAAGTTGCACGATTGCGTTCTTCAACCAGCGGCCGCCGCCCTCTAATTCCACTGCCTCTGGCAGAGTATAGAAACCCTCCGGCGGCAACTTGCGCAATGATTTTGCCCAGGATGGAGAACGCAATATCGTCGTCGGCTCGCCCCAAAACCAACGGTTTCTTCGATTAGCCCCGGGACGGACAACGAATGAGCCGCCCCCATTGGTAGACTGCCCCACGAAAACCAGCACCCCCGCGGGGAATTGGTCATCATGACCAGGATACGGCTCAGTTGTACGATAGAGTCCAGCGTCGGGTAGTTCAAACATGATCGGCCTCACGAAAATTGATGGCTTAGAGTAAACATCCTTGCCCTGCTCCGCAACTTGGATTGCGTTATTATTGCGAAAATAAGGTCGATTCTGGGGGAGCGAGCGCCCCCTTGACGGATCATTAGGCCGCAATGGTCCTATTCAGGTCGGAATTGTCCACCAGAGCCCCATGACGGATGAACGGATGCACTTCATGTTCTTGAATTCTAGTGCCAGGCTACCGTGCCTTTGCACCTTGTTGTTGCATTCAATTTTGGTTGGGTGCGGTGCTAGCCGGTCTCGAGAGGGCGAATCGGTAGTCGCCATTGCGCCTGGCACTGGCACGATGCAACCAACAATGGGAACTGCCGTCGGTTCGAATTTGCTCAAGAATGGCGATTTCGAGGAGGGCTTATTGTCACCTTTGTCACAAACTGTGTCTTCACCCGCGCAGGGATCAATCCGGGNNAAGGAACTCATACGATATCCTGCTTCGACAAAGACCAGTCGCGGTGAAACGCCATCGTGACTACACGTTCCGATTTACGGCACAGGCAACGAGGCCGGCGCAGCTGAGACCTCAAATTGTGTTAGTCGGGTCGCCACCGCATGAGTTGTGGTCAGCGATCGTGGACGTTGGACCCAAACGGCAATCATATGCGGGGCGCATGAAAATTACTGAGCCCGTCAATGTCGACGCGGAACTCGTCATCCATATGGGTGGGAGACTTCAAGAAACCGTACCGGTTACGATTTGTTTGGATGACGTCGCGTTGGAGGATCCCGAATCAGTACCCTCGAATATGGAAGCTGTCTTACCCCTAGTTCGCGTGAATCAACTCGGATACATCCCGGCCTTTTCGAAACTTGCAACTATTAAGAGTACCAGCGCGACACCATTGGATTGGGAGCTGACAGACGATTCGGGGTCGAGACTTGCATTTGGAAGGAGCAAGGTATTCGGAGAAGATGGAGATGCGGGAGAATTGGTGCATCAAGTTGATTTCTCGAAATTCACACAGCCGGCAAAAACTCTAAGGTTGCGGGTTGGGGGGGGGAACGAAGTGATCCATTCGATATTCGACTGGATGTTTACCGAAAACTCAAATATGACGCCTTTGCGTTCTTCTACCAACAGCGGAGCGGCATAGACATAGAGATGCCCTTTGCGGGATCGGATAAGTGGACCCATCCCGCGGGGCATGTGCTTGACAAGAACGCCACGTGCGCACCTGGAGCGAATTGCGGGTACACCCTAGACGTAGCTGGCGGTTGGTACGATGCAGGCGACCATGGTAAATACGTTGTAAATGCCGGCATTACGGTCTGGACGCTTTTGAATTGGTACGAACGGACAAGAGTCTTTGGATCCAGCATTGACGACTTTGGTGACGGCAAATTTCAAATTCCCGAGAATGCCAATCGGATTCCCGACTTGTTGGACGAAGTTCGGTGGGAACTCGAATTCCTCATGAAAATGTAGGTTCCGCTCGGACGCCCCCTGAGCGGAATGGCTCACCATAAAATACATGATGAAACTTGGACACCTATTCCGACAGCTCCTCATTCGGACAATACTCGGCGCTTCTTGAGGCCACCGAGCACGGCAGCCTCATTGAACCTTGCTGCTGCCGCTGCTCAATGTGCAAGAGTCTTCAAGAAAATCGATCCTGAGTTCTCGTCGCGGTGCCTTGTGTCCTCTGAGCGAGCATGGCAAGCGGCAGAACTGCATCCGCACATTTATGCTTCAGGGGAGGACCGCGAAGGAGGGGGCCCCTACGGCGACACGGACGTTACAGACGAGAGATACTGGGCCGCGGCAGAACTTTTCATAACCACCGGTGCAGCGCACTACGTAAAGTCCATGCGACAGTCGCCGCACTACCTAAAAGTGCCAACGCAAGCCGGCGGCGGAATAGCTTCATTTTCTTGGTCGAACGTTGCGGGATGCGGGACTGTCTCATTGGCTACGGTGCCTAGCAATCTGTCGCGATCCGACGTTGAATATGCACGCAGTAATTTGGTCATTGCCGCCAAGTATTTCTTGGACGCATCGATGCGGTCGGGATACCGGGTACCATTGCCGGCTGTGGGGGGCCGTTATCCTTGGGGTTCGAACTCATTCGTTCTCAATAACGGCGTGGTGCTCGCGCTAGCCCATGACTTTACGAAACAACGAAACTTTCTCGAGGGAGCAATAGACGCCCTCAACTACATATTGGGCAGAAATCCAATGGCCAAGAGCTACGTGACGTTATTCGGAACGCGACCAGTGGAAAATCCTCATCATCGATTTTGGGCTTGCCAAGCAAATTCGCAATTTCCCTGTCCACCGCCTGGGATCGTATCGGGCGGTCCAAACTCAGGTGTGGAAGATCCGGCCGCCAAGGCTGCGGGTCTTGGTGGGTGCGCGCCGCAAAAGTGCTATTTCGACAATATAGAATCGTGGTCGACAAACGAGGTCGCGATAAATTGGAACGCGCCGCTGGCTTGGCTCGCGGCCTTTGCTGATGAAAAGGCTCAGGAATCTTCGGCGCGAGTGCACGCACAAAGATAGCGCTATTAACTACTCGCGCCGAACACGAAGGATGTTGTTTTCCCCACCGAAGTTGTCAGGTTGGCGTTCGCTATTTGCATCTGCGAGCCATTCCTGACCGTCGAGAACAAATTTGTACCGGTATATTCCGGGGTTTAGTGCAATTTCGAAAGAAAATGTGCCGTCCGGCATTTGTTGCATGAGGTCTGCCTTGGGATCCCAGGCATTGAAATTGCCCACTAGCGCAACCGATGTGGTGGGGCGGTAGGGGCGCAAGGCGAGCGTAAACTTTTGAATGGGTGCATGGGCACTGACGGTATTGCGACCGCGGCCTTTGGCAGCGTAAAGGGCCTGATCGGCGCAATGTACGAGTGACTCTTCCGTATCGGCATCTACCGGATAGGTGGCTACGCCCGCGGATACGGTAAGACGCCCGCCCGGTTGTGATTGCCGGAACGGAAATAGCGTATCCGCGATACGCTGTCGAATCCGTTCGGCCAATAAGAATGCATGTCTCCGATTAGATTCAGGGCTCAGGACAACCAATTCTTCGCCGCCGTACCGGGCAACAATGTCGACCTCGCGCGACTCCTCCGACATTATTCGGGATATGCGCTTCAGAATTTCGTTTCCTGCGGGGTGACCATTTTGATCGTTGTATTGCTTGAAGTGATCGATATCGACGAGGACTAGGGAAAGCAGGCGTTGGTACCGTTCGGCGCGTGCGCGTTCCTCTTTGAGCCGGTCCCAAAAATAGCCAAAATTATACAGTTCGGTGAGAGAGTCGGTTATCGCAAGCTGCCGGGTCCTTTCATACAGAAGGGCGTACTCCAATGCTAACGTCTGTTCCTGAGGGTGGCGAGCGACATGAACTTGGATATTCGTGTCCGCGATCACAGCTGCGAGTCGACCGAGCAACATGTCCATTCGTTGCAAGTCTTCTAAGCGTAAATTCGGACCTGCCTCGCGTCCGTTGTCCGAATGAGAGTCCCTAACGATTCCACTTAGAGTAGACGATAGGGCTAAGCGCAGTGTGTTCAGACAGAAGACAACATCTGCCGTTTGGAGCTCAAATTGCTCCTCTAAGATCCGCATGTATCTTAGAACGTCCGAAAGGCGCTCTTCCACAGCTGCGCGCACTTGCTCTGGACTCGACGATCGCTCGATCAATCTCGCCAAGTCGGTTAACAATCCAGCAAGTGGAGAAAACGCACTCGCATCATTGGACGCTGCGACAACGCGGCTCGCGCGTTCGGCTACCAGTAACCGCCATTGATCGTGGATATTCGGAAGAAGCCGAGCAAGAGTCTCGGTTAGTGGCTCGGTTGGTTTCTCATCCGGGGTCATACAGGGTAAACAACGAATATTGCCAATTCGAACGGCGCACTAGGGATTCGTTTCAACTAGCGGCGTTTGACCCCGGCCGGCAATAGCGAATCAGCGGGCCAGTTTGCCGTAGGAATCGGAAAACTGGGCCGCGCAAACAGAAAACCTTGCGCGAAATCAGCGCCCGTGTCCCGCAAGGCGGACAGTTCGCTGATGGTTTCAACTCCTTCGGCAACAACTTTAGCATCCAATTCTCGACAAAGTCGAACAACACTAGTGACCAACTGGCGTTGACGGACGCTCCGGTCGATTCCCGAAATTAGACCTCGATCCAGCTTGACAATATTGGGTTCCAAGTCGGCAATGCTCTTGAGGTTGGAATAGCCCGCGCCGAGGTCGTCAACCACTAGCTTGACGTCGCCACGTGTTTTCACCTCCTTAAGCACGCTCATCACGAGATCGAAATGAGTAAGTGGAACTGACTCCGTTATTTCCAAGTACACTGCCGCATCGTGCAGATACAGGGGGTCATCGGGTCGGACCAGCCAACCTTCATTGAGTTCTTGAGGATGGATGTTCACGAATAGAGGTTTACCGGCCGCCGGTGGAACGGCGAGTTCGCGAATCATTCGGCCAAGACGTCCGGCACATCCGATGAGGGCCGCCCGTTCGAACAAAATGGGCGGACTCGAATACTGCGGCACCGAANNCACCGAACAACGGGCGAGCGCCTCATAGGCAAACGATTCCCCCGTATCCAGATCTACGATTGGTTGAAATACGACACTTAGGTCATTCTGTGAAACGAGAGCGCGTATGGCTAGCCACGAGTCTCGGACTGTCATGTCCCGGTGAGGGACAGGAGATCGCAGTTCTTGGGTAAGAATCGACGAAGGGGGAGATGAGACGGAAGACACTTGGGCGTTTGTGAAGGCGCGAACATTACAAGTCGCGATGCAAGATCATAATGTAACACGTGTCGCCGTCGATCAACGAGAGGTATCGTGAATACCTTGCAAAACTCGACGCATTCTTATTGCCTGAGTCATGCGCTAATGTCGGCAAAAGTGGTAATTTGAATCAATTGCCGTACCTGTCCTCTATGCCCACCGAACTAGAAAGCATAGGCTCACCGCTGCCAATCAAATTGAACGGCAAGGCACTCCGACTTTGGCTCGAGTGGCATTCATCCCTGGACGATTCGGGGCTCAAATAGAGTGGGCCGGCCACGGACATCCACAAGCCAAAATGTTGGTTGGTGAGCTGTCGAACCATTCCACCAAAGCAAATTTGGCTCTAAGATGGAAGACATGACGAGTACAACCGGGCACGCAAAGCCATTTCTTGCGATAATCGCACTCACACTGATTACAAGCTGTCAAAATTCAGTAAGAAACATCAGTTTGCCGAGGGCCACCAAGCACGTTTCGTCCTTGGTCGAAGTTGCCAAAGGCGATGTTGCCGAAGTCCGGGCGGGAATGCCGACTGGAAGTCAATTGCTGGAACCCTTGTACCGAAGCTCGACGGCGCCCAAGGATGACTTGGAAAAAGTCAGGGCGACCCTCACTCGGGCCCGCGAGCGCGTGCAGGATCTTCGAGTCGCGAAGAGCACTTTCTTTGCCCTTGTGGACGTAGATGGAACGATCTTGCGCAGCGATCGTGTTCCGGACGTGATGGCAGGAAAGAATCTATGGTCAGCAGTACCCGCAGCGGCGCAGGTAACACAGGGAAAGGTTACCTCAGTCAGCGGCTCGTTGGCCGAAGCGTCCGGGGTCAAGGGCCGAGTTGACGCGCAATGGTTCTGGTTGGTTCCCGTAACGGTCGACGCGAAAGTTCGTGGTGCTTATGTGACGGGTTGGTCCTGGTCGGCTTATGCCTATCGTTTGGAGACGGCCCTGCGCAACGATCTGAAGACTACCGCACGCAACGAGCAATCCAAGGAGCCGCTGACCTATGTCTATTTGGATGTGGCAGGCGCTGTGTACGGTGCGCCTGTTTCACCAGAAGTAAATGCCAGCGCGATTCGCAAGGCGGTCACGCTCGAAAGAGTCACCAATGACCAGGTATGGTCGACGGTGATTGAAATTACCGGTCGCGAATATGCTCTGGCCGTTAAGCGTGCGCCCGACCTTGGCGATAACGTAGCTATTGCTGTGCTTCGCAGCGAGACATGATTCCCGGCTTGGGCCGTGATCGTATACTGCCCCCGCTACAGGTCGCCGCCGATGCGGCCCAACCGATGTATATTATAGCCTAGGGAAAGCAGTCCCCCAAGTGCGACTATTCCGCCAACTGAATCAATTCCATAAATCGCTGACGTTATTCCAACTAATGACAATCCAATTGACAAAGCCAGTTGGCTCCTCGTGGTTCGTTCATTGCGCGCCATCGGTAAGTTGCCGAATGCTAGCATGTAGGTACTAATCTGCTAGCGTTTCAATGACGGTCGTTGAAATGTGGCACTCTGTGCTAAGGACAAAATAGGTGGCGATGTTCAGTCCAATTTCGTCCCGAAGAACTATCCTCACTGCCTTGGCGGCAACTTTGGGTCTGGGATTTTGGCCTCTCAATGCCAGAGCCTTTGGCCAAGCTGGAGCCTTCCGTGTTCGGCGCGCGTGGTTTGGAAGTCAGCCTCCCGACGCTGCACGCGACACGGCGGCTTCGCGTTGGGCCTGGGAGTTAATGCAACGAACTAGCGCTCCCGCTCGGTTAGATGGTTGCAGCATATCGGCGGAATCGGCACAACTCCTGGACGAACCGTTTGCAATCTGGACTGGTTCGGAAGATCCGGGGGTACTCTCCACCTCAAAACGTCGCGGGATCGATCGATTTTTGCGCTTAGGCGGGTTGCTTGTTGTTGACGATTCAAACCCTGTCACGGGCGCATTCGGTCGAGGTGCAAGGCGAGAGTTGACCGCGGTGGCGCCGGACAGTCCTATTCAAACACTTCCGTCACAACATGTACTCTTTAAGAGCTTCTACATTTTGAGTCGCCCAGTTGGCAGATACGCCGGTTCAGGCAAAGTTGACGCAATATCCCGGGGGCGCTATGCGCAGGTCCTGTTCCTCGATTGTGATTTGATGGGTGCACTCGCGACGCAAACCGCAGGTGATTGGAACTTCGATATGGTGGGTGGGGGGGCGCGGCAGCGTGAAGATGCGATTCGACTCGCGATCAATTTGGCAATGTACTTGCTTTGTTCGGATTACAAAGATGACCAAGTTCATGCAGCCTGGCTGATGCGTCATCGGCTGCAAATACGCAAGTAATGGAAACTCAGTTCCGGATCAACGGCGACATTCCGGGGTGGCTTTCGCTGGTTATCTTGACGATAGTCGTGGCCGCTATTGCTCGGCTCGTTGCGATATCCTACACCCGAAAGGCTTCAATCGCGTTTCTTGCTACAGGAGCAATTGGGTACCTATTGTTAAGTATGGCGGCCCTGCGCCCAGAGAAACTTGTGAGGCGTGGTAGAGCCGTGGGACCCAAGGTCATTGTGCTGGTTGACGGCTCGCGCCGCCTACAAATTCAATCTAAGGAATCTACTCGTGTCGCACTGGCCAAGTCCGCCGTCGGATCGCTGGTTCAACACTTTCGGTCTACAAGGGTTTCCTTTGCGACATTTGGTGAAGGGGCCGCCAAGGTGCTAAAATCCCCGAATTTGATCTCCGAATCGTTAGGCAAATTGCCAACGAGCGACTTGGTGGCTGCTTTGAATTCCGTGATGGACATATCCGGCGAAAGGCCAGCCGCCATTGTTGTCGTGAGCGATGGCCGACTTACGCGTCCATTTTCGGTTGATGCCGTATCCGGCGCATCAATTCCCGCTGAAATCGCGGGTATCCCTATTCACAGCGTGGACGTGGGCGGTGAACCGCAGCCGGACGCAAGCATACGCAGCGTAGATAGTCTCGGTGAAGCCATTGCTCATCAACCGCTGTCGCTGAAGGTCGAAGTCGCATGTAGTGGAGGGATGCAATGTGGCAAGATTCCGGTGACAATTCGCACTCTGGAAAGGGGAGTGCCGGCACACGAAATTTCGACGCTCGTCGCCGACTTGAGTAACAGAGAGTCACAAGTCTTGGATTTTGACGTGGTGCTCGAACATTCTGGAAGTCAACTTCTGGAAGTTTCGCTTACTGCTCAAAGTGGTGACAAGATACCGGAAAATGACACGAGATTTCTGCCGTTCCTCGTATCACGCGACAGGGTTCGGTTGCTTCATATTGCAGGCTGTCCTAGCTATGATGTGCGTGAATTGAGACGGTGGCTAAAGGGAAACGCGGCTGTCGATCTTGTGAGCTTCTTCATACTTCGGACCGACGAGGACAATCCAAATACAGATGACAATGCAGGTGAACTGAGTCTGATTCCGTTTCCCGTTGACGAACTGTTTAGTCTGCATCTGCCTAGTTTCGACGCTGTCATACTGCAGGACATTGATGCCGCTCGCTATCACTTGGACATTCACCTCGAGCGGTTGGCAAGGTACGTCGAAGAGGGAGGCGGGCTGATACTTGTTGGGGGGCCATCGGCTTTCTCCGGTGGCAGCTATGTGCATTCGGCGCTGGAACGAGTACTTCCGACGACGCTGGTCGTGAGTCGAAATCCCTACGATTCTGTCGAATTCGTTCCGAAATGGGCTGCCGCTGCAACTCAAGCACCAATTATGGGACCACTGAGACGAATACTTGGCGATCGCTTGCCGAGTTTTGCAGGTGCCAACACGCTGGGACCGCCCAAACCAGGCGCAATGGTCCTGTGGGAGCATCCGCAGCGGACATTTCTCCCCGTGAAAGGTGTAGCAATGTCTGGCCCAATGCCGGTGTTAGCGATTTCTGAAGTTCGCGACGGGCGTGTCATCGAACTGGGTCTTGACGCAACTTATAGACTAGCCTGGGGCAACGTTGCAGCTGAAACTTCGGGCAGAGCATACGGAGCTCTTTGGGAGGCGCTCATCGGTTGGGTGATGCACGAGCAGCAATATGCGCCATTGCGTGGCGAGGTTATTGGTGATTGCGTTGCGAATGTACCGCTTGTCACTAAATGGTACTTGCCTGCCGATGTNNGGATATACGGCAATGGCTCGCGTTGAAGGTGGGGCGGAGGCTCGGCTAAATTTTGCGTGCGAACTGGGCGGAACAGCATTTGCCGACTCGCGACCCGATCCGAAACGAATGCAAAAATTGTCGGAGGTATCTGGGGGAGTTTACGCAACACCCCCTGATCTGGACAAGTTGCCTTTGCCTCCCAGCTTCTTCGTTGATCTGACTCGAACATCTCACCCAATAGTACCCGCCTGGCTTTGGTCCGCTCTCGCAGCAGCGTTTTTGGGTACACATTGGCTGGCTGCGCGAAGCGCAGGGTTTCGATAGTCCTACGTCACCTGCGGCCGCTCAATCGTAGTATTCATTGCCAAGGTGCGTTATCAGGGGCTCGCGCATCATCCATCTCAATGTATTCTTCAATTTCATCAGTTGGATNNCGCGGTCATGGGAGACTTGAAGTAGAAACTGAGCCACTCCTGTACACCTCGGAAACCAGCGCGATTCGCTAAGTCGAGGAATAGTGCCAAGTCGAGAACCAGTGGTGCCGCAAGAATCGAATCGCGACACAAGAAATCAATCTTGATCTGCATTGGATATTCGAGCCAACCAAATATGTCGATATTGTCCCAGCCTTCTTTAGCGTCACCACGCGGTGGGTAATAGTTGATTCTCACCTTGTGATAGACGTTGCCGTAGAGTTCTGGGTGATGAGCTGGTTGAAGTATCTGCTCTAGGACCCCAAGCTTGCTCACTTCCTTGGTCTTGAAATTGTCCGGATCATCAAGGACTTCACCGTCACGATTACCCAAGATATTCGTCGAGAACCACCCATTGAGTCCGAGAAGGCGCGCCTTGAGGCCGGGCGCCAATATCGTCTTCATGAGGGTCTGCCCGGTCTTGAAGTCCTTTCCGCAAANNAAGGCCACATTCATTTGCTTGGCCAAATCATGTGCTGCTGGAAAATCGACCGTAAGGCTGGGTGCTCCATTTGCAAAAGGTACCCCCTCTTTGATACACGCCCAACCATACAGCATTGAATTGCTGATTTCAGGATGATTATCGAGAAGCCCTCGCTCGAATTTCTCGATAGTGGAGTGGACATCGCTTGGTTCAATATAGATTTCCGTCGATCCACACCAAACTGCAACTGCACGCGCACAATCGTTTGTCTTCATGAAATCGCGAATGTCTTGTCGCAATTGTTCGACCATGTCAGCCTTGTTGACGGCTTGCTTCACATTGGTCCCGTGCAATCGCTTTACGTACTCAGGGTAGAAAGCGGCGCGCATCGGCCGAATTTGGCTGAGCTCGTCACGGATTGGCTCGATATGCCTGCTCTCGAGGACTTGGGCGGATTTGGCGGCCTCGTAAGCGTTATCGGGAAAGAGGTCCCACCCTCCAAAGACAAGCTGATCGAGTTGGGCAAGCGGTACAAAGTCGCTAATCTTTGGGACTTGATTATCGGTTCTCTTACCCAGACGAATTGTTCCCATCTGTGTCAGCGACCCAATTGGTTGAGCTAGGCCGCGCCTTGTGAGCAAGCAGCCAGCAATGAAGGTCGTTGCCACGGCACCGAGCCCTGGAAGTAGTACGGCAAGGCGCCCTGCTGGTTTTTGGATGGATTCAGGCTGCTTCATGGTGGCTGGGTGGTAGCAACGGTCGTGCCCATTCGCAATCCAGATTAGGAACGATTTGTTGGGGCTAGGCGGCCTAGTTTGGCCCAATGACTGTGCTTGAATGGCACAGTAGTGATAAATCGATCGAATGAATATCACGATACGAACAGCTGTTCTGCTCGTCGCAGGAATTGGATCTCGACTCAGGCCGCTCACCAATGGCGTTCCTAAGGCACTCGTGCCCCTGGGGCGTGAGTCAATTCTACAACGATTGATCCGTCAGCTGCAGGAGTGCGGCATCGTTCGATTCGTGCTGGCCACGGGCTATTGCGAAGATGCCGTGAGGGCGGCCGTCACGCCGCTAGCTGCAGCCGTTGAATACTGCAGAAATTCTGAGTATGCAAATACGCAAAACGCCGTATCCCTCGCTTACTGTGCTCCTGCCATTCGCGACGAGCCAATAATCAAGCTTGACGGTGATCTCGTGCTCGACATCGAGATTCTGAGAAGAGTCCTGAGCGTTTCTGCGCCAATGGTGGTGGCGGTGGACAGCTACCGCGAATTGGACCAAGAGGCCATGAAAGCCGAGATCGATGAGAATGGTCTGATTCGAAGATTTGGCAAATCGATTTCAATTGCGGCTGCAAGCGCCGAAAGCATTGGAATTGAAGTACTCGATGGAACCTCGAACAACACGGTAATGCGCCGCATTGAGAACTTGATGTCGCAAGGCATCACCGATAAATATTATGAGGACGTTTATTCCGAGCTCATCGAGGATTCAGAACTCGCCCCAATAGCGCTGGATGTTGCCGGTTTGGGTTGGACAGAAGTCGATACTTTTGACGACTTGGAACGGGCGCGGCAGCTCGTGGCAACGTCCATAGGCGATTGAATTCCGGGGCCTCCGCAGAGTCGCGCTGGGGCCATGGCACCCCCAAGAACCATTGTCCATTTTGGGGGTACCCCGAGCTTCTGGCATCCGCGTAGTAGATGACGCACTGCGCTGGCATCGAGTTTGCGTAAGGGCAGTGGAAAGTTGAATGACAGAAATTCGGCTAGGTGACCAATTTAGTGTTATGCGGTATTTGACTCAATGGACACACTCGTTGCCCCCAACGGAACCTTCAGCCGAAACTGCGGTTCTAGTAGGGCAGGGTGTGCAAAATATTCACGCTGTCGTCAAATGGCAACAGCGCGGAAATCCTCAAAGAAATATGAATCTTACGCATTTGCTTAGTTTAGCTCGGCTGTGGTAATCGCCGGGCCCTTGGCGAATTGAAAGAGAGACAGAGCCAATGTCTGAACGGAAAATGGCGAGACGAGCAATAGTACTGGCTGCTGGTACGGGGTCCCGTCTGACGGAATACGGTGATGATATCCCCAAGCCTTTGAGACCCGTAGCGGGGGTGCCGTTGCTTATTCGCGTGCTGAATAATCTTCAGACAGCTGGAATTCAAGAGGTGGTTGTCATCACCGGCTTTCAGGGCGATCGAGTCCGGCGGGTGCTCTCGGCTGAACCGACTATTGGCATGCGGCTGAAATTCGTTAGCAACGAGCAATATCACAAGAAAAACGGCGTGTCGTTGCTTGCCGCCTCCGATCACATTGATCGTGAATGCATTCTCACGATGGCGGATCACCTGTATTCGCCTGAGTTGATCAGAAAGCTCATGGCGGCTGATGTACCCGAAGGTTGCTGCGCGCTAGCCGTGGACCGGGACATCGAACGTTGTTTTGATTTGGATGACGCCACCAAAGTACAAGCGAAAGCAGGCCGCATTCAGCAGATTGGCAAGGATCTCGAAATATACGACTCCCTGGATACGGGTGTATTTCGTATTGGTCCGGACCTATTGTGCGAACTTGCGCTAATCGAGGCCAGAGCTGGTGATTGCTCGCTCAGTGATGGCGTACAGGCGCTGGCGCGCAAAGGCCGCTTCTTGGCGGTCGATGTTGGTGAGGTCCGTTGGATCGACGTAGATACACCCATGGCCTTGGCACGCGCCGAGGCGATGATCCGTGTATTTGGCGACATGCTCGGTGACGAACCAGGAAATTCTTCGGTTTCGCCCGAGCCCGAAATGCTGGAGCTATTCGCACCCTCTTGGGTCAGAGCTGCACATCCGTATCGCGAAGACCACTTCGAATTGGCGGATGGGAATCCGGAACTCGTGCGTTTGATGTCGAACGAAAGTCCCTATTCTCCAAGTCCGCGAGTCCTAGCTGCGGTAGTGGAAGCCGCCACCCGGGGCAATCAATATCCCGGTGGTTCGAGGGCCCTTAGGCAGAAGATTGGTCAGCGCGAGGGGTACGAAGGAAATTACGTTCTTCTGGGTTCGGGCAGCACCGAATTGATCGATGTTGTAATCAGGACCTTTGTGGGTCCAGGCGAAGAGGTGATACTGAGCGTACCCACCTTTAGCATGTACGAGGCGCGCACCCGAGTTGTGGGCGGTATTCCCGTGCTCGTGCCGATGTGCGACGAACTCGAGCATGATCTTTCGGGGATTATTAGAGCCGTTACGGAACGAACGAAGGTCGTATTCTTGTGCAGTCCGAATAACCCGACGGGCAACCGGATCCCCGAGGATGCTTTGCGGCGTATTTTGAGACTTGGGCTACCTACGGTGATTGACGAAGCCTATGTCGAATTGGGCGACGGCGAAACCTATGCTGGCCTAGTCAATGAGTACGCCAATGCAATCGTCCTGCGCACCTTTTCCAAGGCTTACGGTTTGGCCGGTCTGCGTCTGGGTTATTTGTTCGCGAATCCAACCGTTGTGTCGCTGCTTGAACGCGTTAAGGTACCTTGGAGTATCGCCGGAGTGACGCTGGCAGCCGTGAGTGCCGCATTGGACGACACTGCGGAATTCGAGGCGCGCATTCGGGAGCTGCGTGTTTCCCGATCGGAGTTAGTGATCGGCCTCTCGCAGATCCCTGGCATTACGTCAATTCCCAGCGATGGCAATTTTGTTTTGGCCGATGTGTCTGGACTGGGCGTAACAGCTGAGCGATTTGTCGAAGCCGTCAAGGGCGAGGGCTTCTTGGTGAGAAGTCTTTCGGTTCATCATGCAACCCGGAGCTACGTAAGGGTTACCGTTGGCACACCGTCGCAGAATGCGCGTTGTCTGGCAGCGGTTGAACGCATTGCCGCGAGTATCACGACTCCTGTTTCCACCACTTACGGCTATTGGGCAACCGCTGGCGACGCTGAATGAACGATTTGAGCGAGTCTTCGAGCCTGCCACGACCAACCTTAGGTAGTGCAAAGTGCGGTTATTCGAAGGCTACTGGGCGAGTCTAAAGCCACTCGAAGTCGAAGAGCCAGTCGATGTCTGGATTCATCGACCCTTGGCGTTCTTGCTCGCGCGAATACTCCTGCCGACCTCGATATCGCCCAACGCGGTCACGATTTTGTCGATGGTTTTCGGCCTTTCTGCGCTCGGGGCGATGTTGAGCGATTTTCCCCAGCATATGCTGGTGGCCGGAATTTGTGTGTTCCTCTCAGCAGTTTCGGACTGCGCTGATGGGCAGCTGGCCCGCATGCGAGGAACGTCATCCATTCTGGGACGAATGCTCGACGGCGCCGCGGACTTTGTCGTTTCCATCGCAATCGTCGGTGGAGCCGCCTGCGTAGTGCTGCAAAACCACTCCAAGACAATCCTGGAATTCGCTTTGTTCGCCGCTGCGGTGGTGTTGACTGGCGTAACTGGATCGTTTCATACCGCCAGTTATGATCACTACAAAAACCTCTTTCTTAGGCTCACTCATCCGAAATATCAGGAAGGTGAAGATCTTGAGACGGCAAGGACACGTCACTCACAGTCCGCTTCCCCGCGGTCAATTTGGGTGCGCGCCGCGTGGCCCATTTATCTATTCTATCTAAAGAGTCAGGTGGACTTCATTCACGGCTATGACCCGCACACGACTTGCCGCCTAAACAACATGCCACCCTACACGCCCGAACTTGCGGCAGTTTACGCAAAGCACAACGCGCCTATGATGCGCCAGTGGAAGATGTGGTTCGGNNTACATGATGCCGCAACAACGGCGAGCTTCACTGAGGGCATTTTCGGAAATGGGAATAGCGGTACGTTAACATTGATGGATTGGGAGTCGATCAATCTCATCAGACTAGAGAGGTCACATCGCGACCGATGTATCCGAACGATGTCGCGTGACGAATCGTGGCCGCGTGCCGGCAATTCAAATAGAATTCAGGCTTGGGTCAAGGCCCGAGCAATCGACCGATAACACTGTCACTCCGGCCGTGCAGGCACGGCGTCAGTGCCCCGCAGCCTTCTTCATTTCGCACTGCAGATCGCCCGGTGCGCACCCGCTCTTCGCGGCCGGCTTTGGCGTGGATGCTCCACTCGAAGAATTGTCCGAGCCACTGCCAGTCGTGCCTGAACCATCGGTCTTCGTTGTCTTCTTACGTGTACCCGTGTACTTCGGAGCGGCCTTCTTTGTAGCTTCTTCGGTGCCTGTTGGAGGCGGCTTGGCTGGATTGCTGGGCGTCGGCGTCGGCTCGGCCGTATGCGTAGGCTTGGGGAGCGGCAAGGGCTCCGGCTGGGGTGGAGGAGGTGGCTCGGGCCGTAATGCCATCGCGATCACGACTATCAGAGCTGCCAGCGCAATACCTCCACCGATGAAGAGACCCGTCTTACTTTTCGGTGGCGGCATCGCGAGATCGGCCGCGGTCAGCGGACTTGGCCCGCCACCAAATGGCGCGCCCCCGAGTGGCGCTCCCAAGCCGCCGAGCGGCGCCATGCCCAGGGGTGCGGCGCCGAATGGTGAACTTGCCGAAATGTCTGATGAAGTGGTGGCTTGAGATGCCAGCGCCTTGAGGTCGATGAGACCTGAATCGTCGAGTGCGCTCGTCACGCTTGCACTGGGCATAGGGACGGATGCGGTCTTGCTCTTTGTCGTCGCAGTTAGTGCTGACAAAGAAAATAGAACGCTGGACTCGTTTCGCGCCCCGGTCGTTTGAGTTGGCTGTGCGTCATAGCTGCTTTGAGCTGCGGCGAAATCTTCCTCGCTACCAGCACGTGCGACCTTGCCGAACAGGTCTCGGCCTGCTCCTTTTGTTCTTGCTCTGGCAGTTGTCGCCTGTGCTTGTTTGGATGAGCTACTAGTCACCCGAGGCACTCCCGCTTGGGCAGAAACTGAACGAGCGGGTGCTGCCGCGGCATCATTGAGTGCCGTGACGATTGACGGCACTTGACCTAGCGGCGTCCAATCCCCCATTCCCTCCGCCCAAACGAAGGTTTCAGCCGTTACCTGGCCGGAATTATACGCGTGCACTATGTCCGATAAGCTCAACGTTCGCTGATCATTCTCAGCGAAATCAACCGTAAACTCAGGCTGAGGGCCGCCGGTAGCTGCAAAGGGAACTGCAGCGCCCGCGCTTTCTGCCCCAGCGAGAGTAATGCTAGGTGGCTCGACTCGACCATCGATAACGATGTCGGCTCCACATTTTCGACAACGAATCTTCGCTAGGCGATTCTGAACCTTCTCGTCTCCGATAGAATACTTTGCTTCGCAAGAAGGGCAGGAGATCTTCAACTTACTGCTCCAATGAAAGAGGTGACATCCAGGGCTCACCGACGAAGGACGAAATCCGCCGTCCGAATTCGGCCGAAGTGGTCGAGCCTACGGCTCGGTGAGTTGTCCTTTAATCAATTCTATCTCAGAGCGCTAGTGCCGTCAGCTTTTGGGCGTAAACTGACGAGGGAAAGCCGCGCCAGGCAACCAGACTGAGTGGATTAGTTGGCCGCGAGAAGGTTTCCCAGGCGACTTGTAAGACATGTCGCAGACTGTGGGCCATTCGGTCAGCGAGCTTGGGTCCGGGGATACCGCTCAAGGCAATGTGCTGGCCTCCTGGGGGCGGCTAGCCCAGAACATTCTGCAACGAGCCCGGCCTGTGATTGGCATTGGATTCTGATTGAGAGTCCAGATTCAGCCACTAGCTCCGAAATCCCCAATGGCTTCCAAACAGCGAGCCAGCTCGAGACTTGCGCCACCCTCATACGCCAGGGCGCGCTCCAAATGAAGCCTGGCGCTAGCGATGTCTCCTTGTTCAAAGGATTTTGCTGCCTGGCGTGCTTCGAGTTTTGCGCCTCCCGAGCGACACTGGACATGCAAACTTGGCAAATCGCTTCGCAGATCAACGACAGGTGAAGGGGCCAAGTCACCGAGTCGCAGGGCCCCTTGGGACCTCGATCTTGCCCAGCGTACGCGGAGGGACGGGTGAGTCAGTACGCGGTACGCCTCTGAACCTCGCTGAAATACTCTGCAGAGTGCTTCACGCAACGGACCATCGGCCATCGGATGCATGTCTGGGTGAAAGGTTTGAGCGAATTTGTAGTAAGCGATTCGACAGTCTTCAATCGAGGCGTCGCTGGATATTCCCAGGAGCTGCTCATAATTTAATGAGTCAATCAGGGCGTCCCATTCAAGGATGCGTGTGCGCTCCCGCGTGTCCACCTGTGTCACGTTCTTTTATGAGGTTGCCAGGTGTCTCGAGGTCATGTGAGCCACCTCAGAGGGTGAAGGAATGCCAGCAAGCCGTAGCTCGGAAGTTGCTGCGCGTCCCGTGTCGAGATCAATCGCACGTACATGTAAGATTCCATCGGAGTCCAGGCCAAAGGTAACTGAAATTTGCAGTTGTCCCCGCGGCGCTGCGCGAAGGCCGGTCAATTCGAGTTCGCCGAGCAGTAGATTCTCCGAGAATATCTTAGATTCTCCTTGGGCAACTCGGACCCTTACGACTTGTTGGCCATCCTGCACAGTAACGAATTCCCGGGTACGTTCGCACGGGACAGGCGTATTTCGATCGATAAGGATGTCGCTGTAACTTCCAACCGTCTCGACGCAAAGGCTTAGCGGGGTCACATCGATAAGCAATGGGACGCCAACGCCGTAGTGCGGCTGTTGCAGGGGAGTTGGTGAATGACCATACCCCAAATCGCGCCCTGACAAGTTTGACAGTGGGGCAGTCGCGATTATCGGGGCGATTCGTCGGGATTCTGGCTGTGACCTGGGATATTCAACGGACCCCGGACCAGACACTTCGCCCAGCTTTCGCGTTTGAGCGGGCGCCGCCGAACGGCGCGCTTCAACTAGCGCTTGCCCTAGTGGAGGCCTTTCCCCAGTGGCTGGCGCGCGAGCGGATTCGAGACTCTCATTGATAGGGCGTCGAACGCTAGGGTTCGACGAGTTCGGGGCATTCGTCGGCGCGGAGGACCGCTGATTCTCGAAGGATGCTTGCCGTTCGGCGACTCCCCAGTCTGGCAAATTGGGTACCGGTAGCGCGGCCTCGGCGATAGGTTCGGACCGCGCGGCAGGACGCACTGAAATACGAGCTGTGGAGGGCGGTTGACTGCGTGGTTCCTCCACGAGGTCATTGTCGCTGAGCGGGTAGGGGACATCGCCGGTGGTTTGTGTGGAGCTGGTAGTTGCCACGCCCGGCCTTGCTGGCGGTCGAGCGGGCGGAGGTATGCGGGGTCTCTGAGGTAACGGCGCCTGGTAGCTGGGCTCGCGACGTTCCTTGGTACCGACACCGACCAACGGTAATTCAGCATGTATATGCGAATCAGGAATCGTTTTTTGCGCCGCGCTTGGCGTGCGAATCGCCGGCAATGAATCCTCATCGAGATCGGGGGACGATGCTCCATCCACCATTGTATCGAGTTGCGGCCGTATCAATGGCAATTCTGCCGTCTGGTCCGGACTTTCCGAGGGGCGAGTTCCCAGCCGTTTGCCACCTATAATCAGTGGCAAGTCACCATATCGTTGGCGCAACTCATCTGCGGAAGGAGTCTTCGATGGGTGCTTGGTCGTGTCTCCCGTTGCCACGGGCGTCGACCTTGGCTTGCCGCTTGCTCCGCCTTCTGGACTGACTATCGCAGGTAAATCCGAATCTGCGGGTAACTCTGGAATTGCGCGCGCCGAGGAACGATTGACGACGGTATCCGGCAATTCGGCGGGGGACGATTCTGACTTTGTCTTGATGACTCTGACCGTAATATCTTCGCCCTGAGCCGCTTCCTTCGATATCGACCTGAAGTCCTCCATTGCCATGGGCAAATTGGATTCTGAATCAGGCGCTGGTTCCGAGAATCGGACTGCCGTTGCTTCCTCTTCATCTGATTCATCAAAGGCATCGTAAGCACCCCACTTACTGACCTCGACGTTGTTCGAGCCGACTCCCCAATCATCATCACCGCTTATAGAACCAACGTTATGCTGACCGGCTTTCGCCGCATCGGCGAGCGGACTTCGACCTGTCCCAGCTACCACGGGCAGTAAGTCCTCTGGCTCGATATTGTCGAGCTGAGCAGGCTCTGCAATTGGAGGTAGATCGGATGAGGGACCGATGCCAATAGCTGTATTGAGTCGACCTCGTGAACCCATATGTTTTGTCGTTGGTATCGGGCGACTCAGTGCCTCGTCTGGCGGCGGGACTTGAATATTTCCATGTTTGTCGGGCGATTGGGTCTGGCCTACACCAATATTCGTTGAGCCCAAACGTCCGAAAGGTTGCGTCTTCTGGCGCCATTCCGCGGTTGTGTTCGTCTCGGGTACAGCGGGGCTAATTACGGGCGCCGGCGGTATCTCCAGCCGCGCCGTGCTTGTTCTTGCAGCGGTTAGGGCGTGCGCTTGCAGGGCCGCGCCCAACGCAACAACCTCATGTGGATCGATGTGAGAATCCAATTCTCGTTTGAAGTATTCCTCTACGCGCTGGCGTACGCAGGGAATCCGAGTGCAGCCACCGACGAGCAGGACATGGTCAATGTCATTGATGCCAACGCGTGCTACGCCGAGCGCCTCGCGGCAGACATCGAACGCCCGATCGACTATCGGCGATGCCAATCGTTCGAACTCGGCGCGAGACATGTTGAACGTCAGGAGCAAGTTAGATTCACTCTCGCCCAGGCTCAATTCGAGGTTAACTTCCGCTTCGGCCTCCGTCACAAGCTTGATCTTGACCGCCTCGGCTGCCGCACGGAGATGCTCCAGAGCGACCGGGTGTTTGCGAATATCGCGGCCATGGTAGGCAGAAAATTCATCCGCCATCTTTTCTGCAATGGCCCAATCGAGATCATCGCCGCCCAGAAACGTGTTGCCGGCGGTTGCAAGAACTTCAAACACGCTCTCAGTCAGCGAAAGCAGCGTGATATCAAACGTTCCTCCTCCGAAGTCAAAGACTGCAATTTTCTCGGCCGCCCCTTGGTTGTGACCATAGGCAAGCGCGGCGGCCGTTGGTTCATTGAGAATTCTCAAAATCTCGAGACCAGCGACACGTCCCGCAACCTTGGTTGCTGCGCGCTGCAAATCGTTAAAATTGGCAGGCACGGTGACAACTGCGCGCTCAACGCTTTCACCGAGCTCAATTTCCGCAATGCTCTTGACCTTGCGTAGGACATACGCGCTTATTTCCGGTAAAGTGAAGGTTTCATTGCGAGCGACGACGAAAGTTGCCCGGCCAGGGCCCTCTCTCAATTCAAAGGAGAATCTACTCCTCGCTTGCCGCACTTCGGGTGAATCCCATGGACGTCCGATCAAGCGTTTGACTGAATAGACAGTATTCTTCGTGTCATCAGTCCGCCGTTCCTTTGCGGCGTTGCCAACTAGTACGGCTCCACTCGGAAGAAACGAAACAATTGATGGAATGAGCGAGGAGCCCGTTTCATCGAGAATGGCAACCGGGCTACCACCGCGCATTGCGGCGACCACGGTATTGGTGGTTCCCAGATCAATTCCTACGACTGCGCCCATGTCGTTTTTGGTTCCTTGGGTCTATTGGGGTTTTGATCGCCAATCATACTGGCGTCCGTTTTCTCCGAATAATTTTGCACGTCTGACACTCGTTCGCTCAACTCCAATATCAGGCGATCGTACCATTTATCGAGTGTAGTTCGAAATGGCCACATCCAAGCGTAGTCTGGGCCCATAAAACGCCGTACAATGTGCTCACGAAGGTTCTTGTCGCCTAGGACCGAAGCTCCGCGTAGCTCGAATAGTGCCCGAATCGTCTCGGAATACGCCTCCCATTCGAGTCTCGCCCTCCCGTAGGCAAACCCGACCGGAAAAATGGGTAGCAAATATAGGAACGCTAGACCCCACAGTCCATATTTGCGACGTTGTCTGAGATGCACGCGCTCATGGCGAAGAAGCACGATTCGTTCAATGACATCGAGTCTCTCCCAAGTCGGCGCCACGAAGAGGGTGTACCCTATGACGGTATGGTACTCGGTCAAGAACCGCGATTGTCGCCCCCACGTCAGAATTTTGAGGAAAATATCAATTGAAGACATTAGGTGACTGTCACTCTTGCGCAGCAGCCGAAAACGCGGAAATTCCGCAATAATTTCGGCAAGCATGCCCTCGATGCCAGCCATTAGGACCAAAACGTAGCATCGGATGCCCGACGGTACGGCAAAATATTTGGCAGAGGTGCGTTATTCCCCCAATAGGTCGTTATTGCAGAGTGCGCGACCATTTATTAGGTCACGAGCCAAAAGTGGTTTCTTGCCTTCGATCTGGCCGCGGACAAGCTCCAGGCTGCCCGCCCGAGTTGCCACCAATATGCGCCGATTCTCGCTGATCGTAACGGTGCCCGCAGGGGCCCCTGAATCGTCGGCCAGGGGTCGAGATTCAAGTATTCGTAGCAATCGACCTTTACAGCTGGTGATGGCCCCGGGCGACGGCGTCAGGGCCCGAACTCGCGCATCCAAAGCCACCGCATTGTCATCGAAGTTCAGCCTGCGATCTTGGGCGCGAATGGGCGGGGCCCAAGTGGCCAAGTCACCGTCTTGATGCGTGCCCTTGAAATCAGCCATCGTAACAAACCGGGGTACGTACTCCCGCACCACCTCCGCGCACAATTGGGAGATTCGATCGGTAAGCGTCCCTGTAGTTTCTCTCGGGTCGATTGTAAACTTATGTTGAACTAACACCGGACCCGTATCGAGCCCCTCATCCATCTGCATGAGAGACACGCCTGTCTCAACGTCACCCAGCATTATCGACCAGGGAATTGGAGCCGCTCCGCGGTGACGGGGCAACAGCGATGCGTGGAGATTCACGCATCCAAGCCTCGGAGCGCATAGTAGGTCAGGAGGCAGTATTCGCCCGTATGCAAGCACGACACAAATGTCGACGGATTGCTGCGTAATCCATCTGGACACCGCGCCATTTCTTAGGCCGTCTGGCTGAATCACGTGCAGCCCATTTGCGACGGCCCAAGATTTGACTGCCGGCACCTGCGGCTTCAATCCACGCCCGCCAGGTCGGTCCGGCTGAGAGACCGCCGCGACAACTTCACCAATTTGGGTCAATGCCTCGAGCGCAGGCACGGCAATGGCGGGAGTTCCGAAGAATACGCAACGCACTTGGGGAATTTGGCGCGATTCGCGACGCAATGCCACTCACCGGCCAGATTTCACTCCCAAAGTTTGTGATGGCGGCTGATGCCGCACCTGCTCCGAACTTTGGCAAATGTTGACAGATTCCCTTTGCCTGGCTTGACCGTACGCCGCGGACGACGCAAATGGCAATTGTATCTTGGGCGCAACTCGTTGCAGTCCGATTTGAGGTGTTAGATGACCGACAAGAAACGACCGGTATCCTCCGACGAAGAATTCGAATTCGGGGATGTCTTGCCCGTGTTGCCCATTCGCAATGCAGTGCTTTTTCCAGGCAACGTGGCTCCATTCGATGTAGGTCGCGAGAAATCCGTGGCCCTCGTAGAGGATGTTCACAACGTTTCAAATCCGATAATTGCGATATTCGCCCAACGGGACCCGTCTACGGACGACCCCGGGCTAAACGATTTGTACCCCGTCGGGTGTGCTGCGCGCGTTCTCAAAGCCCTAAAACACAGCTCGGGAAACTATTCTTTGATACTCCAGGGCCTGACGCGAATTCGACTCGATTCGCTGTCGCAGACATCCCCCTATCTTCAGGCGCACGTGTCACGCGTCGAGGCAATGGACTCAGAAGACGTTGAAGCCGAAGCACTGGCAATGAGTCTTCGTGACGTCGCGAAGCAAGTTATTCAGCTAATGCCGGAACTCCCGCGTGAAGCCGGCGCTCTGATAGATTCGATGCAAGCACCGGGCGCGCTTGCTGACTTGGTAGCCGCCAATTTGGATGCGCCGGTTGAGGAGAAGGCTCAACTCATCGAGACAGTTGAGGTCAAGGATCGAATTCGCAAGGTGTTACGCCTGCTGACTCGTCAGCTTGAAATCCTGAAGATGCGTGAGAGAATTAATTCCCAAATCAAAGAGGAGATGGGAAAAAATCAACGCGAATATGTCCTCCGGCAACAGCTTAAAGCAATCAAGGAAGAATTGGGCGAAGACGACGGCGACCAAGGCGACTTGGACGGTTTGGAGGAGCGAATCGCGCGAGCCAATCTTCCTTCTGAGGCCGACGGCGTTTCGAAAAAGCAAATCAAGCGGCTGCGGTCGATGCAAGTTGGAAGCGCTGAGTACACGGTGGTTCGCACGTACCTTGATTGGATCCTGGATTTGCCGTGGAGTCAGTCAACCGAAGACAATCTTGACATTGCCGAGGTGCGGCGGGTGTTGGATGAAGACCACTATGGCCTAGATAAAGTAAAGAAGAGAATTGTCGAATACCTGGCTGTTCGTAAACTCAAAAAGGACAAAAAGGGCCCAATTCTTTGTCTAATTGGTCCTCCCGGTGTCGGAAAAACGTCGTTGGGAAAGAGCATTGCGCGCGCCCTTGGTAGAAAATTCGTGCGAATCTCGCTCGGCGGTGTGCATGACGAAGCCGCAATCCGAGGGCACCGTCGCACGTACGTCGGTGCCCTTCCTGGCCAGATCATTCAAGGAATGAAAAAGGCGAGCACCGTCAATCCCGTATTCATGATGGATGAGGTGGACAAGATTGGACATGACTTTAGGGGTGACCCTAGCGCCGCCCTTCTCGAAGTCCTCGATCCTGAGCAAAATAACACTTTCGCGGATCACTATCTTGAGATTCCTTACGATCTGTCGAATGTCATGTTCATTGCAACCGCTAACGTGTCCGACCCGATTCCTCCCCCACTTCGAGATCGCATGGAAATCCTCGAGATCCCGGGCTATACGCGTCGAGAAAAGTTGGCAATTGCGCGGCGACACCTTATTCCGAAACAGTTGGACGAACATGGCCTCAAGTCGGACTTGCTTGACGTCACGGATGAGGCGGTTGAACAGATAATAGAGCATCACACGCGAGAAGCCGGCGTTCGATCATTGGAACGAACGATTGCCAGTGTAATTCGTGGCGTGGCGGTCAAGGTTGCCGAGGGTGACAATGAACGCCGTGTAATCAAGGCGGAAGATGACTTGCGCCCGTTCTTGGGCCCAATCAAGTACACGAGCGAAGTCGCCGAGCGAACTGCCGAGACGGGAGTGGCCACCGGGCTTGCCTGGACAAGTGTTGGTGGAGAAATTTTGTTCATCGAAGCGACGCGCATGTTCGGCACGGGCAAGCTGCAACTGACCGGTCAACTAGGCGACGTCATGAAGGAAAGTGCGCATGCGGCGTTGAGTTACGTCAGATCGAATGCGCAGCGATTCGGCATTCAAAAAGATTTTCTGGAGAAGAGTGACATCCACATCCATATTCCGGCTGGGGCAATGCCCAAAGATGGCCCGAGCGCTGGTATTACGATGTTTACGTCTCTAGTGAGCCTTCTATCGGGAGTTCGTGTGCGGCATGATGTCGCGATGACTGGAGAAATTTCGTTGCGCGGTCGAGTATTGCCGATTGGTGGTCTGAAGGAAAAGACTTTGGCTGCCCATCGGGCTGGAATAAAAAGGGTAATTCTGCCCGAACGCAACAAGGCCGACCTTGAGGAAGTGCCAAAGGAAGTTCGCGACGAACTGGAGTTCGTTTACGTCACGCGCCTGGAAGAGGTATTGGAGGCCGCTTTAGAGGAAATACCACAGCCGCTGGCGGATGCACCGGAGGAACCTTCTTCCAAAAAGGATGCAGGAACGCAGCCCCCCCCCGCGAATTGATTGATTTGCGATTCATTGGTTTGGTGAATGGGAATTTGTCACAAGCCGAATTTGGACTTGGCTAATGAAGCAAGTCAAGTTCGCTGAGCCCCGGAATGTAGCGCAATGAATCAAGCGGAGGTGGACGACGCATCGTTGGGAGTATTTGACTCGGGCTTGGGAGGGCTGACCGTTGTGCGCGCACTCTCGCAGATCTTACCTCACGAAAATCTAATCTACCTGGGCGATACCGCTCGAGTTCCTTACGGAACAAGATCTGCAGATACAGTCGTGAAATACGCCAAGGGTTGTGCGCGCGTTCTCGTAGATCGGGGCGTAAAAGCACTTATCATTGCGTGCAATACAGTCAGTTCCGTAGCAATTGACATTTTGCGCGCTGAATTTGATTTGCCCGTAATCGGAGTGGTTGAGCCTGGAGCGAGCGCTGCCGTCAAAGCAATTGAAGGATTTGTCGCGCCGCAAACAGGACTGCCTCCGCGAATTGGCGTTCTCGGCACGATGGGTACCATTTCGTCCGGGGCATATGCGCGGGCAGTATCTGGTCTCAATACGCGCCTCGAAGTTATTGGACAGGCAGCGCCTTTGCTTGTGCCTCTAGTGGAGGAGGGCTGGGTGGAAGGTCCGGTGCCCGAATTGGCTGTTCAGAAATATGTGGCGCCACTCATTGAACGAGGCGCTCTTGTGCTTCTACTAGGGTGTACTCATTATCCACTTCTCAGGCCAATTATCGAACGCGTCGCATTCGAAATTGCTGGTCATCGCATACCCGTCATAGACGGTGCCGTGGCAACGGCAACTGCCGTATCGGAACAATTGCAAATGGGTCGCATTCGACGACGAAATTCGAATACTCCTCGCGTACTCGAGCTTCTAGTGACGGACTTACCTGCGAGCTTCAAGCAAGTAGCGCAGCGTTTCTTGGGCGAGCCACTCTCCAATGTCACCCAAATTGATATATGAGAGCCTTCCCGCTTCAGGCGCCAATTGATTGATCAGGATCAGTAGCGCACAAATACAGTATGGCCATGCGCACGGCCACGCCAGCTTCGACCTGATCGAGGATCAAACTGCGGCTCCCATCGACAATGTCGTCAGCTATCTCAACGCCTCGATTGACGGGTCCAGGATGCATTACAACTGCATCGGATTTGGCTAATGCTAGGCGAGCGCTAGTTAGGCCGAATTGCTGCGAATATTCACGCAATGTGGAGAACAATCGCGCTCCAAGTCGCTCTTTTTGGATGCGAAGCATCATGACCACGTCTGCGTTTTTCAACGCGGGCTCGAGCCGATCATACGACTTCACACCCCAACTTTCGACACCGAGTGGTAGCAAGGTTCGAGGACCCGCCAACACTACCTCTGCCCCTAACATGGGCAACAGCAACGCATTAGAACGCGCGACGCGGCTGTGCGCAATGTCGCCACAGATTGCAACTCGCAGCCCTTGCAGACTCTTCTTGTGTCGTCTAATCGTGAATGAGTCAAGTAGCGCCTGACTTGGATGTTCATGCATTCCATCGCCTGCATTTATCACGGCTGCGCGCGCGCGTTGCGCTACGTAGCTGGCCGCACCCGAGGCCCCATGCCGCACGACAATGACATCTGCATGCATTGCATCGAGTGTTGCGACAGTGTCACGTAACGTTTCTCCTTTGCTAGTGCTAGAGGAAGATCCACCGACGTTCATGACGTCTGCGCCGAGTCGCTTGCCGGCAAGCTCGAATGAGCTCCGGGTGCGCGTTGAGGCTTCGAAGAACAAATTTAGGACGGTCTTCCCTCGGAGCGTTGGAACCTTGCGCACCGGCCGTCGGGTCACCTCCAAAAAAGTTTCTGCCGTGTCTAGGATACGCTCGGCTAAAGTCTTGGACAGATCTCGTATGCCAAGTAGGTGACGCAAGCGTTCTTCCGTCATTATTGCTCCAACTGCGAAGGTGGAACGGTCGGTGAGCTCTTCGAGACTGCGACGACTAAGGTGCCTTCGCTTGTCGTACGTACGTCTACACGTTCATTAGCAGTCACCTCGACCGCGCGTACAACGTAATCGGGTTGAATTGGAAGTTCTCGACCACCGCGGTCCACGAGAATAGCCAGCTCGATTTGCTTGGGGCGCCCATAGTCGAGCAGAGCGTCGAGAGCAGCCCGGATCGTGCGCCCGGTGTACAAGACGTCATCGACCAGGATCACGGTCTTCTGCTCCAAGGACACGGGTATCGTGCTTGGGCCGATTCGAGGGTTGGGCATCGCGGTGGCGGCATCGTCTCGATAGAGGGTTATATCGACAGTTCCCATCGGAGGTGCTGAACCTTCCAAGCGCTCCANNGCACGAGGATGTCGCTCAAGTATTTCCCCAGCAACGCGGCGCAGGCCTCGGTCAACACTTTCAGCATTGAGCAACTCACGCATTGACGTGGCCTTGGTTAGCATGAGTTGCCATAGGGCGCAATATCCCGAACCACGCGGTCGCTCTCGCTACGCGGGCCGCCGGCGAACAATAGCGGTCAAGCGAGACCAGTCAGCGCGACTCAGCTCACGAGCCACGACCAGCACGACGAAGTATACGATAGCTATGCATGCCGCAGTGACCAAAGTCCGTAACAGGCCGTGAGGTGAGGAAAGACGGCCAATTCCGATTGCCGTGGCCAGCGCCGTCGCCACCCGCAATATGCACCAATGGCTGACCAAAGCGCCCGTAGTGCGGTAGACGAAATAACCTGCGGCTAATGTCGCCAATACGAGCCCGCACGAAGTTGCAATAGCCATTCGCCAAAGTAAATCTACGCCAAACGGACGCCCACGCACGAAAATAAACGCGAGCGATATGACAAGTAGCACCGCAAGCGCTGTCACCAATGCGCTGATACGCTCTCGTTGTAGGCTCGTGAGCGCCGTAGTGAGAATACCAAATATGGCAAACGCGCCGAAACCCAGAGTAAGTAGTCCCATGGATCGTATTGCGGGTTCGGCGATTTCCCGAGCAAATACCATTCGCAATAGGGCGCCGGGAATTCCACTCGTTACTGAGATTATTGCCCCGGCGACGATTAACGCTAGCCGAATACCAGACCTGATAAATAATCGTACATCTTGATGCTTACGTTCACGATGGGCCTGGGCGAGTAGCGGAAACAATATGAACGTAATGCTGAGAAGCAATTGGTAGGGAAGGAAGCTGAATAGCTGAGTGGCACGATATGATGCGACGAGTGAATCCGCGCCAGTGGCAGCGATACCTGCACGATCGGCCGCGTCAGCCGCAAACCTACCGAGCAAAGTAATGTCGAGTTGAAGCAGGGCGTTTAGCAGGATCTGACCCGCCAACAAGGGCAAGATAAAAGCCAAGTGTTGGCGATTGGTCAGGGTCGTGGGCCCCGACTTTCCGACGCCCGCAATGAATGCTGCCATTATTGTAACAATTGCGGAAACCAACACGAATCCCCACACGGCGCCTTCAATTCCGTGGCCACTGTGTCGAGCGAACCACCAGGCGCCGCCAATTAGAGCTGCGGTGCGAAGCGTGGCAAAGGTGATATCCAAGCCTGCTTGAGCGACAAATCGCTGCTGGCCATTGAGCACCCCAACCACTGGGGAATACAATGCGTAAAAGAAGAACACACCTCCCATTATTCTAAACGCGACAATCAGGTGACTCGCGTTTAGCCAGTGCCCAGCGACTGGTGC
>PMCK01000186.1 GCA_003154095.1 Myxococcales bacterium | reverse complement strand
CCCCCGAAATTGACCCACTTAACGCGGTCGATGAACGGCCCGAAGTTGCTTTCTACGGACGCAAGAGTGCGTTCCAATGCGTCGCTGTCCTTTTCACACAAATTGTGGAAATGCAATCCGTCTAGCTTATCAATGGCGCTCCCATTCATCGCGCGTCGTGGTACCCCTAGCCGGGAACCAGGGGCACATGGATCGTACATGGCTACCTCGGTTTCCCGGTGTTCGGGATTNNAATACGACATGATCTGCAATCGTCGAGAGCTCGTCGATATCTGCGCTTGAATATGCGGGCGCATAGACATGAACTTCCTTGCCAATGTACTCGCGGGCAAGACGTGCTTCAGAGACGGAGCTGGCGGCCGCTCCGCTGAGAAGTGCCTTGACGTAGGAGAATGTGCTGTGAGCCGCAAATCCTTTGAGCGCGATCAAGATCTTGCACTCGGCCAGTTCTTGGACTTTTCCCAGCAGAGCTAGGTTTTTGCGCAAACACCCCAGGTCAATGACGAAGGCTGGGGTTTCAACGTCGGTAGGGTAAAACGATGGCACTGTGCGATCAGCCTTCGCGAACTTCCCATGGAAGTCCATAACGGTTGAGGGCATCCATGAACGGATCGGGGTCGAATTGTTCCATGTTGAACACGCCATTCCCTTGCCACTTACCGGTCAGCACCATCAATGCGCCTATCATTGCAGGTACGCCTGTCGTGTATGAGACAGCTTGAGCATGCACTTCCTTCCAACACTGCTCGTGGTCGCAAATGTTGTATATGAATACTTTTCGGGCCTTCCCAGCTTTCTTGCCGGATATTTCGCAGCCAATGCTGGTTTTCCCTGTGTAGCCGGCGCCTAGACTTGCAGGGTCGGGTAACAGCGCCTTTAGAAATTCCACAGGGATGATTTTGTGTCCCTGAAAATCGACGGCATCGATACGTGTCATGCCCACGTTTTGCAGCACGCGTAAGTGTGTCAAGTATTGTTCGCCGAAGGTCATCCAGAATCGAATTCGACGGAGCCCTGGCACATTCAATACGAGGCTCTCGAGTTCCTCATGGTACAGCAGATAGGCCTTCTTGACACCGACTCCAGGGAAATCGTAGTCCATGTTGATGGACAGCGGTTCAGTCTCTTTCCAGGCGCCGTCTTCCCAATATCGACCACGTTGTGTAATTTCGCGTATGTTTATCTCTGGATTGAAATTCGTCGCAAAGGCGTGGCCGTGGTCACCCCCATTGCAATCTAGAATGTCGATGGCCTCTATTTCATCGAAAAGGTGCTTTTGTGCATAGGCGCAGTAGACATTGGTGACCCCCGGATCAAAGCCAGAGCCCAGTAGCGCCATGAGCTTTGCGTCGCGAAATCGTTCTTGGAATGCCCACTGCCACTTGTATTCGAACTTGGCGACATCCTTGGGCTCATAGTTGGCGGTATCTACATAAGGTACACCGGCCGTCAAACAGGCCTCCATGATGTGAAGGTCTTGATAGGGCAGGGCAACGTTGACAACGACGTCCGGTCTTTGCTGAATGAGCAGGTCCGTCATCTGCGGCACGTTGTCGGCGTCCACCTGCGCGATTTCGATATGTCGACCTTCGAGTGCCGCCACATCCTGAGCGATCTTTTCGCAACGCGACAGCGTGCGGCTCGCTAATACAATGTCCTGGAATACCTCTGGCACCTGCGCGCACTTGTGAACAACTACGTTTCCGACACCGCCTGCTCCAACGATTAGCACCTTTGACATTGGCGCGGAACGTACGTTCGGGGCCGCTTGAATGCAAGACGCAACGTTTCGGCAGGCTCGAACTGAGGTGGCCCTGCGGCCACAGTATCAGCCGGGTTCGTCACCTAATCGTTTCAATTTGACGCGAGACTCGCCCAAGCGACGTTGCCGGCTTGCCCAATTTTTGTTGACCTTGCCGCCCCAGGAAATGCCTTGAGCATTGACAACTCGAACGCTGAGACGAAGCTATGGTCTGATTGCCACGTCGACGCGACTACTCGATAATGGCGAACTTCGCATAGAGAAGCATAGGGGATCGGATACCTCGAAGTATTCGAACCCGTCTTTGTCCGATCGATTGAGCTTGGGGCTCGTAGTCGAACTGTCCACTTTGCCCTGAATCGAATATCGCCATATCTTCATAAGAATCGTCTACGACTCTGGCTTTCACGAGGGCGCTTTCGCGGCCCGTTGAGGCCGGAGACCTCACCAAGGCCAACGGTGCTCCGGCACAGGGACAAAGGTTCTCCCAAAGCCGAAGGCACGCAACATTTGCAGGTCGCGCATGAACGATGGAAAAAGTTTCGTGTGGCTTGCTCAAGTATGGGTGTGAAAACTGTGAATAGGGGTCCACAGGGATTCAGAACCTAGAGCCGAATGACGGGGTTCCCCCACATCGAATCAGTTTCAATTGGATGAACCATCTGTATGAGGATTCACCGTGAACATCCAAGAGCACTGAGGGCACGAAGAAAACGACAGCTGGCGGTACCGAACGATTCAGGCCGACAAATTTGGGGCTCAAATCAGTTCAGAGAGGTTTCGGCGGGCATTGAAAATGCATTACTAGGGAGCCCCGAAATTAAAGTGTCATGGCAGTTTGCGGTTCACGGGAATCAATGGCCCGGCACGGATGTTCGTCGCTAGGGCAATACCGACGACATATGTCTAGGAATAATTCATATGGGG
>PMCK01000162.1 GCA_003154095.1 Myxococcales bacterium | reverse complement strand
CAGCTAAAGGGAGGCACCGTCCCGATAACGCCCGATCAATTGGCTCAGATTCGAGAAGTTGCATGTGCCGGTCCGAACGCATTGGACGCCGGAAGCCCGCCGTTGACCGATACGGACGGCGGCGCCTGCGTTTACCCGATGCCTCAAGCCATGATTGGTATGATCGTCGATCCGCAAAAGGTCATTGTCGTGCTGGCGTTGACGTCGAGCCAATCCCTTTTGATTGCGCAATCAACCAGCACTTGTTCCCAAGGAGATGGTTGGTACTTTGGCGCCGACGGCAACATCGTTCTATGCCCACAGACTTGCGCGATGGCAACGGTGTCGTCTGAAAGTGTCGTTCAAATATACGCCGGTTGCGAGACCGGGTGCATGTGCATCATCTAGTGATTTACAGCGTCTCAGACACGACAAGCACCGATTGCGCGTCGCGTGCTAGCTCTCGACAGTTGTCAGGCAATTGAGCTTTGTTTGCTGCGCGGACATCCAACCGCTGCGCGCGCCCGAGATAAAGGCGATCGGCTGTGTAGGAACTGTCGCTCGCGACTTTCCATTTGAGAGACTTGTAGTGGTTGGTAAGTTCGACTGTGAGCAGCTGCGCGCTTCGCGTCGACGTCAGTGCATCCCAGGCTACGACCGTTCCGTCATCCTTTAGCTCGTAGCGCCCACATTGGGGTCGAAGCTCCGACATGGCGCCCAATCCGTGATCGGTCTCTGCTCGGGGGTCTGTGGATTCAGGTTCTGGATTTTTGGCCGCATCGGCACGGGAAAATTTTGTTAGNNGGGGAGGCATCAGCGGAGATTTTGGCCCATTCCCCCGAAATGGGCCGAGAATCCTGCAAGTGAAGCAAGGCGACCTAGTTTCGAGAAAGTATCGCCTCCTCAGGCCGCTGGCCGAGGGAGGGATGGGGGAGGTCTGGTCGGCTCGCAATGAGCGAACGAATCGGGACTTCGCCATCAAATTCCTACTCCCAGCTTTGGCAAAGCACCCCGAAGCACTGCAGCGCTTCGTGCGCGAGGCCAAGGCGACGGGGCAACTGCGCCATCCGAATATCGTCAGCGTGCTCGACGCGGGCATGCACGAGCGGCGGCCCTACCTCGTTATGGAACTTCTCACGGGCGAAAGCCTGGACGAATGCCTGGGACGCGTCGGCAAGCTGCGACCCGTGCACGCGTGCATCGTCGTCGCTCAGGTAGCCCGCGCTGTAGCGCATGCTCACGAGCGCAAGGTTATCCACCGCGATCTATCGACGGCCAATGTGTTCTTGAGTCAGACCGACGAAAACGAACCTCCGATTGTTAAGGTTCTCGATTTCGGTGTCAGCAAGGTTCTGACGGCGGAAAGAAGCACCCGGATCCGTACTGGAGACGGTGCCGTGCTCGGTTCCCCCGCTTATATGAGCCCCGAACAAGCTTGTGGCGCAGAGGGTGTCGACGAACGCACGGACGTTTGGGCTTTGGGAGTCCTACTCTACCAATCCATCGCGGGTCGATTGCCCTTTTCGGCAGCCAACTACAACGCGTTGATGTTTTCGATCGCGAGTACGCCTCACGAGCCACTCTCGAATCTGTCAACGCGTATCGATTCGGAGCTCGTCGAGCTCGTCGAGGCTTGCTTGGTCAAAGACCGCGAACATCGGTTGGAGTCCGCGCAGCTTGTCTTCGATCGCCTCGAAAACATCGCGCATCGGCTTTCCCAGCGTTCGCCCGCCACTTGGCACGTCGCCAGCCGTCGTGCGACCGATCGATTGCGCCCACTCAAGCCTGCTAGCGGGGGTTGGTTCGGTACAGCACCCCTGCCAATGCGCGTGATGCCTCTCGGTACGCGGCTTTCGAGTTGGGTGGGCCAAGCGCGCGGCACATTGGGGGTACTTGCCGGCGCCATCATTGGCTGCGGCATTACCTATGTGGCAAAAGACTTCCTTCACTCGCCGAGTCTCGACGGCATTAAAGCAACGCCGGTAGTCTCAAAGCCCGCCGAATGCGCGCCTAAGTCACAAGTGTCTGACCCAGCAGGTGGGCTTGCCCACAACGGCATTAGCCCGAGCAACGACAATCGAGCAATTGCCGCGGCCCGCGAGACAGATCTCGTGCGCGCGGTGGCTCGCAGTCTTTCGAAGGTGGAGCCGGCCACGCAGACAGGACATCTGGTGCCTGAGCACAGCCACTATCCGCGGGATAACTGATTCCGCGTTCGATAAAGCTCACGTAACATGGGCAGCTCGCCACCTGTTCGGGCAGGATTGTGCGCAGGTAATTGACGATGTCGTTATTCGTTTTCGGTCTGGCGATTACGCACATCGTCTCTTTTCTGTGCTCGATATCCGAGGCCGTGCTGCTCAGCATGCGCCCAGCGCAGATTCAGGCTTTGAAACATCTGCGCGCCCAGCGAATCTTACGCGGGTTCAAGAAGAAGATCGATTTACCGATCGCAGCCATCTTAACGGTAAATACAGTCATACACACAGTGGGTGCCGCCTTGTCCGGAGCAAGCTACGCCGTAGTTTTCGGTGCGCATACGCTTTGGCTGTTTTCCCTGGCATTTGCATCATCGATCCTATTTCTTTGTGAAATAGTCCCCAAAACCTTGGGCGTTGCTTATTCGGGGCAGCTGGTCGTACCCGTCGCCTACTACGTAAAAGCGTTGGTCGTCGTGTTACGGCCCTTTTTGTTCCTCACGGAATTCGTGGCCGCCCTGCTGAAGCGATCCCAGGAGACACCTGTGACATCGCTCGAGGAAATTCGGTTGCTGGCTGCGTTCGGTCGCACGGAAGGCGCGCTACATTCCCGAATGGCAGACGTCATCGAAGGTGCCATCGCACTTGCCGAATTGACTGCCTATGACGTCATGGTGCCCCGAAATGGCGTTGTTTTTCTGTCGCCGGAACGCAGTTTGGAAGATAATCTTGCCGTCGTCCGACGCAGCGGCCACAGCCGCCTTCCCTTCGTCCCTGGCAACGACCTCGACTTGGTTCAGGGGATCGTTCTGGTCAAGGATTTGTTGTTTCAGCTGAACCAATCCCCGAATTCGGTCGACTGGAAGGCGCTCGTGCAGCCGCCTCTGGTCGTACCTTCCACCATTCCTCTGGAGCGGCTGTTACGTATATTCCAGCAAGAGCGGCGACATATGGCAGTCGTTGTCGACGAATATGGCGGAACTCAAGGAATCGTAACACTCGAGGACGTGCTCGAAGAGATCGTGGGCGAGATTGAAGACGAGAGTGACCGCATCGGCTCGCACATAGTCCGGCGACCGGATGGTAGTCTCGTGTGTCGGGGCCTCGCGGAGACTCGCAAGGTATTCACGCTGCTCGGCGTCGACGAAGAAGCTGCGGACGAAGTTGACGCTATAACGGTCAGTGGCTTCGTAGCTGACCACCTAGGACGAATCCCTCGCACAGGAGACGCGTTCGATTGGTGCGGCTTCCACTTTGAGGTCCTGAGGGCCACCGCACGGAGGGCTGAGCGCGTTGCCATCACGAAAAGCGGCCTAAGCGGCACCTGGGCCCAGGCGGTTGTTGTCCCTCCGGGGTGATTTCCTTGTGTCAGCGTCTCTCTCGGTTCCTTCTTGCGTTTTGGCCGGTATATTTTGTTTCCGCCACGCCTGCCTGTTGCTTCAAATGCACAGGTCTCAGTGGCAACCGTTGATTTCCTGTCTCGTTGGCTCGCGGGGCCCCGACCCCGCTCGCGTAATTTCACTAAGTAATTTCAACGACTTAATATCAATGAACGCAGTCCAGGTAGCGTTAATAATCGTAATTCCGGCGATTTAGCCGGAACTGACAAGGAACGACCTATCGCATTCTTGACATCTGAACGGCTGCGCAGTACTTATGGCTTCTGAGGCGGCGGTGCTAAACGCGTTTGCCTCTCCCCGTAGCCCAAGAAGGATCCTTCCACATGGAAGATATTAAGCAAAAGGCGCGATCACTCGAACTTGCAATAGCCAATGTCGAAAAGGAATTCGGCAAAGGTGCCATCATGCGCCTCAAAGAGGGTGAGACCATTGGAGGCGATATCGAGGTCGTACCTACGGGTTCGCTGGGTCTAGATGTCGCGCTCGGCATCGGAGGCTACCCGCGCGGGCGCATCATCGAGGTCTATGGGCCAGAATCCAGTGGCAAGACGACGCTAACGCTGCATGCCATCGCCTCGGTTCAACGACTAGGGGGCGTTGCTGCGTTCATTGACGCCGAGCATGCCCTCGATATCAACTATGCAAAGAAGCTCGGCGTCAAGACTGAAGAATTGCTAATCAGTCAGCCCGACTACGGCGAGCAAGCCCTTGAGATTGCAGACATGCTCGTGCACTCAGGCGCCGTCGATCTAATCGTCGTCGATTCAGTTGCTGCTTTGGTACCCAAGGCGGAGATCGAAGGCGACATGGGTGATTCGCATGTAGGGCTGCAGGCGCGGCTAATGAGCCAGGCCCTGCGCAAGCTCACTGGGTCGGTCTCCCGCTCCAATTGCATCATCTACTTCACGAATCAAATTCGTATGAAGATCGGGGTAATGTTTGGGAGCCCCGAAACGACAACCGGCGGAAATGCCCTGAAATTCTACGCTTCTTTGCGCTTGGACGTAAGACGCATCGGTGCCATCAAGGAGGCAACACCCTCAGTAGCCGGTAAGGATGTTGCGGTCGTGGGCAATCGGACAAGGGTCAAAGTCGTCAAAAATAAGATGGCTGCCCCATTTCGTGAAGTCGAATTCGACATCTTGTACGGCTATGGTGTCAGTCGTTCAGGAGAAGTCGTGGATATGGCATCGGATGAAGGCATCATCCAAAAGAGCGGGGCTTGGTATTCGATGGATGGCGAGCGAATCGGTCAGGGCCGAGACAACGCTCGAACATATCTGGACGAACATCCGGAATTGATGTCGAAGCTCGAGGCGCGTCTGCTAGAAAAGCACGGGATCCGCCGCCACACGGGAGGCTCCAAGCCTGATCCGATTCCAAGTGAGACCAGTGCCGCAAAATCACCGGCGCGAGAGCCGGCGTCGAAGGGTGCATCGGATATCAAAGCGACACCAGCTGCCGCAAGTAAGGTCGTCACCGATCCTCGAAATAACGGTGCTGCCAAGCGAGCAGGTGCCAGGTAGGTCAACCGCGACTCGATGCGGATTCAGATGAGTTGATCGCTCAAGCACCCAAGGCACTTGCATAAAATATTGCGCAACTAGTGTTCGTGACGCTCCGATTTGTAACGCATGAATAGACATTGAATGCGCATTCGTGGGTGGCCGGCCTGTGGATAACCTCAGGAAAAGCTTGGGATTACCCGTTGGCGGGCGCGGGCTGTGGCGCGGAGTGGACTGCCTATTTTGAGGCTCGGCGCTGTGGCCAACGACCTGATTTGGCCCATTCTTGGCTGGTTTGACCCATCGGGGGCGCTGGCCCGATCAGACTTCTAAATGCATGTAATTACTAGAGTTAATTCAGACACTTGACGCTAGACCCTCTGCCCCGTAACTCGATCATTGTCCCATGACGCAACAGACATTTCCCTGGGTGTCCCCGAAAAGGGCCGCCGTTTTGAGGCGNNGCACTCGAGCGGCGACTCGAGTTAGCGGGTAGCGGACCGGTTCAGCTGGCAGTCACTGACAACGTCAGGCGCATGGTCACCAATCTGCGCTCTAGGGGCACGCTGCGCGTGCGCATCCACATGATGTTCCTGGATGCCCCCGAGCGCGTGAAGGAAGCCCTGGTTCGTTACGTGGTGCGAGGGGACCGCGACGCCTCGCAGATAGTCGGCGACTATATCGATTCAAATAGCTTCCGGATCCGCGCCGAGCGACCCGTTCGGCATGCTCTCCGAACCAAGGGTCAATATCATGACCTTGGCGCCATCCAGGAGATGATCAACTCCCGCTACTTCGGAGGGCAGGCCTCCGATGCGCTCATCACTTGGGGTCGCCGCACGGCGCCGAAGGGCAATGCAAGGACCGCTATCAAGCTTGGCACCTATAGCGCAACCGAGCGACTGATTCGCATCCATCCCGCCCTCGACCAGCGTTGGGTGCCTCGCTATTTCGTGACGTACATCGTGTTTCACGAGTTGTTGCACCACGTCATACCGCCGGTTCGTATTGGGAAGACAACCGCGATTCATCCCGCTCTCTTCTCGCTGCGCGAACGGCAATATCCGCAATACATTCGCGCGCTCGACTGGGAACGGCGACATCTCAATCGCCTGCTGCGCTTTCGCTAATTGCTAAAATCTAGTGGCATTTTGCGGAAAATTCGGCGCTCTGCCGATCTCGGACGCGAGCGCAGCCGCTCAAGAAATCAGCCCCCCTCGCGCTGGGAAGATGGGGCGCTCGGGGGGCACGCGCGAAACGTCAGTCCACTTGGGCGTGCCGGCAAGCCCCCCAAAAGGAAATCCCATCGCGACTGGTAACCGGATCCAAAGTGAACCGGCTGCGTCCGGGGGGAGTCGAGTGTTCAATGGAAGTCGGCCGTCCGCTGGCGGCGGAACTTAGACTACATGTCAGCGGCCCAACCGAGCGCCCACGTGCTGTCCCCCACCTGATTCACACCGCTGCCGAAGTCATCGAGCTTGAGCTGATACCACTCCCAAAACAGGTACATGTGGTTTACGCCGCTGATGGCGTCCATATGCTTGGCTCTTTCGGGTTCGAGAAACCCCAAATCGAACATGGCCCCGAGCGCCCAAGCCAGGCCTTGGGCACTGCCCGAGTCGGACACGTCCACTTGGTTATTGTAGTAGGGGTGGTTGTGGGACCACCACGTAGCGCGAGCGGCCCCGAGCTTGCCGTAGAACACGAAGGGAATGCTGAACTTCTGTTGGAGGATATCAACGCGCAGGACAGCTTCGACCCACTGAGCCCAAATCTTCAAACTCGCGGTGTAAGGACTGTTCGTGAAGCGGGCGTCAGTGACCGTGCCGTCGCCAGTCAGCTTCGTGTAGCCCATGCCAAAGCCGGGGCCGAAGCTCAAGATCTCCGGAATGCGCAGTGCCTGCCAGTCTGCTTCGAAGCCAATCATCACGCGGTGGCTTCTTCCAATTTGGTCTCCGAATGAAGGCGTGAGATTGGCTTGATTGGGAAGATTGGGCAAATAGGGCCCAAAACGCACCTCGAAAGCCAAGGTTTGGTCCGATGAACTGGGTTCCGGACGCTCTTTACGCACCGGGCCAAATACATCTGTACCCTGCGCATACGAAAGCGTCGAGCAAGTCAATGCTATCAAGACCAAGCTCGATTGCTTCAGGCCCTTCAGCGTGATGCGGTGGAATTTGGAATCGTTGATTGCCTGCACGCGGATCCCTCTCAAAATTCGAGCGCGTAGCCCAGCACCCAGTCGCTGTCCCCTACGTGCATCTGGTTGCTACTCAGACTGCCCAGCTTCATCTGGTACCATTCGACAAACAGGTACATGTGGTTGATGTCTGAAACGGCATCCAGATGTTTGGCGCGCTCGGGCTGCATGAAGTTGAGATCGAACATCAGTCCGAGAGCCCAATGCGGGCCCCAAGACCGCCCATGACCAATTACACCTTGATAGCTAGCCTTAAGATCCCCCTTGCCCGCCCACCAAAGGGCCTGAGCCATGCCCAGCTTTGCAGTGAACACCAACGGAACATGGAGGTTCTTGTTCAGTGCATCGATATGCGCCACCGCATCGACCCACTGGACCCAAATCTTGAGCGAGGTGTTCATGTCAGCGTAGCCAAGTGACTTATCTTGGAACTGCGCAGCCTTGCTGAGCACCGTGTAACCCATGCCGAAGCCTGGGCCAAAACTCAATGTCCTGGGAATGCGCAGCGCCTCCCAATCGCCTTCGATGCCGACCATTAGACGATGATTGGCGCCCAGGGTGTCGGCGAGCGGCGTTGCCGAGCCGTTGAATTCCTCATCTACCTGCGGGTAGTAGGGCCCGAACCTGATTTCGGCTGCCCAATGCTGGGGGGATTCGTAGTTCTTTTCGTCTTTGGGGCGGCCGTAAGGGCCAAACTCATCCACGCCTTGTGCTTGAGCGGCTGCGGACCAACACGATATGCCCAGGGCAAAGCCTAGGCCAAACCATCTGCTGCTCGAAGGCAGTCCCTTACGAAAGCTCAAGTTCATAGTCGGATTGCGCTCATACGGAATCGCAAGTTCAACGGGACCCGTCGTCGGATTTGGACCTGCCAGGGCCGCGTCGGCGTAGCGCGAGCAATGCCAGGCAGGCAAGCGGTATCATCTGTCCAATCACCGATCCCGGCCGCCCGATACTGCAAAAGCCCCCGCCGCCCTTACCACCCGCTGCACGGTAGGCGGTGAAGATGTCGTTGACGGGCTGCGGTGTGCCGCAAACAACCGGGGAAAGCAGGCCGTCATTTCCCATAACGTCTGTGACCGATAACGCGCAGGCATAGAGCGTTCCGTTGCTTAGCCCACTCGCGTAGGCATCGGTAGCCGTAATTGTGCTCACCGACCCCTTGGGACTCATGTTCGGCGGCGGCGGCGCACCGGCTGCGATGTCCGGGTTGGCACAATCGAGATTCTCAACTCCAGCATCGTCACCGCCCGTCGCCGAAGCACCACCTGTAGCGGCTGCACCGCCCGCGCTAACGCCCGCGTCAATATTCACGCCCGGCGCGCAATAAATGTGGAAACCTGCGCGATCCGAATCGAGAATCGAATTCCAGCGCAAGTGCAGTTCAGTATCTGCAATGCCAACTGATACGGTTTCTGGTGGGCTCGGACCTATCAAGTCAAACCCGATTTGATCCCATGAGTCCGAGTATGTGGGAGTTCCCGTTGTGAGGCCTGAAAACACATAGAAGCTAAGCCTAATTCCAACGCCTCCCGATGCTATATTCAAGGCGGCAGCGTTGCAGTCAGCGGCGGTAGCGCTATACTGACTATTCACATCCGAAACATAGTGTTGCGCGACAACGTCCTGAACACGAATGGAAATCGTATACGTCCCATTTTGCGCAGTGTCCTCGTATACGCGCCAGCATACCGCCGTCGATGTGGTATATCGGGCGGCTTGCGTTGAACAATCTGTACTTGTCCCCGCCGCCCAAACTTCAAGTCGATTTCCTTGAATACCGGTCGCGGTGATACTCACTTGATACTTCAAATCCTGCTGACATTCATTCTTGTTCACCCAAAGTGCCTGGGTGGTGGACGGCGTGTAAGAGTGACTGAACTGTTTGCCGCTTTTGTCAGCAAGAAATGTAGCTTGCGACGTCTTATTGACCGCAATCGATTGAGCGGCAACGGTCGCTGGCACGAGTCCAAGTGCCGTCAAAACCAAAAATCCAAGAATGGAAGTAAGCAGGCGTTTCGGCATAAACGGCGTCCTAGGCAGATATTGTGCCACGACTCGCGGGGGCCGGGCACGGCTACGTATTCCCATGTGCCCGCCGCTTCAAGCCGATTTCCGAGAATCTCCCGCCAAAATTCATCGACGCGGGGCTGACGCGTTGGCGCCCAAACCGCCTGGTTTTGACAGATTGTCAAAGGTGCCCGGAATTTCGCCTGGAGTCCCGGCCGCCGTTGGGAGTTGTGCCGCACGTCTGCGAGTTGCCACAATGGGCGCTGAGACGCGTGACGCAACAATCACTTCCCAGATATCGCATCCTCATCGTCCTCGCGGTCTGGTTCGTCTGTGTCGTTCTTGTTGGATATTTGTCGCTGCGGCACGCAAAAGTCGCATCACGAAATACGCTGTCGCAGAACCTTGTGACTCAGAGCTCCGCGCCGGTACTCGGTTTTGGTAACCTGGCAGGGGACGCTGCTAGTTTATCGGACGCCGGGGACGCAGCCTTCAAGTTCGATGCAGCGCGCGCAACGGCACTTGCTTGGGTCCCGCCCCTTGCCAAAGGCTCATCGAGTGTTCGTGACCGCGACGCGGCGCTAGAAATTGTTGCATCCGATCATGTCCTGGGGTCGCACAAGGCACCCGTGACTCTGAT
>PMCK01000235.1 GCA_003154095.1 Myxococcales bacterium | reverse complement strand
TCGGAGTTCATCTACGGGACGAAGGCAACTGTTCCCGACTTGGTGATTCGCGCTGGTGCTACCTATCGCGTCGTTAGTGACCAACTGGGGTCACCGGTGCTTGCAATCAATACTGCGAATTCGAGTGACGTTCCGTTCCAGGCGACGTACACCGCTTTCGGCGAGCGGACCCTCGTTGCGGGAACTGACGACTGGATGCCGTTGGGGTTTGCAGGCGGGATCTATGACCCGGACACCAAATTGTCGCGATTTGGCGACCGCGATTACGATTCTAGCGTCGGGCGATGGGTGAGCAAAGACCCGATTTTGTTTGACGGACAGCAAGCGAATCTTTACGTATATGTTGGGAATGATCCAATACAAAATATTGACGACGATGGACATGCGCTGCGAGCATGCTTTAACGCGCTCATGGAATTGGCCGCGGCAGAGCTCAAGTGTGAGCAACGAAGATCGGAAAATGTTTGTCCCGACCCAGGGCACGACAAAGCTATTAGTGAATGTGAGAATAGGGTTCAGAAAGCACTAGAAAAGGTAGCCAGACATTGCACGGATCGTGACAAGGCAATTATTGCTGCGGGTGGTTTGATTACTGGCGCAATTGGGCTTGTAGTAGGTTCTGGCGTCGTCGGTGGCGCAGTCGGTGCTGCCGGCGGGCTTCTAGCACCTTAGGACAACGCAGAATGAACAAGGATGAAATTGTCAGTCGTATTTGTGCCGAGTTACCCAGCAACACCTTGTCCGACGACGATATTGACAACATGCGCATTGGAGTAAGAATTTCCATCGATTTTGAAAAATTCATTTCTAGCATTTCGAGCGGCGAAAATGTGGAACCCGATTTGGGTCGTGTAAGACGATTAATTTCTGAGGGTCTAGAGCGCCTCAATAGAACACGTTCCATCGCCGGCGACTGCCTTTCAACTCTCAAAATGAGTAGGTATGAACGAGTTGAATACGCAAATGAATCCACGGTCGCAGGGGTTGAATTTTTTGACAAAATAGGCCAAATAGCGTCTGATATTGCAAAAGACATGCATCCAATTCCGCTTCGGTGGAAAGTCTACCCGGGTATACTTGAACTTCGGGCTGAATATCTTGCCCACATGGAGACGCTTCGAGCTATTGACACAGCAGCAAAATATCGAGTCGATGCACTTATGAACGCAATCCGACTCCAACTATTGTTTCTCGCTAATACCTTCTGGTAGACAGACTGGAAGTACTCATTTGAGTCCAACGAGCGGCGTTCAGCTGCGNNCAGTTGGACCGGAACTACCAATGCATCCATGCAGCGAGACGTGACGGTCGGCATAACGCGCTTAACTCGATCTGCGCGAATTTCCAGGCTGAAACTGTGCCAATTCGCGCGCTCGTGGATTAAGGTTGGCTTATACTGGCAGCTCTGGCGCAAAAGAGGTAGTCTCCGGACCGTGGAATCAGGCGCGTCAATCCGCGGAAAACTCAAAGGGCGGCACATAGAGCTCGAAGAATCTGTCGATGACCTAGAAGGGGACGTCGAAGTCTTCGTGCGCGCCGCACGCGAATCAACACCACGAGCCCCAGACGTTCTCGAAGTGATCGCGGCCATGCCAACGGGAAATCGTGAAAAGTCAGAAATCGACGCGGAACTAGCTCACGATCGGGACAGCTGGGATGGCCGCGCCTGACCTATATCTTGATGCGTGTTGTTTCATCTACTTAGTGGAAGGCACCCCAGACTGGCGTGCCACAGTTGAGAATCGGCTGCGTCGACTCCCAGCAACGGCTCAACTAATTACGTCGCAACTGAGTCGGCTCGAATGTCGAACGAGACCGGTGCGAGACGGTGATGATTCATTGTTGAAGCGCTATGATGATCTGTTTTCAGCTACTCGAGTCTGTCTAATTGACATCAGTTCAGCGATCATTGATCGTGCAACAATTCTTCGAGCGCGCCACGGCTACAAATCGCCGGACGCGATACACCTCGCTACGGGCGTAAGTGCGAGAGTTGCCACGTTTCTTACCGGTGACTCCCGCTTGCAAGGGTGCTCGGAGCTCAACGTAGAGGTTCTTGCACTGACAGGCGAACATCGATAACGCATCGACACCGCAACCCATCTAACGCGGTGGCGATTCAATCGTCAGCGCAGAGGCAATCGACGAGCCCAAAACCGCCAACTCAGGGCTACCCGGTACCGGGTAGCCCATGCGCACGCAGCTGACGCACGACGAATTACATTGAGCCGCACGGCGCGAATTCGTAGAATAGCTCATGGGGCTGGCCCAAACGCATCCGGTTGTAGCAAGGCGGAAAACGCTCATTCGCCGCACCCCGGTACTGGGTCCCCCGCACGCGCGCAGCGGAGCAAAGCGGAGCGAGCACGTGCTTGGCGGGCCCCGCAGGCGCGCAGCAAAGCGAGCACCTGCGGCCGTAATGAGACGCAACCCGCGGGGGCAACAAAGCACCTACGATGCGATGGGGTCGTTGATTGCCGTGAGTCTCCACGATGGACGGCTCATTGAGTACGTCACTGACGGCAAGGGGCGGCGCATTGGCAAGATGGTCAATGGCGTGGTTACCAAGCAGTGGATTTATCGGGACCAGTTGAAGCCGGTGGCGGAATTGGATGGCACTGGGAACTTGGTGAGCGAGTTCATCTACGGGACCAAAGCCAATACGCCAGATTTGGTGATTCGCGGCGGGAATACCTACAGAATTGTCAGTGACCAATTGGGGTCACCGGTATTGGCAATAAATACGGCGAACTCAAGTGACGTGCCGTTCCAAGCGACGTATGCGGCGTTCGGCGAACGGACTATTGTTGCAGGAACTGACGACTGGATGCCATTTGGGTTTGCTGGAGGACAATTTGACCCCGACACCAAGCTAACGCGATTTGGGGCAAGGGACTACAATTCGACGGTGGGGCGTTGGGTTAGCAAAGACGCATTGCTCTTCGGCGGAGGCCAGACGAACATATATGCATACTGTCTAAACGAGCCAGTAAATCACGTGGACCAACTGGGGCTCGACCCCACCACTGATCCATTGACGGCGGCATTCACAACCTATATTGAGGCAATGGATTCTGCAGAAGCGCAATTCCACGAACCTGGAGGAGGAATCAATGGTCCAGGTGACGCCTATCGTCATTGTTTAGCCAGTTGTTGGTTGACACAAAATGTCGGGGGCGCCTACGCAAAATTCTTTGGTTGGTTGAACGAGACATTCTCGCCAGATCCGGACCCCAAAGAGCGACAAATGGACGAATCCAACAACTCAGCAGGATGTAAATTCGGCGAAGATCCTGAAAATGACTGTCAGCTCTCCTGTTTGGGCGCTGCCCTAAATGGACAACTTACGACGATTCAATGACCGATACGGGCAGAAGGAGAAGTTCGCATGTCTTAGTGGGATGTATGCCCATTCTCGGACTTCCGGTGTTGGCTCTGGTGGCTGTTCTGGGTTACCGTGAATTCAGGTTGGAGCGCTTGCGTGTATTCTGTGCGAGCATCAAACAGGACGACTCGAGAGAATGGGTAGCATTAAATGCCAGGTCAGCAGGACTAGACTACGCTCAGAATGCTTCACAAGACTTCGTAGTATTTCGAAGTGTCTGGCCCGGGCTAGCTTGGTGCATAATTGACCATGATGGAAAACGAGTAGTTCGGGCGAAACTTGCATACTAATCCACGGCAAAGTACATATGAGTCAACCGATCCTTTCACGAAGAAAACTAATCGTTGGGAGTGGAGCGCTAACCCTACTTGCAGCAGTGGACGCATTTGCTCTCGAGCCGAATTGGCTTCGTGTCACAGAACATAGCATCCCGGTACGTGGGCTTCCGAGAACCCTCGACGGATATCAAGTTGCGCAAATAACGGACGCCCACCTGAGACACATCGGGCCTGTCGAGGAGCACATCATTCGAGAGATTCGAAATCGTGAAGTTCCGTTAGTCGTGTTGACAGGAGATATGATCGACGATTCAAGCCGTTTGCATATACTTGAAGAATTCTGCTCTCACTTCCGCGGCGACCAGCGAACGGTTCTTGCCGCGCTGGGCAACTGGGAGCATTGGGCGCGAATTCCTACCGATCGTCTTCGAAGTGTGTATCAGGCAAGCAACGTCAATTTGCTGATTAACGAGTCCATAGTAGCTGACTCAGCCATAAGAGTTGTCGTAACGGATGACGCTACTGGCGGCACGGTGAGGATCAACGAGGCAATTCGCGACAACGCCGCGCGCGCGGCGAGCCTGTTTCTGACGCATAGTCCGGAACTCTTAGATCGCCTTCCAAAGATGATAGGTCGCTTTGACCTTGTCTTGGCTGGACATACGCACGGCGGGCAGGGGCGACTTGGCCCTTTTGCGCCCATGCGTCCGCCGGGGAGCGGCCGCTTCATTTCAGGGTGGTACGAAGTTCCAATCGGCAGAGCCTATGTAAGTTGCGGTACTGGTACGAGTGTTGTTCCTGCAAGGTTTGCTTGTCGGCCGGAGCTGCCAATCTTCACTCTACGCCAAGGCTAGGGCCTCTGATGCCACAGAACTGGTGTCCAACAACGGCGTTCAGCTGCGGGCGCAGCCCGTCAGCTGCAACGATCAGTTGGACAAGGTCGACCGTGGGTATTCACTGGACAGCCCGCACGAACCAGTACTGTGGGCTCCTACGACTATGCGCAACAGCTAAAATAAGCACGTGTTCGCTGAAGACCTGGTAGGCAATCAGATACGGAAAGCGGTCGACAACGACTCGGCGAATTGGAGGTGTCAATTCTCGTGGCGTACTCGGCCACTGTGGCCACGTACCTGGTGATTCAAGCACCACGTCAAACCACCGATAAACGTGGGCGAGAAATTCGTCGCCAAGGCCCGCGCGGCGATCATCGTACCAAGCCGCACCCTGGAACAGTTCCTCTTCAGCGTCGGGATGAATTTTGAGCCGCATTGCGCCTGTCGCGGAGACGATTTGCGATCCGCTCCCTTGCGATGTCCCAATCGACAGCCTGGACAGACCCATCTGCTACTTCACTGGCGCGGCGTGTAATTTCACTCAGCCAAGCGGTTTCGATGTCTGCTTCTGCTGGTTCATCCAGACTACGCAGAAGTTCCTGAGCGAGCTTCGCGCGATCCTCGGGGGGTAGGGCCAATGCGGCAATCCGAAGCTCATCGGAACTCATGCTCTCATGTTAGCCGATTGCTCGCATTGGTCAAGCATCTGGATTGCAAACGACAATTGGGCTGGCGCATTAAGTTGCAACCTGCAGCGCGGCCAAGATGCGAGCAACGGCCTCAGCGATATTGCACCTCACCAACTCCGCTGGAATCCGCAGCACCCGATAACCGAGCCGACCGAGGTCACGGTCCCTGTGCGCGTCTGCCGTGCGCTTCAATTCATGCGACCGATCATCAACTTCAACTATGACCTTGGCGCTGGGCGCGACGAAGTCAACAATGTACTTTCCGACTGGAAATTGACGACGGAAAGCAACGCCCAGTTGCTTGCCGGAAATCCGGGACCAAAGAATGCGCTCATTTTCGCTGAGGTGGTGCCTAAAACAGTGCGCACGCTCCGCGAGCAG
>PMCK01000649.1 GCA_003154095.1 Myxococcales bacterium | reverse complement strand
TTACGTTGCCATCCCCCAGGTGTTCTTGTCGAACCTGCACATCGGTAATTCGGGACTTATATTCAATTAGGGATACAGGGCGCCAGATCCCCGCTGACACAAGTCTTGGGCCCCAATCCCATCCGAACATGTACTGGGCTTTTCGCAGGAAGGAACGCTCTTCGAAATTTCGAACCGATTCTGGGATCTCAAGACTCTTGAAATACTCGCGACGCCGTTCTCGACCCGTTCGCGCCGCCGAACTAAAGTCGATTTGCAGTTCATTGCGACCCTCGCGAAGCTGGTGCGACACGTCCACTTCGAGTGGGAGAAACATGTTGTCGTGAGTTACCAGAACCTCACCGTTCAGTTTCACTTCACATACCGTGTCGAGCCCCTCGAACTTCAACTTGCGCTGCGGCAACTCGGAATCAAGCGTTGCGTCAAATACGCTACGGTAGCTCCAATCTTCCTCGTCGACCCACTGGCAACCTAGCTCGTAAAGCTCCTCGAAGGGGTCTGCGATGATTCCGTGCCGCATCAGGTCAGAATGTATGTGGCCGGGAACACACGCCATGCGCCATTCGTGAACGCTGCAGCCCAATTTCCCCGCTGGAAGGTTCCAACTCTTGCAGGCAAATTCCCAATTATCATGTAAAAATCGCGAGCGCAGCATGAGTAATGGGTACGTTACCTGGTTTTAGGGTATGCCGATCGACTATTTCTTGTTCCAGACAGTTACCGCTCGCGCCAATTCCTTGGAATCCGGTTCGCGAAACACCGAGTGAAAATGAGTCACACCATTTGACGATGATCGCGAATTCACAACGGCTCCAAGAGCGCATTCCGCCAAGAACTCTATGTCGAGGGATCGGAGCCAGTGGTCGCGCCAATCGGATTCCGCCACAGCTTCCATGGCCCAGGCAATATAACTCGCATTCGTGACATGCAAATTGGCGTCAATGTCCGAGAATCTTACGTGAAATCGACGCTCTAGCGAAGCATTCCCTACAGTTGCCAACGGCTCGGCTCTCAATGGCAATACGTGCATGCATTGCGGGTGATACAGTTCCGTAAGCACGTTTTTCGGGCGCACGGGATGCCGGCTCGCGATGTCCAATACGAACCAACTGGTCAGGGCGCGCCCAATTTCCCTTTGATTCTTGAACAGGCGAAAATCGCGTAGGGCCGCCCAGCGGTCGATTCCAGAGGGCCAGGTCTCGATCTCCAACGTGTCCCCGAAACACACGGGCTCTTCCAATTCGAAATGCTCCCGGACCAATACCCAAGTCAGCCCCCGCCGATTGAGGTCTCGGAGCCCAAACCCCAGTTCATCAGCTGATTGTCCAGCAGCCTCCTGAAGGTACCCCGCCAGGGCTACAGCCGACAAATGGCCGAAGGCGTTAGAATCGAAGCTATGAACGAAAAATGCACTCTTTAAAGTCTGCATGATTTGCCCCAATAAGTCTGCGAGGCAGGCAACCAATCTCCATTTAGCTATCGACTAGCTCATCGGGATTTCGAAACGGTGCGAGCCAGGCGATCATTATTGGCGGTACGGATACGACAAGTACAAATACGAAGAATAACTTGTGACCGAGCCATTGCTGAAGTGAACCGCTAATCATACCCGTGAGCATCATGCATAGTGCCATAATTCCGGTCGCGAATGCGTAATGTGCAGTCCGAAACTTACCTGGTGCCAACTGTTGCATCATATAAAGAATGAGACCAACCGATCCAAAACCATAGCCAAGTTTCTCGATCGTAACCACAGTTGTAATCACCGTAATATCCGTCGGAAGCATCTGACTCAAGTAGAAATACGTAATATGAGGAACATTCAGAGCAAAGGCGAGCGGGACGAAGATTCGCCGCAGGCCGTATCGACCAGCGAGCAGCCCCCCCAGCAACGTTCCCATTATGTAGGCAACCATGCCAAATGTGCCATTGATATGTCCCAGGGTTGTGTTCAGAAGGCCAAGACCACCAACACTGCGACTATCCATCAGGAATAGTGGCCCCATTTTTTCGATGAAGCCCTCTCCGAAGCGATAGAAGAATATTACCAATAGCATGGTCCCGATCCGCGGCTTCTTGAAGAAACTCACCCATGCCTGACCCATTGTGGTGAAGGCGGAAGCCAACGCAACTTTATCGTCCTTCGCAACATCACCCGGCGGCAAGAACTTCAAGTGCCAAAAACCCATCAGCCCCATCAAAAGAGCAAATACCAGCATTATAACTTGCCACGAACCGAACCAATTGAGACCGCGATCGTCATGTAAATAGCCCGTCAGCGAAACGAGTGGGCCAGTCGCCAATAACTTTCCGATGTTCCAGAACATGCCTTGAACGCCAGCGAAATTGGCCTGTTCCTGCGGGGCCATCGAGGCTATGTAGACGCCGTCGGCGGCAATATCCTGCGTGGCCGATGCAAAACCAGTCGCCCACAAAAGGCCAATTGACAGAGGCAGAAATGAAGGCATTCGGAGCGCGAACGCAAGCGCCAAGAAGGTACCCAGCATGGCAAACTCCATGCAAAGGACGAAGAATCGCTTTGTCCGTACGATTTCCACTATCGGAGCCCACAGCGGCTTCACTGTCCAAGGCAGGTACATCATGCCGGTATAGAGGGCTATGTCGGCATTTGACACGCCCAGGTTCTTGTACATTATCGCGGCAACAGCGGACACCGCTACCATTGGTGTACCTTCAGCAAAGTAAAGGGATGGGACCCAGAGCCACGGGTGTGCGCGTTTTACAGCTGTGTTTGACATTGACTGCGTGTTCCTGACTAGCCTGCGGTTCGCGAATTTGCGAAGCGCCATTCTCGCCAGCGATTTGCCAGCAAAATTGCGGACGGCAATAGAATCACGGCCGTGGTCAAGCACGCAATCTCTCCGGCAACGGCCATCACACCAAAGGAAAAAAGCGCTCGATTTTGCGCGATCAATAGCGAGCCAAAGCCAACGATCGTGGTGCCCGAGCAGAGCGCCACGGCACCTCCGGAGCCCAGCACGGCCGGACGCGGGTCGGGGTTGTTCTCGGATTGATACCGACGCAACAGGTTAATTGAATAGTCCGCGGCGATGCCAAAGGTTATTGGCATTGCGATAAAATTGGAGAAATTCAACTTTGCGCCGATCCAGGCCAGACCGCCCAACATTACGGATACTCCGACAAATAGTGAGATCATCGCGCTCAGAGACATCGTAATAGATCGAAACGCCAATAGGCAGATCACGAGCACAACGGCGAGCGATAGCTCAGTCGCAAGGGGCCCGTCGGAACGCATTGCGCTTGCAATGTCGCCCGAGAGCAGGAGTGCCCCGGCCACCGCTGACTTCTGCCCTCGATATTCAGACGCTTCACGAACATCGTGACTGAATTCAATAATTGCATTGCCGTCCCAAGTCGCAGAGCTTATTCGCGGAAATAGCATTACATTTCGGTCGACCCTTCCGTCGAATTCCTTGAGCCCTGTGACGAACGTATTTGGAACGTTGTCTAACGTCAACGGAACCAGTGCGGCCTGTGACACTGCATGTTCCGCGCGCTGCCGATCCTCGAATTGTAACGTGCCGAGAACGGCTGGCGTGAGAGCAGCCTTCAGTTTCTTGGCCTCCTGTATCGACTCGATTCGCCGGGGCGGAATAATGTCACTAATGCTCCGGACTGAAGCAATTAGACCAGCAGCCCTCCCGTAACGTCGATACTGCTCCAATCTGCTCTGAATTGCTTGGGCGGCTTCGCCGTCCTGAGCCATGATCAGCGTAGGGGTAAGGTAACGACGAAGCGTGGCGTCCATTCGAGCGCCCCAATATTGTTCACCGTGGGCGGCCGAATCGCGGCGCCGTAGTCGCGACAGGTCGTATTCGATCCAGTTGCCGCGTCGATGCCAAATGCCAAAAATTCCCACCACGACTGCCAATGCACCGATGCCCAAAACCCAACCAGGACGCCCAACGAGTCTTGCAGCAATGCGGGAACCGGGACCGCTCATACTCTCGTTGGTGAGTTTTTTGGCCTTGCGCGGCATCGGATCCCAGTCCCGTGCCAAAATTGGTACCAACGTGTAGGTAACGGCCCAACACACGAGCATTCCGACCCCGCCGATCCAGCCAAACTGGTTGAATCCGCGAAATGCAGTCACGAGAAGCGAACCGTAAGCAGCGGCAGCGGCGGTGCTTGCCGCAAGTGTCGGCCTCCAAGTAGTTTCTAACGCAATTTGCGCGGCCTCCTTGGGCCCATGACCTCGCAGCCGTTCCTCTTGGTAACGAGCCAGGAGAATTATCCCACTGTTAATGCCATTGCCAACGACAATCGAACCCAAAAACGCCGTGTTCGTATTGAGAGAACAGATTCTCAATGGCGGCAGCGCAACCACTCCGAATGTGCACAATGTGCCACAGGTCAATGGTAACCCAAGTACGGCAAGCGATCGCAGGTTTCCGTAGAACGCCACAACGATGAGTGCCACCAATAGCGCAACGATGACGGTAGAGATGCCAAGATCTGCAGCGAGTCCTTTCGTTTCCTCGACACGAGCAACAACATCCGCGGCATAACCAACCCGCATATCACCAGCATATGCCTGCGGGAAGTTTAGCGATTTG
>PMCK01000355.1:30732-31461 GCA_003154095.1 Myxococcales bacterium | reverse complement strand
GGGGGGGGGGGGGGGGGGGGGGGGGGTGCGGGTGGGGGTGGCGGAACTTGAGCGGGCGGAGGTGCGTTTGTGGTTGGCGGTGGAGCGGGCGGGGGACTACCTGGCACCGTCGTGGGGGGTGGCGGATTCGTGGTCGGAGGCGGAGCCGCCGGGGGACTGCCCGGCACCGTCGTGGGGGGCGGCGGATTGGTCACCACCACCGGAGGCGGAGGTGGCGGAACTGGAGTGTCACCCGGCGGTGCGATGCACGACGACAGATCGAAGAAGAGGAATTCGAGTGCCTTCCCTTGCGGGCTCAGCGGCGTTGCGCCGCATTCAGTCGGGAAAGGCTTGCTGGGATCCGAGTTGTCGCCGCCCGTGACGGTGCCATCGGCCAAAGTAACCTTGGCGTTTTCGTGAAGGTCCGTCAGAACGACTCGGCCACACTTGGCGGTTTCGGCAGCCGGTACAGGGGTGTTGAAGCTCAGATACTGAACGGCGGGGCGCTGCGGATTATTCGAGTCGTTCGTGTTCACGGGCACGGTGATCCACGCCTGCGTAGGTGGATTGACCGCTGTTACCGATTGCTGACCCGCGTAGATCTGAAGCTGAGTCCGAACAGTCGAAGCTCCGGTGAGCATTAACCAATCGGCGAGCGCCACACACCTGAGCTGCGCCACCCGCGCCAGTAGCACCCCCGCGGCCCCCAACGCTCGCCGTACTTCCGGGCGGCGCGTTCTGGCTTACGTC